>CAYVFB010000019.1:0-43375 GCA_964450305.1 uncultured Ruminiclostridium sp.
CCCATGCAATCGGAGCCGGCTCGGCTCTGCCGAACGGTCTCCCCGGGTGTGTTGCAATTGCAAGCAATCGCTTCCGTTGTTATAAAAACCCCACTTCATTTATTGTAATGTTAATACGAACCGTTGTCAATGAACCTTCATGATCAGTAGCTGCAAACCCGCGGATTGACTGCATTACTCCTGTGAAATCTATTCAAGGTTTCGTGTCGTTTCACCTGGAGCATGAGGAACTGTTCAGGGGTAAGCAGGCACAGTCTGCTCAAAGAAATGATATCATCCTTAACGAAGTGAAGGATCTGGGCATTACTCCTGAAAAGATCCTTCGCTGTGCTCGGGATAAAACTTAATGGCTGAAGTCAGGATATTAATATGATTGGAAATTTATTTCTTTAGAATAGACAAATACTCTTCTTATACGTATTATTTATTTGTGTAATTAACTAATTGAAGGAGAGTGGAACATGAAAAGAGTCATTTCGTTAACATTGGTGGTCACATTGCTGATGAGCATATGCATGCTCACAACAGTCGGCGCCGAGGAGATTGGTCTGCAGCAGCTTCCCGAAGTTGGCCAGGTCATTTCGGGATTTAAGGTTGTGGAAATTGGTTTTATGGACATTGTTAATGCAAAAACCGTTTTGTTTGAGCATGAAAAAACAGGAGCAAAGCTTTATTATATTCAAAGCAAGGATATCGACCGCTCCTTTGAAATTGCTTTTAGAACACCGGCTGTCGACGACACTGGGGTGAATCATATCCTGGAACATATTACTATTTCCGGTTCCCAGAAGTATCCATTGAAAAACGTGTTGTTTACCATAGCAAACCAAACCTACAGCACCTTTATCAATGCCTTTACCAGCGCAACCGCTACCGTTTACCCGGTTTCTTCGATGAGTGAGGAGCAGCTGCTGAAGCTGTCGGAAGTATACCTGGATTGCGTATACAACCCGTCAGTCTATTCAGATAAAAATATCTTTTTGCGTGAAGCATGGAGATATGAAATGGCCGATGCCGATGCCCCACTGTTGATCAACGGAACTGTATACAACGAGATGAAGGGGTCTTTGGGGAACATTTCTACCGCTGCACGCTATAATGTTTCGGACGCATTGTTTCCAAACAGCATCCAGTCCAATATATCCGGTGGAGATCCTGAAAAAATTAAGGATTTAACCTATGAACAGCTAGTTCAAACCCACCAGAACTATTACCATCCATCCAATTCCATGATGATCCTTTACGGAAATCTTGATTATACAAGGTTTTTGAAAATGATCGATGAGGAAGTTCTCAGTGGTTATGAAAAGAAGGATGTACAGATTGATTATGGCAAAATCGAGCCATTGCAGCAAAAAACCGAAGCTGTTTATCCATTTGCCGTGAATGCAAATGCCAATACAGTGAATGCTGCACAAATAGATTATGCATTTGCGCTGACAGATGTCACCGAAGAGGAGGCCCTCGGCCTTGCCATCCTTGCTACAATTCTGAATCAGGATTCTTCGCCCCTCAAAATTGCTTTTACAGAGAAACAAATCGGCGGGCAACTCGTTGTCAGTATGAATGATTCGAACGTTCAGCCCATATTCACTTTTACAGCGATGAATGCAGATGCAGCGAAAAAGAATGATTTTATGGCTCTTGTGGACAGCTGCCTGGATGATCTGGTGAAAATCGGATACGACAGGGGATTGGTGAACGCAACCATATCCTCTACCCTGTTAAGCTATTCGAACCTGACAGAGATGAGTAATCTCGGGATAAACATATCGTTATCCGCTGCCATGGTGTGGGCGAATACCGGCAATATTGACTACTTCAGCAATCTGATTAAGAATTTAAACAATGTTTCAGAAAAGATTGATGATAACTATCTGGAGGAGCTGACTGCAAAGTACATTCATAACAACAATCATGCCGCTTTGGTGGCTACAGTCCCCGAGCCTGGATTGACCGAGAAATTGGCTGAAGAACAGTTGACAGCCCTGGCAAACCTGAAAGCCTCTATGAGCACAGAGGAACTTGACAGTATAGTCAATAATACAAAGTCATACAGCGAGTGGAGCATCAAGGAAACCGATCAGGCAATTATTGATGCACTGCAGGTAGTGAAGGTTGCTGATCTTCCCGTAGAAGTGAAAAAATACAGCATTCATAAGACCCAGCTACCAGATGGTGTCAGAATGCTTTCCTCGGCGGCGGATGTTGCCGGAACAGGGTTTACCACACTCATGCTGGATACCTCTGCAGTACCCATTGAAAAGCTGCACTTTCTAAGTCTTTACGCAAGTTTGCTGGGAAGGCTGGGTACCCAACAGTATCCAAAGGATCAGCTTGGCACCCTGAGTATTCGGTACCTGAATGGATTATCGACCAGCCTTTCAACTATATCACAGGTAGACAGTGATGCGTTTGTTCCGGTATTGGCTGCGTCATGGATGGGTTTGTCTGGTGAATACGACAAACAGGTTGAGCTTGTAAAGGAAATACTTCTGAATACTCAATTTAATGATGCAAATGCTATTCTGACGATTGTAAAAGAGCAAATATCCTCTATGCAAAACCAGTTTGTCTCCAATCCGTTAAGCCTGCTGATGACCCGTAATATGGCGAGCCTGAAAACCAGCAACAATTACGAAAGCTACCTTTACGGCCTGGAGTACTTTGGTTTTCTTACCCAACTGGAACAACTGCTGCAGTCTGAACCGGGCATCGTATTAGCTGAACTGGAAGCCATCCATCAGCTGATTCTTAACAGAACCAACCTAACCACGCTGTTTGCAGGCAGTGAAGCCAGTATTGAAATACACGAAACGGAAATCAAGAAGTTCATCGAAACGTTACCGGTAAATCCTATCGTTTCACAGGATTATACCCAAATTCCGCTTCCAGCTCATAAGGAAGGGATAGCCATGGATACTCCCGTTCAGTACAACATGATCTCTGCAGATTTTGAAGCTATGGGAACCAACTTCAGTGGCAAATATATCCCTATTGGGCTGGTGATTTCAGAAAATTATATCACCCCGAAAATCAGGTTTGAAAATGGTGCTTATGACAGCATCGCAAACTTCAGCAACGACTCCTTCATGCTGGTTTCCTATCGGGACCCGAACATCAATGAAACCTTTGAGGTGTTCAAAGGTCTGCCGGATTTCATCAGGAACCTGACAATTACACAGGAAGAACTGGACAGATACATTCTCAAAGCTTTCAGTTCATACACTGCAGCCCAAGGTGAATTAAGCGGAGCCATGAACACAATGTCCAACTATTTGGTGGGAAGAACATCGGAAGACAGGTTGGAAATCTTACAGGAAATCAAGTCGACAACGGTTCAGGATCTGAAAGATACCGCCGCCATGTTTGAGAGCTTCTTTACTAAAGGTGCATGGTCAACCATAGGCAGCGTGGAAAAGATTGAAGCCAGCAAGGATTTGTATGACTCGGTCATTTCCTTTGGGCAACAGTCCAATGAGCCTGTCTCAAGAGCACAGCTCTTTGAACTAATCCTGGCCGGTGTGCCGGAGCCGGTTTCTGTTGCAAAACAGGCGGGCTTGTTCCTGGGGGATGGTGAAGGCAACTATTTTGAAGATGAAAAGCTGACAATGGAACAGCTTGCCGTTATCCTTAACAGGCTGGCCGTTTTGAACGGTGTACAGCTCGGCGGTGAAAATGTCGCCATTGCTGACGAAGCTGAGATCAGCTCCTGGGCAAAAAACAGTGTTCAGGCTATGGTTGCATCCGGGGTTGCAAAGCTTGATGAAGACGGAAACTACCACCCGAAAGCCGATGTCACCGCTTCATTTGTTCAGGCTATTATGAATGAATTGATGAGGGTATTAACCGGTCAATAAGAAAACATCTACATACATGTATAATTAGGGACGGTATTTGAGTCACTTTCGTGAAACAAATACCGTCCCTTGTTTCGTGCTCACTTTTCGCACAAGGCTTTATCGATGTCAGCGCCTGGGCTGGTCAAACATTATACATTGCAACACATGCCCATATCCTTGAAGAGGTATAATGGCATTCAAGCAAGGAAACTCTATGGTACTGAAAGCATAATCTCATCTCAATAATCTTCCCCGCCCTTATTAAAGGGCGAGGCGTTTTGTAACGTCTTATGGTTTTGGTTCTGTTTTTTCTTTCACTTTATATTTGCCATCCCATACTTTTTTCAATCTCAGGCCAAACCCCCGTGATATCCTGCTTTACTTTATCATAGAACATGTCTATATTGAACGCGGTTCGCACATAAGCTTCCGGGTGACCTGCCGGATAATACTTGGGGCATTGGAAACAAAACACACAGGGATATGCAGAAGAATCGTAACAAAGGAGCGTACCTGCCGGTACGCTCCCTCAGGAGATATAGTCTTAAATTGTTTTGTCGTACTACTTTATCGGATTTCTTTCCGTCTTGGTTACATTCAGGTTTCGTAGGTTTTTGATCACACTGATATCGGTGATTAAATTGTCGTAAACATCCAGGGTGGTTAATCCCGTCAATGTCGCGACCGCGGCGATACTGGAAATCTGATTATCAGCCAGGTATAATTCTTTCAGGGTTGGCAATGTTCCAAGGGTACTGATATCCTTAATGGTATTATCACTGAGGTCTAAGCTTTCCAGACCGCTCAGTGTCGTAATGGCACTGATATCCTCAACGCAATTGTCAAAAAGCTCAAGCTGTTTCAGACTGTTCAGATTGCTGATTCCTTCCAGGGCTTGAATGTAATTTCCCCCCAAAGACAATTGTTCAAGGTTTGTCAGGGTTCCAAGAGTATTTATGTCCACCAGATAATTCTGGTTCAGATTCAATTGTTTGATCTTCGTTAAGCTCTGAATGCTGCCTATGTTTGAAATATTGTTATTGGATAAATTTAGAATTTCAAGTTGTGTTAACTCACTTAACGGGCTCAGATCTGCAATAGCATTACCACTGAGATTCAGTTCAGTCAGGGCATTGAAATACTGTAGACCCTCCAAACTCTTAATCTGTGCGTTTTCAGCTGACAAGCTGGTAATTGAATGAACATCTTCGATAAAGATTAGCCCCAATGCTTTTTCGATTTTCTGCCTGACGAGCCTCTCCAGGTTTGCATCCGCGAAATCTACCAACCCTGCTTTCTTTCTGATGGCTTTTGCATCATTCTCTGAAAAGAACGCGGTGACTTCCTCTACATTGACTTTTCCCGATCGGATTTGGGCAGCAATAAAGTCAAAGTGCTTATCTTTTTCTTCATCCGTCTGGTTCTCGGTGCTTCTTGTTTGCGTTGATTCGCCAAAGCTGATGGAGACAATTCCTTTATTCAACAGGTAATAGCCTCCAAATACCAGTCCGCCCAAAATAACAACCACTATCAGGATGATCAGTAATGGTTTCAGATAGGTTTTCTTTTTCTTTGTCTCAGTTTTTTGCTTGTACTCCTCCAGGTAGTCTGGTTCCTGATTCAATTCAGTGCTCATTTTGGAAATCCTCCCTCATATTTATAATTGTTCATAACGTATACATATCTTATATCTGTTAGTAAATTCAGTTAACATTATATCAATCGGCATATAAAACCTATATAATTACAGGAACTCTTCGAAATGTATAATATTCAGGTTCTGGTCCAATGATTTTGCAAACGAACGATGGAAGGCAGGACTGCAGTTCATTGAAATCAGTTACCATCATCTTCACTGATTACCATGCCACGGCGCCATCACTCCAGCGGACAATGTGATGTGGGTTTAAGACAGAGAACCCTCCTCTGTCTCATTGGTTATCGGGTATTTTTCCTGAATTTTTTTGACAAAACCATCTTTAATCATTTGAATCATATAAGGAACCAGGTCCGGGTCGAATTGCTTGCCTGCATTTTGTGTTAATTCTTTATAAATATCTTCAATACATAAACTGTTTCGATAGCGCCGATTGCTGCTCATAGCGTCGAAAGAATCTGCTACGCAGATGATTCTGGCGTACAATGGAATCTCTGCTCCACTTAAGCCGGCAGGATAACCCGCCCCGTCAAAACGTTCATGATGGTATAGAGCACCCTCACGGATGCCGGGTATTGCTGTAAAATTCGTCAGCAACTTCTCGCCGGTTGTTGTATGTGACTTAATCAAATCATATTCCTCTCTGGTGAGTTTACCAGGTTTTTTCAGCACTGAATCAGGAATACTGATTTTGCCGCAATCGTGCATCAGTGCAATACAGTGGAGTTGCATCATCTCACCCGGATTGATTTTCATGCGCCGCGCTATTTCAGTTGCAAATTCGGCTACACGGCTTGAATGCCCTCGCGTATATGTATCTTTCGCATCAATGAAATTGGTCAGGGTGCTCACAGATTGCATGATAATCTTATAGTCCAGTTCCTGACGCTTTCGGTATACCGCGGTTCTTGCCTGTATGATGGAATAAGTGATTAATGAGATAACCCAAATAATGAAAGAGGCTGTCAATACCCAAAAAACAGGCAGACTAGTCATATTGACAATCCTGTTTCCGGTGAGTGTATAGCTATCAAGCGACAGTAACCCGGTAGCATAAATGACAGCTCCGAATGTTGTTTCACTGTTCGGTGTTGACGTAGAGGTGTCTTCATTTGCAATAAAGGTTAATTGATTTCCTTCGCTTGCAAAATAACCGTTCCATGAGCTATCAATCAACAAATCCTCTGAGAAATTCAGAACTGCAAACCAATTGCTGAAAACATAATCTGAATTGTTCGTAAGTACACCATCATACTGGGCGCCCATTGGTGTAGCAGAATGCAGCGATTGATCCTTCCACTGCTTGGAGATAGTAATTGAAATCGATAACCCTTCCTGTGGAAGGTTCAGCTGATCTGTTGAGAAACTATAGGTAAGCTGTTTTACGGACTGATTTATACAATAAAAGTAAAGCATAATAAAACTAATGAGTATTAGAATGAAGGAAACAAAAAAAATCCAATGTGGTGCTCTCTTTTTCGCAAATTTCATCAGAAATCACTCGTAAAATCCCCTCAAATATTTGTAGCCTATAATTTCTATCGGAAATATGCAGAGGGAATATTAGGAATTTATGTCATCCTATTATTCGAGCGGGGTTTCTTCAAGCTGTAATAATCTCCAGCCACTGTCTGTATCATAGCCATCTTTACAAATATCAGCCGCGGTGTTGCACAGAGTTTGGCGTACCTCTTCCGGTGTAAGCCCGGGGCGGGCTGAAAGCAGTTTTGCCGCAGCACCGCAAACATATGCTGCCGCATAGGAGGTGCCGCTTACAAGCAGAGGATTTCCTGTTCGGGAGACAGTCCATACTTTTTCACCAATTGCTACCAGCATGACAGATCCATTTCTTTGTGAAAAATTTGAAACCTTTCCTTTCTTATTGACGGACCCCACACCGATTACGGTGGAGTATGCCGCCGGGTAATATAAATCCTTCGGTTTTGTTTTATTCTCATTTCCTACTGCCGAAATAACTACGGAACTTTTTTCTTCTGCATACGCAATGGCCTCGCTCAGAACAGTATTGTCCACGGTTGTTCCGGCACTTAAAATAATAATACGGCAGCCATATACATCAACGGCATCCCAAACAGCGTGCGCAACTACTTCAAGACTGGCTTTTTGTGTTTTCCCATCTGCATCCTTTGTTTGGCATACCAGTGGAACGAGTTTGGCAACTGGAGCAGTTGCTTTCACCTTTACATCGGAAGAACCCGCTATTATCCCGGCAATGGCTGTTCCGTGGCCGATTTTATCTTCAGTGCTTAGATCCGGGCCTTGATCCAGTTGTGCAAAGGAGGTAAGTGCCAATTCTTCTTTAACGACCTCTTCAAATTTGGCATAATCGTCTTTTTCAGTGAGCCCCACATACGTGGAGGTAAAGCCCCGGTTCCCGCGGAACCGCTCATACTGTGGGACCAATAGTTTTTGTCCACAAGCTCCTCGTCGAAGTGCTTGGTTTCATGACGAACCTCGATACACTCCCAATATCCCTCTCCATCCTCATCAGCCCGGCTGATGAGCGGTCAAAGTGAAAAGGATTGCTGCGGGTATTCTTTTCATCCCATGTCCTCCTATAGCTTACGGTATGTCCTGGTGGACAGGTAGTATCGGATCCTGTCCCCGATGTTCATTTGGATGTGGTTGGCTGCACATTCAATGTTGAAGGTTTCGGTTGTTCCGTCATCAAACCGCACCTCGGTGGAATAAAGTGTATAGTGGATGTCCACCCTTTTTCCCCTGCCGCTGATGGTGGTAACATTGATATCTCTCTCCCCCCGCACTCTGTCCTCGCTGAAATGACGGAGAACCGATCCATCCTTGTATTTCGCACGCTCCCAGCGAATTGCGGTGACCACCCAAATGATCAGCATAAACGCTGCAGCACCGACCAGCGCATACTGCACCGGGATAGCATCTTCGGTCATGGAAAGCACCAGCGCGGCGACGATTGCGGCAATGGAAAAAAACACTGCGCCCGCTACCAGGCCCTTGTTTCGTTTAGCAACCTTTTGGGGATCTATCGGCTCGATAAACCCAAATTTTCTGCCGCATTTCGGACAAAAGTTTGCCCATCGGGGAAGGGGCGTGTCACAATCACCGCAATCCTCCTCAGTAAAATAGACGTCATTCGGAGGAGCAGTGTCGGTTCCGCATTTTTTGCAGTACTTACCCTCATTCGCGATTTCACCACAGTGGTAACAATATTTCGCCATCATAACCTCCTCATGTATATTGTTGCGTGGTTGTTGATAAAACAGTCTTCCACAAGTATCTCCAGAGTGTGACAATTTGCACGGTGTTCTATGAATAATTATAACAGAAAATGCTGGATTTTCGAACCATAAATAAACAGGGGACAGTTCTATGTCCAAGACATAGCTCCGTTCCCTGCCACTCAACTGTAAGTCGGTTCTGCTAATTTGCAACTTGGTAGCCGACGCCTTGTAACTCGTGGCAGAAAATGCTATGTTTTAAGCAATGAGGGGGGTTATGCATGAAGCTGCTTCTGGAACAGAGAATGGAAAAGGAAACTGAAGTGGTGATAAAATACCACGAGATGGATTCCACGGTAAAGCGTCTGATTCAGTTTTACAAAACCTGTGATTACTCGGTCTATGGGGATGATAACGGCAGACAGTATAAAATCAATATATATGATATTTATTACATAGAAAGCGTCGATAAGAAAACCTTCATCTATACAAGAGACCAGGTGTTCCGCACTGAACACAAGCTATACAATTTTTCTGAGAAGCTCTCGGGCAACGGTTTTGTTCAGGTGAGTAAATCCTGCGTTTTAAACCTTGAAATGCTTCAGAATATCAAACAGCTCGTGAACAGCCGCATGGAAGCTACGCTTATAAACGGTGAGAAAATCACTATTTCCAGAACCTATCTTCCTGAGATTAAGAAAGCCCTGAGCAAAGAAATGACAGGAGGGTTACTATGAAAGAGCTTATGAAAAAAAGCATGACACTTACGACCATGATCATTCTTACCATTTATACCGTATCCTCCATTCGATTTGGGGATTGGGCGGATACCCTGTTTTTCTGGGAGCTGCTTCTAATGTCGATAGTTGTGTTTCTGGTTTTGTTTATTCTTCATTTTCTTCAAACCAGCTATTACCTGCTGGATTTACTGCTTGAATATGTCACCGTCAGCACAGTTGTGGCTGTTACCGGCCTTCTTCTGGGTTGGTTCCAGCTACCATTCTTGTGGCATGTACTGGTATATGTAACCCCTATCTATGTTGTGGGATGTTTGCTGGATTTGAATAAAACCCGGCGCGATGTGGATTTTATCAATCAAAAAATACAAGAGAGACGGGAAGGAATTAAAAAAGATGAAGCATGAAATCATAACGGTAAAGGATGTACATAAAACCTATAACCTGGGCGAATTAGCTGTGCCTGTACTGAAGGGCATTAATCTGGTCATTGACAAGGGTGAATTTGTCTCCATTATGGGACCGTCCGGCTCCGGGAAAAGCACCCTTCTGTATCTGCTGGGCGGCCTGGAATCAGTAACGGACGGTACCATTCAAATCAATTCAAGAGATATTGTTCATCTTGATGATAGTGAGCAGAGCAAAATGCGTCGCAGGGAAATCGGTTTTGTGTTTCAAAACTATAACCTGGTGCCGAATTTGACCGTAGAGGAAAATATCCTGATACCCCTGCTGCTTGACGGAAAAAAGAAGCAGGAACTTCGCTCTGAGCTTGATGATATCCTGAACATTGTAGGGCTTGTTGATCACAGAAACCATACGCCCGCGCAGTTATCCGGAGGTCAGCAGCAGCGCGTGGCTATCGCCCGGGCGGTAATCACCAGCCCGGATATCATATTTGCTGATGAGCCCATTGGAAACCTCGACAGCGTTATGGGAACCGAAATTCTTACGCTGCTTAAGCGTATCAACCGCGAAAGGCATACCACCATCATCATGGTAACGCATTCCGAGGAATCTGCAAAATATACCGACAGGGTCATTCGATTAATGGATGGAAGGATCGTCGCATGAAAATTATAGTAAAGTATTTATGGCAAAGCTTAATGGACAGGAAAGGCCGGGCGTTACTGGTGCTGTTCTCGATTGCGGCCTCAGCCTCGCTGATGTTTGCGAACGAAGGTTTTCGAAGAACAACGGAGTATATGTTCTACGAGGCGGATACCCGGCATGCCGGAAACTCTGATATTCGCATCAGCGTCAAGCAGGAAAAGGGAGCGAGTGAATGGATTGACGACAGCGTTTTCATGGAATATACCGATGAACTGGACTATGCCAATTCCTTTCTCTATGAGAGCGCATTATATGCTCCAAATGTCGAAGATATGTACTATTTTCACCTTTATGGGGTAAACATGGACGAATGGCAGCAGCACAATCCCTTTGAGCTAAAGGAAGGCAGTTTTGGGGATTGGAGCGGTTACCAGATCATCATTGGCGAAATCTACGCCGCCAAATATGGGTTTTCTGTTGGAGATACCATTACTCTTGAAATGAATGGGCAAACCTGTGATTTTATAGTGGCCGGAATTGCAAAACAACAAGGGATCTATCTCAGGGAATTGGCCGATGGCGGAACCCTTTTCGCACCCAGACAAACGGTTGCGAAGATATTCGGCGGGGAAACGAATCTGATGTATATCAAAGTCAGGGATCAAAGCAATCTGGAAGCCGTGAAGAACCAGCTATCGGAACGGTTTTCAGATTATCAGGTGATCTATACCTTGGACAAGAAGCTGATTGAGGCTGAAACCTCCAACAGTGTGCTGCCTTTCCGCATTTCGTCCGTCGCTGTCATTTTCATGAGTATTTTTATTATCTATACGGGCTTTGGTTTGATTACAACCGAGCGGATAGCGGTTATTGGTACCCTGCGAAGCCTCGGGGCTACACGAAAAAGGGTTAACCGTATCCTTGCCGCGGAAAGCGCTGTCATCGGAGCAGTCGGGGGTGCTTTTGGGTGCTTTTTGG
This sequence comes from uncultured Ruminiclostridium sp., assembly GCA_964450305.1. Classification (GTDB taxonomy): domain Bacteria; phylum Bacillota; class Clostridia; order DSM-8532; family DSM-8532; genus JAAYJG01. Next base: position 11,486 of record CAYVFB010000019.1, read on the forward strand.
GGATAGGCATCCTCTATTTCATTAAAAGTATTTACTTCCAAGACAACGGTTCCTTTGCAGGCAGCGCGCCCATGCTTTTTGGAGTAAGAGAAATACTGACGGCAATATTGTCTGCAGTGGTGATCACGACGGGCAGCGCCATGTTCTCCATCCGAAAATGCACAAAATTATCCATTAAGGATGTGATCCTGCATCGTCTGGAACAGCGGATTACAAAAAATACAAAGCTTTGGATCCCGGGAATATTCTTAACAATCGCATGTATACTTGTACCACAGTTCCTGCCCATCACATTGCCGGGAATGATTATCAGCTGTATTTTAGCTGTTGGAGCATTAGTCGGATTAATAACACTGATACCTGTTATCCTGCACCTTGCTGTAAAAGCCAGTGAACGCTCGGGGCTGTCACAGGAGGTTGTTCTGGGGATTCGCAATATTAAAGATCATAAGGCGCTTTCCGGAAATTTGAAGCTGTTTGCGGCTATCATCGCTCTGGTTGCCTATATGGTTTCCATATTCAATACCATGTCCACCGACCTGCACACCGCCTGGGATAAGTATTACCTTTATGATGTCAGTATGGAGCTTCAAGCCTCTGATGAGAAAACCCTTGGCAGGATTCAAGAGGTTGAGGGAGTTACAACTGCCATAGGCTTTTACACCAATTATAACAGCTATCTGGCTGATTCCGGGATGTTTTTCAGCATGATTGGCATTACAGATGCCTCGTACTTCGAGATGAATCCAATGGGAGGATTGGCCCAGGCCCGGAAGGCGATTGATACTCTTTCTGAAGGAAGTAATATTATTACAACTGAGATCGTGAAGTCCAAACTGGGGCTGAAGCTCGGTGACAAACTGCGTGTAACCTGCGATGACAGGGAAATGACCTTTACCATTACAGCATTCGTGGATACGAATACAGCTATCGGCCATATCGGCTATATTTCGCAGGAGAACTTAAAGAAGCTTGCAGGAAGTATGTATCAAGACGAGTACCAGGTGAAAGGGAGTATTTCACCTGATCAGCTGAAGATAAACCTGAAAAGGGAGCTTACAAGGAGCATTCTCACCATCAGTACAAAGCAGGAATTAAGAAATGCAAACGCCGATAAAGTGGATTCCATTTTCAAATCCATCAATATCTACACTTATTTTGCCGTTGCAGTGGGCATGCTCGGGCTACTGAACAATATCATGTCTGGCTATCTGGAACGTAAGCGGAGCCTTGCATTATACCGCTGCATCGGCATGAGTAAAAAGGGAATCAGCAGGATGCTGATGACAGAAGCGATTGTTGTTAGTTTGCTCGGTAGCCTTTTGGGAATGCTCACCGCGCTGGTGATGATGACTACCATTCCTAAGACTGTGGGCATGATGTGGGGGAATGTGAAGGTATGCCCCGCCGTTACCGAAATGACCATCCTGGGGGTGGCCGGTCTTCTGGTGATGGCTTTCATTTCAGCCCTGCCGCTGCGATCTGGGCGGGACTTGAGCATTATGGACAGCATGCGTTATGAATAGCGATCGGTTATACACGGTGAGCAGACCCTCTTTATTTGTTTCCACAAGGATTTCGCTTTCCCTTCGATAAAACAGTAGTTGATGTAGTTCCATCATTTCGCTCCCAGCATCTCTGAGCGTTAGTGATTTGTTGCTGGGAATATTGAAAAGGAACAAAGATTTGAGATTACGTCACTGTCAACAGATCTGAAAAGGAATAAAGATTGTAGGCGACCGGATTGCTTTTCATGGCATCTCCAATAGCGGCACAGTCCATACCTGCTGCTGCAGCCGCTTCCACACCTGCTTTTGCGTCCTCCACTACCAGGCAATCCTTGGGATTGACGCCAACCATTTCGCTTGCTTTCAGAAAAACCTCCGGATCGGGTTTTGATTTTTGAATGAGGTTTCCATCAGAAACCGCATCAAAAAAATATTCCAATCCAATTTGTTTGAGGATGATTCCTGCGTTTTTACTGGAAGAACCAACTGCCAGTCGAAGCCCCATTTGCTTCAGTTTTATCAGTGTCTCCCTAACCTCTTTGCTTAAGTCTGTGGCAGACATCTGCAATAGAAGTCTTTTATAGATTTCGTTCTTTTGATTAACGATTCTATTCTTCTGTTCATCAGTATAATTTCTATTGGTTTTCTCCAGGATAATTTCAAGGCTCATCATCCTGCCAATTCCCCGCAACCGGTTGTTGATCTCCTCGTCGAAATCAATCCCCAGTTCATCGGCAATGGTTTTCCAGGCCTGATAATGGTACTGATCGGTATGGCAAATCACACCGTCAAGGTCAAACAAAATCGCCCTGTATTTCATCTTTATCTCTCCCCTGTTCGTGAAACGATGAGCATCTCTGTTAAGTCATAGACCTCATTATAAATATGTATTTTCTGTGTTTCTCCAGCTGTCAGTGTGAAACTGACACTTTCCCTGTCAACATGAACCCGTATTTCACTGCCCGCATAATGAATCATAAAATGATAGGCCTCCCACTGCTTTGGCAGAACCGGGGCAAAAAACAGGCCGGATTCCCTGATCCGAAGACCGGCGAAGCCAAAAACGATGGCCATATACGTGCCGCCCATGTTCGCTGTATGAATGCCGTCTTTTGTGTTGTGATGGGTATCGAACAGATCCAGCTTGGCCGAATCGCCGAAATAGGCGTATGCCTTTTCCTCCAACCCCAGCCTGGATGCGACGATACTGAAAATACAGGTGGACAGCGAGGAATCATGGGTTGTGATTCTCTCATAATACAGAAAGGAATTTCGGATCGTTTCCATATCCTGTGCATCTTCAAAGATAAAGTGGGCAAGGACCGTATCGGCCTGTTTGCACACCTGGTGACGATACAGGTATAATGGGTGGTAATGCAAAAGCAGCGGAAATTTATCGGCAGGTGTGCTGGGAATATCCCACACCTTTTTGGTTAAAAAGGAATCATCCTGTGGGTTGATTTTTAGCTCTTTGTCATAGGGCAGGAACATTTTCTTTTCTGCTTCTTCAAAGGCTGCAATTTCACTGATAGAAAGCTGAAGCTTTTGAAAAAGCGATGTTATTTTACTCCGGTAAGGCTGCTCCTCCTTTTTTGCTTTCTCCATCATGCGGAAAAACCGCACCGCCCAGTGCAGGTTGTACTGCGCACAGGTATTGGTATAATAATTGTTATTGACCATACAGGTATATTCATCCGGGCCTGTTACCTCATGGATGTGGAATTGCCCGTTGTAAAAATGGCCTGTATCCATCCACAATCGTGCTGTTTCAAGGATGATTTCAAAACCCTTATCAAGGATAAAGTCAAAGTCTCTTGTCGCAAGATAATACGCCACAATGGCGTGGGCAATATCTCCATTGATATGGTATTGTGCGGAACCGGAAGGAAAATATCCCGAGCATTCCTTTCCCATGATGGTTCTCCATGGATACAGAGCCCCTTGCTGGTGCCCCAGGATACGGGCGTTCTCTCTGGCCCCGTTTAAAGTATGATAACGGTATTCAATCAGAGTTTTGGCGATCTCCGGGTTTGTCAGAATAAAGAATGGCAGGATGTACATCTCCGTATCCCAGAAGTAGTGGCCTTCATAGCCCTCTCCGCTCAGCCCTTTAGCCGCTATTGTACCATGTTTATCCTTGCCGGCGGATTGCATCAGCTGATACAGATTATACCGGACAGCCAGGTTCAAGTCATGGTCACCCTCAATCTCCAGCAGTGACTTTTTCCAGTATGACTTCAGATACATTCGTTGTTCTTCATACAGCTTTTCCATTGGTGTTGAAACGGCATTCTCCATTTCCCGCACGGCTTGCTTTCTGCAGTCCGTCCAGCGGATGGAATCTGTTATGATCGTATATTTTACCAGCCGTACGGGTTCATTCTTTTTGATGCTTCTTTTCAGGCTGCAGAAGGCTCCCTTCTCTTCAACACGATGTTCAATTTCAGCGTCTCCGGACAGAACATTCTTTACTCCGGTACAGACCGTTAAACCCGATCTGGACGTATGGGTTAACAGGTAGGAAGCGCCTTCGATGATTCCCGCTCCAGCTGGGTGCAAATGCTTGAAGCTTACAGCCGCCACTCTGGGATCCCCTGGATTAAAGTAATTGAAAACCTCACCTGTATGACTGGACAGAAAGGTCATCTCGCCGTTATAATTGATGGATTTCACGCAATAGTCGATGGTAAACAGGGACAACCGCGAGAATGAAGTCATTCTCCGAATCTCGATCTCTACTTCCTTCCCTTTGGGGGAACGCCACAAAATTCTTCTTGCCGTATAACCCTCTTCCATATCCAGCCACCTGGAGGATTCCAGAACTGTCCCTTCAAACATACTGAAGGTCTCCTCCCCAAGCTTGAGCAGGATGGACTGGGTATCCGCAACATTCAGGATGGTCTGTTTTTCTTCCGCCAAGCCGAATAGCTTCTCGGCCTGTTTCATTTCGGCAACATCGTAAAAGCCGTTGATATATGTACCCCTCACAGAGTTATATCCTGGTTTGTAGCCTTCTTCGAAACAGGAGCGGACCCCTATATATCCGTTGGCATTATGAAAGATGGTTTCCTGCAACAGTAAATCATCATTCTTTAAGTTATTTAAATCTCTTTTATATATTGCTGCCATGTTCATCAAATTCCTTTTCTTGAAACAGGGAGACAGTTCTTTTGCTTCACTTCCTTTGGAAAGCAAGGTAACCGCCTTTTACTTCTTCCTCAGAGAAATGAGGTATAGCGGAAGAAGGAGCAATTCTGAAGAATGCTCTTTTTCAACCTTTCACCGGCACAGGGTTATTTCGTTACTTTTCACAGGCAGCTCCAGAAAACCATCCGCAGGAGCCACCCGCTAACTCCACTGGGGTGTGAATAATAACGTTATTTCACTGCGCCTGCGGCAACGCCCTTAATGATGTATTTTTGAGCCGACAGATAAAACACGATGACCGGAATAATCGTCAGGGTAAGCCCGGCCATCGCCATATTCCACTGTATGGTAAACTGGCCGAAAAAAGATGCCGTGGACAGCGGAATAGTGCGATACGCCTTGCTGGAGATCACCAGGGACGGCAGAAGGTAATCATTCCATATCCAAATAACATCCAGGATCGCAACCGTTGCTGTTGTTGGTTTCAGCATGGGAAACACAATTTTCCAAAACAACGTGAACTTGTTGCAGCCGTCGATGGTAGCCGCTTCTTCCAGCGATACCGGAACGGACTTTATAAAGCCATGGTACAAAAACACCGACATACTTGCCCCAAACCCCACATTCATGTATATCAGCCCTCCCAGCGAGTCCATCATGGGGATGTGCAGGTAGTCTCTGATCCAGCCCATTTCCTGCATCAATGGCATCATCAGCGTTTGGAACGGAATCAGCATTGTCCCGACAAATACCAGAAAAATAATTTTACTCAGACGGTTGTTCATCCGCACCAGCATCCAGGCCGTCATGGAGCCCAGCACAACGATGATCGCTATAGAGATAACCGTAACAATCAATGAGTTGCCAAACGCTCTGGGAAAGTTCATCTTTTGCATCGCCGCTGCGTAATATTCAAAATCAATACCCGATGGGAAGGCTAAAATATTCTCATACAGCTGAGCCCTGTTTTTAAAGGAATTGACGATGACGATATAAACCGGAAAGAGATAAACCAGCGATAATAGGATAACGATGCTATTGAGGATGATTTTTCCGGCTTTTTTCATACCATCACCACCTCTCTCTTTTTCGTTACCGATACCTGGTACAGTGTAATCGCCGCTACAACTATAAAAAACACGATAGCTTTGGCCTGACCATACCCGTAATTGTTCAGCTGGAAGATTTCATTATAGATGTTCATCGCAAACATCTCTGTGGCATTGCTGGGGCCCCCGGTTGTCAGAGAGAAATTCACATCGAATATCTTGAAGCAGTTTGACAGTGTCATAAACAAGGAGATTGTGAAGGATGGCATCATCAGCGGAAACTTCACCTTGAAAAGGGTAACCCAGAAAGATGCGCCATCCACATGCGCCGCTTCAATCACATCCTCCGGAATGCTCTGAATGCCGGTGATATAAATGATCATGATATATCCCGCCATTTGCCAGGTGGCAACAATGACCATGGCATACAGGGCGAACTGGGAATCCAGCAGCCAGTTGAAGAACACCGTTGTCAGTCCGGTGTGCTCCCCAATGGTTGAAAAGGCATCTCCAAAGATAAATTTCCAGATATACCCCAAAATCAGCCCGCCAATCAGATATGGCATAAACAGCATAGCCCTTGCGGCATTTCTGACCTTCAGGGTTGTTGTAACCACCATTGCAAAAACGAGGCCCAAAAGGTTAATCATCAGGATGGATAAAAAAGTAAATAGCGTGGTATGCATGGCGGAGCTTAGAAACCTTGTATCTGAAAACAGTTTCACATAGTTCTCAATCCCTACAAATATTTTTGGGTTCAGCGGAAGCCCATCCCAGGAGAAGAACGAATATCCTATGCCGATCAAAAACGGAATAATGACGACCGTGGTAAAAATGAAGATTAAAGGCGCTGTAAAGAGGATATACCAGCCAATATCTTTTTTCTTTATCATTGCTGTGCCCCCTTCCCGACTTTGACCAATGATCATTTAATCAAATTCCTGAGACCCTCACTTCTATAAGTGGGGGTTCCTTGTTTCTTCTTCGATGGGAGTAGAGTCCCCCACCGAAGCACATGCATATTTTACTTCGTAAAAGCGCCATTACGTATTTTGCTTCATAAAAACGCCATTACGTATTTTACTTCGTAAAAACGCCATTACGTATTTTACTTCGTAAAAACGCTTGATGTTCAGCTTCAGCGCAACGAGTTCACCAGGGAAATCCAGCATTTTTTCGAACGAAACGGGTGATGTTGGATTTCCCTTTATTCAACGGTATAGCTTACTTGCTTGCCTCTGCCCATGCTTTATCCAATTCGGTCAGCAAGGCTTCCGGCGTCATGTCGGTGGTAAAGAATTGCTCGGCGATTGGGACCAGGTATACATCAACAACGCCTGCAGGCCATTGGCTCATCGGCCAGGGAATTGTCTTTCCCTCTGCGGTAAACCTTGCCACCTCCTGAGAAAGCACATCCAGTTTTGTGTTCTCCATTCCCTGAACAACAGGAATGAACCCGAATTCCTCCATTAAATATTTTGTACCGGTTTTGCTGGTATACAACCAGGTCAGGAAATCCTTTCCGGCCTGTTTCTCAGCGCTGGAAGCCTGTGAGTTGATATACCAGGCCGCAGGAACGCTCACTGCCAGGCAATCATTCCCCGTTAGCGGAAGCGGCATCATCCCTAATTCAAAATCAAGCTTGTAATCTTTAAACATCCCTGCACACCAGTTTCCCTGGTGGATGGCAGCCGATTTTCCCGTGGCCAGGTCTCCGATTTCCTTGTCGTAGTTGATTTCCAATGGATTTTTAGCATTGTCCCGGATGGCGGCATAAAACTTTGCAAACTCCTGAAATTCCGGTGTGTCTGACATTTTTACCTTTCCGTCGGCCAAATCCGCAACAAACTGGAAGGGATCCTTCTGCAATGCAAACGGAGTGTTCAGAATATGCCCGATGAGGAAATAGCTTTCCTGGGACAGACTGAGGCCATTCACTCCTTTAGCTTTCTGGTCCTGCATCATTTTCAGAAAAGAGTTATAATCCTTCACGCCGGCCGGGTCAAGCATGCTCTTGTTGTAGACCAGTCCAAAGCCTTCCACGGTATAGGGGATGCCGACCACCTTCCCGTCAATAACATTGGCCATTCCCTCAGCGATTTTGTCGATGAAGGATAAATCACTTAAGTCCTCCAGGTAATTTTTCATCTGGTTCGATTCCGAGCCGGGTGCCAGTGAGAAAACCACAGGCCCCTGATTGTTCGCAAGCTTTGTTTTCAATTGCTGGAAGTAATCGTCACCGGTTGTTCCCCAAACTTCAACCTCCACGCCTGTTTCTGCCTTATACTCTTCCGCCAGCGCTTCCATTTGGTCTGTAATTTCCACCTTGGATTGAAATATGATGATTTTTTCAGCGGATGATTGTGCCCCACCTGTGTTGACGCCTGGAATTGTGCATCCGGTGAAAAGAAGCCCCGTCATGATGCAGCATGCTAATAACACGACTGTAAATTTTCCTTTTTTCATGTTCCCTTCCTCCTCACAATTTGGTATAACGTTACACTATTATCGTATGGCAAGTAAAAGAAAATGTCAATATAATCTATGACATTTTCCAATATTTATTCATCTCTTCGTCTAAAGAAGGATATTTTAACGTCTTGTTAGAAAATAATTGATTTGGTTACGGGAAATGCTTTATATTTTCAGTAATATTTTTAGTAAAATATTTATTTTTTACTTGACACCGTCTCTCTCCAGCGAACCTGGGCAGATATTTTAAAAAGATCCACATTCTTTTTTCCCATGATGTTTTCGATGAGATATTGGGCTGCAAGGTATCCGCGTTCATAATTTGGAATATCCACTGTTGTAAGGCCCATGGCCTCGGCCAGGTCACTGTTGTCAAAGCCTGTGACGGCGATGTCTTCCGGAACCCTTATCCCGTTTTGCGATAAAGCCCTGATCGCGCCAAGCGCCATATTGTCGTTGGCACAAACCAGAGCTTCGGGAAGATCCCCACTGAGCATGAATATTGTTGCAGCGGTAAAACCGCTTTTCTCGCGGTAATCTCCTGAAAAGTAATTCTTACTCGGAAAATAGATATGATTTTCAACCAGTATATCCAAAAAAGCCTGATATCGCTCCTGAGTGTCATTGGTTTGTTCCGGGCCACCGATAAAGCCGAACTTCCTGTATCCGCGATCGACAAGACCTTGTACAAGCTCTTTCATGGGGTCATAATTATTCACGACAATACATTTAATAAACGGGTTATCAACTACTCTGTCCAGAACAACGATCGGGTAGTTTTCCTTTGCCGTTTTAAACAGCATCTCATTTTTCATGCCCATATCCAGGGTGATACATCCGCTGGTCATATTGTTGCGCATGAACTTCTCACAGGATTTGATGGTACAGATCATCAAATCAAACTCGGTTCTGTTGACATAGTCGTTTATGCCATTGATAATTTTTAGATAAAAGGTTCGGTCGAAGTCGCTGAAATTAAAAAGAATGATGTTGCTGTTCCCGCGCTTCAAGCCCCTGCCGGCTGCATTGGGATAGTATTCAAGCTCTTCACAGATCTTCAGAATCCTGCTTCTGGTTTCTTCACCAACGTTTTTCTTCCCGTTTAGAACATTGGATACGGTAGAAAATGATACTCCGGCAGCTTTTGCAACATCCTTGATTCCAGCCATGCGAACCCCTCCAACTTTTTTCTTTCATTTTACTGCTTTTCAGTAAAACATTCAACTATTTTACTTGAAAACGTATCCAGAGCTTAAGCTTTCCCCATGATAGAATAGCAGTACCTGAAAGCTTTCTGTCGGGAACCATCTTTTCACTGGTTTCAGGCAACTGCCCGATTTGCGAAATCCACATGCGTGTTGTCTTTCAACATATGATAAATGGATAAAGGAGAACGGTTCCTTGACTCAACTTACTGGGACAAGGTACCTGTCCCCTTTGTCCCTTAAATATAAAGTGGGTGGAGATTATTTCATCTCCACCCGCTGTGCTTAGCCAAAACAGTGTTTATTGACATACAGTTCCATTTAATGCTCAGCAATCATTTCTTCAAGTATCCTGACAGCATCCATGATGTACTTCGGGCATTTTGTTTTAAATACACCGGCTTGCCTTGCAGCATTTAGTTGTGCCTCATCACCCAGGTCATAGTTCAGAAGCTGCGTACAGTTGATTGTTCCATTGATCTCCTTGAAGCGCTTGGTGAACTCCTTTACTTTCTGATAGGTCAGCGCTTTTTTCTCTGATTCATGGGCTTCACTTTGTCCGTATATCAACCCCAAAACCATGAACGCACCTGAAACTGCCCCACAAACCTCGCCCAGATGACCAATACCGCCTCCAAAAGAACAGGCAATCTTCCGCGCCTGGCTTTTGTCCAAACCAAAATCTTCGCAAAAAGAAGAAAACACCGACTGTGCACAATTAAAGCCGCTGCTGAAGCATTCACCTGCATATTCAACCTTGCTGCTCATAGAAACCCCTCCTCTTTTCTTTTGTATAATTATACACCTTACCGTATATTTATGCAATGTTTTTTTCATTCGAATGAGTTTCATATAGCCTTCATACTGAAAAATCTGCCAGTAGAGCTCCTCAAGCAACAAGCACGGCTCAGGGTGATAAATGCGGTGCTCCTGGCTTCAGAGTCGTCATTTCACATGTAAATTTGGCTCATTCACCACTATTGTGTACCTGTTACGTGAAATATGCCTCGTTCATTTAATCTTCATGCTATATTCCAGGTAAAGAATAATATTTGGAGGTCTGTTATGAAAAAAAACAAAGCTTTGTTCCTAAAGCTATTGGCAGGGGCAATTTTTATTCTGGCTTTGATGATAATCCTGATGAACATTACCGCGAATCAGTATATCAGCACATTTAAACCTGAAAACGGTAATGAACAGCAAAAAAGCATCGATGCAGTCATTTAAAAGCATGTAAAGGAAAACCATTTCAGCGGAGTTGTTTTGGTTGCACTTGAAGATCAGATTATTTTTAATGAAGGCTATGGATATGCCAGACGTTTCTTAAACAGAACGCAAAATACCCCCGATTCAAAGTTTGTGATTGGATCCATGACCAAGGCTTTTACTGCCTGGTCCATTCTAAACCTGGCAGATCAGGGTTTGTTATCCCTTCAGGACAAAGTGACACAGTTTTATCCTGATTATATACTGTGGGAGGATATTACAGTTCAAAACCTTTTGAATCATACCTCGGGAATCAAAAATTATTATGAAACGCCTTTGGACTATATGCGCTATTATATTGCCAGGCAAACACCTGAAAAAATTATTTCCAGATTTAAAAATACACCATTAATATTTAAAGCTGGAGAAGATTATCAATATAGTAATACAAACTATATCATCTTAACCGATATCATCGAAAAAATTTCCGGCGAAAGCTACATTGACTTTCTGAACCATCGCTTGATTGAACCAATGGGATTGCATAGCACAGGGTATCAGGAATATCCCTGGAGAATGCAAAATATGGCTATGGGTTACTGTGCAGGAATGATTGTGGAAGTAACCGGATTTAATTTGTCAAACTTCCACGGGGCCGGCGGACTATACTCATCAACCCATGATATCTACAGTTTCCTCCAAGGGCTAAATGAAGAAAAACACCTGAATGAAAAATCCAATGTACATGTTACTGAGGGTTACTATTACGGGAATGGTTTAATGCTTGAAGAGGATCCTGAGCTAGGGAATATTTACTTTCATACTGGAGGAGGCCCTGGAATCAGCACAGGAATGTATAAAATGAAGGATCAAAATGTATGTATTGTGGTATTGGGGAACAACATGCAGTGCTCTTATCAGCATATGGTAAAAGAAATCTGCCATGCTATAAAGCGATGATTCCTTTTGTCCGAAAAAAGAAATATAATGGGGTAAAGTGACGCATTCCCAAGTAACGACACGGTACACAGCTTATTCCCCAGTGTAAATTGAAGCAACCTGTTGCGAGTGTAAATGATGAAAGTAAGCCTTATCTGCTCGGACAATAAAAAGCCTTTGCTGATAGAATTACTATCAGCCAGAAAAATTGAAATTGATGATGAGGCGGAAATTTGTATTGTCGAATCCGGGTTTCCGCCTTCTGTGGATAAGCTTTGTCTTTTATTTCATTCCAGCAATCTTTTTACCATGATGGAGCTTCTGGGGAATATGACCCAAACAGATGAAGATAAAAGCACGATTGTCGGAAGAACGGACAATGAACGGTTCAAGATGATTCCCTATAATCAGATTTACTATTTTGAAGCAAGGGGAAACAACACCTTTTGCATCACAGGGGACGGGGAATTCCGGGTGAAGGACAAGCTGTACGAGCTTGAGTCAAAAGTCCCGCACAACAGGTTTATACGCATCGGCAAATCATTCATAGCCAATATCACCCATGTAACCGAAATCACACCCTGGTTTGGCAGGAAGCTGCTTTTAAAATTTGAAAAAGGAAAGAATGGCATTGAAGTCTCCAGAAATTATGTGAAAAGCTTCAAGGAATTCCTTGGAATATAAGAGGATCTGTATGAGCAAAGGAAAGTTTATTTTTTTGAACAGTGTTGTCCTGATATTGGCCACAGCAGCAGTTGTCAGTGTTGCTATCGAGTTTGTGTGGATGCTGGTTGATATGCGTGATTTTATCAACATCAGGAGTCTTATTTCAAACTTCCGTATTGGGTTGATTATCGGCACTGCTGTTGTTTTGATAAACCTGTTGTCCATGGCATTCCAAAGAAAACCTTTTATTGGGTATCTGTTAAGCTTTTTTGGTATTGCTGCGCTATTAGCGGGTGTCTACTTCCACACCGGCTGGACTTTTGGGATTTGGTCCCTGGATCTCAAATGGCTGATCATTTTCATCATCTCAGAAGCATTTACCCTTCCTGTCGTCTACTTTTGGCGCAGACAGGTTCAACTATATAACACGAAATTGGAGCATAAAAAGGCTGCCATAAAAGATGAAATTTAAGACGTTACAGCCAAAACCCTCCTGTTTTGCTCAGGCTTCTTTAAGCTCTTTCCTGAATTGTAACTTTGATAAGATCTCCAGGTTGTTTGCCAATTTTCGCTCGTATATCTTTCCGGATTCCGATAATATGGCATGGTGTTTTCATTTTAACAAGGCTGCCTTCATAGGGTTCACCATCAAAAGTAGCCTTTACCGACACTCTGCCCTTTCCAAATTCTGCCTTCACATCAAAGGGGTTTCAACCAACAATGCTATGGCTTCTATAGCCCAGGAAGTGGTTTGCTGTGAATCGGTGAAATCTGAAAGCTTCCTGTCAGGAAGTATTTCGTCTGTAGTTCTTTATCGGGGGGGTTCTTCAAATCTTCCCCTGTCAATTCTGGGACAAGGTACCTGTCCCCTTTGTCCCATTATAAAACACAGATGTTGCCAGTATACCCAGCAGCAGTAATGCTATGCTTAAAACAAAGGGCAATACTCTTGAGATGTCACTTAACAACCCCCCAATGTACCCAAAAGGTACGCTCACCAGCATGACTGTGGTTTGAAGCAAAGCCATGATTCCTGATCGCTGGGCAGGATCCACATAAATCGCAACCAAAGATTCCCGAAGCATTCCCAACACAGCCACACCCAAAGCTTCAAAAACCAATGAAAGCGATAATATGATATATCCCCAAACACTTGTTTTTGTGATTGAGATGAGCAGTATGCAACTGATGATGGAACTGATGAACCCTGCATACAGCGGCCATTTCAACTTTGTTTGTCTGATACGTGAGATAACTGTAAAGAACAGAACAATGGCAATAATACTCTTTGCCATCGGGAAGATTGGCAGTAAAGTATCGGGCACACCGATGCGCCGTGATGCGATAATCTGCCAGAAGGTCATTCCTAGCATGGCTACGATCTCTACCAGAATACTGATGATGATTGCAAATTTTGTCCCTGGAGAAGTCGCGATTTTGCTTAGTGCTCCTTTATATCCGGAAAGCATCTCTTTCCATGACAGATTGCGGGTAGCCTCCTGTCTGATTTTACCAACCGCTGTTTCTGTTGAAAACCGATATAGAATTAATATCTTTGCCGTCATGATAATGAATGCATTAATATAGAGTATCCGTATGGCTGGCGCAAGTGTCAGCTTCGCCACCAGAACCGATGATATTGGTGCAAACAGTGCGGAAAGGTTTGCGGAAATCATCACGAGGGAATAAATATGGGTAATTTTATCCTTCGGGGCATCCTCGACCAGCAGACAATCCCAGGAGACTGTAGGGATCTTCATCATGCCGTTGAGTAATGCGGCAACAACAAAAAACCAAAAGCCCTGGCTGAATGCCCATATCAGGCAGGGAAGGCTCCACGACAAAAAATCAAATATGGCTGTGCTCTTCCTGCGCCCCATTTTATCGATGATGGCGCCGGACAGGAATGCAAAAATCATTTGCGAAAACATATAAACCGAAGAAACAATTCCCACCTGTACATCATTCATGCCGAAGGTCAGCATGTATACCGTAGCATAAGGCAGGCACAGGTTCATTGAAAGGCCCCACATGGGTTCGGTATAAACACAGGCGCGGGGGTTTCCGCGTAGTTCTACAAGAGAACGCAGTAATGGATGCTTTAGCAGCAGCTTTTTCATTTTAGTCGATTCCTCTCTGGTTACTGTAGCCAGGAAATGTAGTAAAAATAGCCTTTTACCCCCCCTGACATCAATCGTTTGCATATAACAAAATAATAGTTATTGAACTCATATAACTGCTACTATAGCATATTTCGCAATGAACTTGTACTCATTTCTTTTTTGGTTTCTGGCTAAATTGACAGGATTGCTTTTTGACTTGAAATATGTTATATTTTACGCATTCCACGATGGAATGCCGGCTTTCCGAAGAAAGCCGCCGGGCTGTTTATCAACGGTTCAGGTCATCTGCCAGTATGCGCCGCTTTGTTCTGATAATATCGCATACTGGTAAACAAATGCTTTTGAATTGATTACCGCGAAGGTGATTTCGCTTCCTGCAGGAGGTATCACTCTCGCGGTTTTTGTTTGCATGCTTGTGAGGTCACTTTATGATTGTTGATGGGAAAGATATTCAGTTTTCATATGACTATAATGACAATTCTTTTGCCCTGCATAATGTTGATATTTCAATCAACAAAGGCGAGTTTACCGTCATTCTTGGCTGTAACGGCTCAGGCAAATCAACGCTGGTAAAACACCTCAATGCACTGCTGCAGCTACAGCACGGGCAGCTTACCATTGCACAGATTGACGTTTCCAATGAGAAAGAAATCTGGCTTTTGCGCCGCATCTGTGGAATGGTTTTTCAAAACCCCGACAACCAGTTTGTTTCATCCAGTGTCGATGAGGACATCGCCTTTGGGCTGGAAAACTATGAAGTGCCACGCGATGATATTGCGAAAAAGGTGAATTCAGCCTTGGAGCTTGTAGATATGACAGGCTATGAAAAGCGAGCGCCAAATACGCTTTCCGGCGGCCAGAAGCAGCGCGTTGCTTTAGCGGGTGTGCTGGCGCTTGAACCTGATATCATCATATTCGATGAGGCTACTGCCATGCTTGATCCGGATGGAAGGCAGGACGTAATGAACATCATGCACAAGCTGCACACAGCCGGGAAAACGGTCATCGCAATTACCCATTATGTAGAGGAAGCCGTGTTGGCAGAGAAAATAATCCTGATGCATCAGGGCAGGGTTTTATGCTGTGGAAGCCCCGAAAACATTCTGACCAACCCGGAGCTGATGCATGAGGCGGGCTTGATGGTGCCAATGCCGGTAAGGCTCTACTATGACCTGCTGCAGGCAGGTATCCATTTAAGCCGCTGTCCATTAACAGGTGAGGAGCTCGCTGAAGAAATATGCCAATTACGATAGAAAATTTAAGCTACTCATATATACAGCTCTCCGGGGAGAAAACAGATGCACTCAAAGATATATCTTGTTCCATTGAAGACGGTGATTTCATGGGTATCATGGGGCATACCGGCTGTGGCAAAACAACACTTGTGAGGCTGATTGCCGGGCTTTTATCTCCCTCAGGCGGGCAAATCCGTGTAAATGGCCTGGACATCCACGCAAAGGGTTATGACAGAAGCATCCTCAGGCAAACCATCGGTGTGGTGTTTCAGTACCCGGAGGTTCAGCTTTTTGAAACCACTGTTGAAAAGGATGTCGCCTTTGGTCTTAAGTATAGCGGTTTAGGCCGCAGGGATGTAAACGAGCGTGTTCAATGGGCGCTTGAAACCATGGGTTTTGAATTTGAGAAAATCCGCAGCCAGTCTCCACTCGCACTATCCGGCGGTGAAAAACGACGTGTTGCCATTGCCGGTGTGTTGGCCACAAAACCTAAAATACTGCTCTTTGACGAGCCGATTGCAGGTCTTGACCCCTACGGGCGACAAAGCTTTTTACACCTTATGACTCGAATGAACCAGGCTGGAACCACCATTGTGATGGTTTCGCACAACCTTGAGGCACTCTGTGAGCATACGAAACATCTGCTATTCCTTGATAATGGCAGGTTGATAGACAGCGGGGAAACAAAGGAGGTTTTTGTAAGGCTTCATCAAATGAATTCCGGTGCATTTGGCAGAACAAAATCGCAAAAAATCTTATCTGTGTTATCGGATCGTCATATGGTTTTACCCTCTGATATTGTTACCTATGATGATTTGCTGAACGCATTAAAGAAGGAACTGACCGGAGGTGATCTGGTATGAGAACACTTCCAGCAGGTCAGTACATCCAGGGAAATTCATTGATCCACAGGCTGGATGCAAGGGTTAAAATAGTGTGTGTTTTCATTTTAATCGCCGCCGTTATTGGTTCATCCTCTGCCTGGGGATATGTATTAATGCTTGCTACGATTTTTGTGATCATCATGCTGTCAGGATTACCTATACGCTGTGCCGTTGGATCCATTCAAAGAATGTGGCTTTTCTTTTTGGTCATTTTTGGGATGAACGCTCTGTTCTTCGAGAACGAAAACGCGCTGGCTTCCTGGTGGATTTTCCATCTGTCCATAAAAGGAATGCGTCAGGGTTTCATCGTGGTGATGAATGTGGTGCTCATTTTGATTCTTGGCAACCTGTTAACATCGACTACATCGGCCACTCAGATAACAACGGCATTGGAAAGCCTGATGAAACCGCTGAAGTTAATTGGTGTTCCGACAGAGGACGTGGCGATGATCATCAGCGTGGCCATTGCGTATATCCCTGTTTTAATCGAAGAAACCCAGGCCATCAAAATGGCACAGACAGCCAGGGGTGCGCGGTTTGAAAGCAGGAAGCTGTCAGAACGGGCGGTAAGCTATATTCCGCTGGTGGTACCTATTTTTATTGCAGCCTTCAGAAGGGCGGATGAGCTGTCCCTCGCGATGGAGGCCAGAGGCTATCGCAATGCCAGGAAACGCACCCGGCGGAAAAGAGAACCCCTTGTGCTGCACGACTATGCCAGTTTAGCAGTATGTGCTTCAGTCTTCCTTATTCAGTTTTTACTGCTTCGGTGAGGGTTTTATTAGCAACAAAAGAAACTGCAACACACAGGTTGCATGGGCAAGCAGCCAGCACGCAAGCTGAGAAACAAGCTTTAGCTTGTGATCAATCAAGCTTTTTAAGGTAATTAATACCCGCATACACACGTTTTTAGCCTCTGGCAAAAATACTTTATAAAGGTGAGCGATGGCTCATCATCCTTCGTTATATTCGGTAATCAGGCACCTGTTATCTGGCGTTTTTCAATCCTGAGTGTTGAAAATTTACGAGCAGGAGCCTTGAAATAATTGCTCATATTGAGGAGGAATTTTCAATGCAAAAAATGTCTTCTGTAAAACGCTCCATCATTACTGCAGTATGTACAGCATTGTGTGTTGTTCTGCCCATGCTGTTCCATTCCATTCCGAATGCAGGCAGTATATTCAGCCCGATGCACATCCCAGTTCTTTTATGCGGGCTTATCTGCGGCTGGCCTTTCGGTCTGCTTTGCGGTCTTGCCGGAACATTTCTCTCCAGCCTCATCGCAGGAATGCCGCCCATGGCCTATTTGCCGCCGATGATGATTGAGCTTGGTATTTATGGGCTGGTTTGCGGGCTGATCATGAGTGTTGTACACACGAAAAAACTCTATGCCGATCTCTACATCAGTTTGGTTGTTTCCCTGATTGCAGGACGCATAATTGCCGGGCTTGCCAAGGCTTTGATTTTTGCTGCCGGCAAGTATTCAATCGCAGCTTGGGTAACCAGCTATTTTGTCACCTGCTGGCCGGCACTCGTCATCCAGCTTGTGCTTATTCCGACCATTGTTTATGCACTGATACAGGCAAGGCTGATACCACAGCGTTATCCTGTCAGGGCTGAATCATGAGCGATAAATCATTTGAAAGATACTTGAAGCAGCAGGCCTTGCTGCACCCTGCCATGACACCGCAGGATGCAGTAAAGCTATGCTTTCAGGCAGCCTTTGGTGCGGAGCATATTCTAATGGACCTGGATAAAGCACGGGCATATCTGTGGAAAGAGTTTGAGCAAACCTTGCCACAGAGCATGCAGGTGTTTGAGCCAGTTTGTTACGAATACTGCAGATGTAACCTACCCGCCTGGAAGCACTTGAATCTGCCACTGGAATGGCTGTTTCAAATGTTTCACCATTCCGCGCTGGAGAAAAGAGGTGATGCCGAAGTTATTTTTATGGAGTACCTCGACATCATCACTACCTGTGCAAATAGTGCCAATCTGCCTTTCAGCAGCGAAGCCTGGCAGAAGTACAGGAATGCTTATATTACTGATGGCATACGTCCTGTTCACCACAGCGAAATCTACCGTGCAACTGAGCATCCGGCTTATCGCATTGTAAAAAGTGAGTTTGCGATGCTTCTGCCTGTTTTGCAGGTACTCGCGACTTTACCCGACAACGGGAAGCCAAACGTGATTGCAATCGACGGGCGGGCTGCCGCAGGAAAAACAACGGCAGCAACAATGCTATCCCAGATATTAAATTCAGATATTATCCATATGGATGATTTCTTTCTGCCAATGGAGCTTCGCACCAAAGAAAGGCTGGCGCAAAGTGGCGGGAATATCCATTATGAACGTTTCCAGCTGGAGGTTCTTCCGTATCTGAAGAACAACGAAAGCTTTTCTTACCGCCGCTTTGATTGCGGGACAATGGACTATGGTGAGCCCCGTTCCATACAAAGCAGAATGTGGCGTATCGTTGAAGGCTCCTATAGCTGTCAGCCCTCTTTTGGTGACTATATGGATTGTAGGGTTTTTTGTGATATTTCACCTGTTGAGCAGATGAACAGGATCATAAATAGAAACGGCGTGGAGTATGCGCAGGTCTTTGCATCACAATGGATCCCCATGGAGGAACAATACTTTAAGACCGAGCAAGTTCAAAGCAAGTCTGATGTAGTGATACGGCATACAAAACCGGAAAGCGCACTGCTGTGAAACCAAGTATCATCTCACCGCGTGCTTGCTTTCCGGTGAAACCCAGTTCACCTCACCGGGCGCTTGCTCTCATTCACATAAACAACTGCTGCCAATACAAGGAACAAGATATTCAAAATGAAGGTGACAAGGCTTGCAGGAATCGGAAGAATGCCGCTATTGGCGATGACTGCGCACACCACGACCAAAAGCATACCGCCAAGTATTCCAAGCATACTCATCAGGCTGCCTTTTACAAGCTGAGTCACATCCTGCCAGTTATAATAGGCCATTCGGTTTCCGATAAAAATACCGGCTGTTGCAGTAAACAGTGAAAAGCTTAGCGGTGTCAGGAACATCAGCACTGTTCCAACAAACCCTGTTTTCAAGGAAATGCTGAACAACAGCGAACAGATCAAAGAGGTTGGAACCGTAAAGGTCAGGTTGGTCAACAGGTAGCTGTCATACAAGGTTTTCGGCGGAATCGGCATGGATTTAATCAGCCAGATATTCTTCCCTTCCAGTGCAAGTGAAACTGCGGCTGTATTGGTCATCACCACCATGGCTGCAATGACAT
The DNA here is from genome assembly GCA_964450305.1 of uncultured Ruminiclostridium sp. Classification (GTDB taxonomy): domain Bacteria; phylum Bacillota; class Clostridia; order DSM-8532; family DSM-8532; genus JAAYJG01. The sequence goes on from CAYVFB010000019.1 coordinate 31,188, forward strand.
AGCCCGCCGTGTTACCGGCGATATCCATGAAACCTGGCATTTCCAGGCCTTGTATCACTTTCTCAGGCCCGATGATCACCATGGCTGTCGCCAGAAGCACCGCAAGAACACAACCGATCAACAGGTTTGTCGCGCATATGGTTGACTTCAGAATACGCAGAATCGTTTTTTTATACAGTGCAAAAAGCATACTTCCCTGCTGCAGCGTTTCCAGTTTGTAATCAGCCCGGCTGTGATGGGTAGTTAATGCGGTGTTGATCTGTTTGTAGTTCATCGACAAAACAAGAACAAAAAGCGCGTACCAGCCCACGGAAATTCCTGCAAACAGCAGGAAAGAAAGTATATTACCGTTTACTGTTGCTTTTGTAAACAGTATTGCCGGAGGGTATATCCTGTAGATGGCATCTGAGAGCATGGGAGCCAATGCAGAAAAAGCTTCCTCGTTTATGTTTCCGGTTTCAGAATCAAACAGCTGACCGGGGCCTGTATCTCCGGTGGCAGCAAGCATTGGGAATACCATCACAGCAATCACAAAAACGATCGACAGGATTGTAGCAATAATGCTGCTATATCTGGATTTGGATGAAATCGCGGTAATCACCGCCCCTAATACAGCGGCGATGGTGGTTGGAATCAAACAGGCCAAAAAGAATCCGGCAAGCCAAAAGAGGTAAAAAACAAAGGATGGCTTTGCAAAGAAAGCATATATAATGCCCATTGGAACCATCACGATCAGCGTGAAAAAGGTATTCCACAGGTACATATTTATAAACCGACTGTTGATAACGGTTCTGAGCGGTATTGGCAGCGACATGACCTGGTCATAGTCCTTAAAGCCAAAAAGCTCTCCGTTCGTTTTGAACATCGTAAAAAGCAGCGTCATCAGGCTGCTGATCATCAGAGCGATTCCGGGTATCAGTTCTGTCAACCCCATATAAGCATAGCCATAGGCCATTGAACCACTGTAAACGGCAGCCATGACCAGGCAAACGAGAATGGCCACAGCGGTTGCAATCTTGTTGGTTCTTTTTCGTTTATCTTTTTCATAACGAAAAACATTGATGCCAAGCTGGGCTGTCAGGCGGTTCTTCACGAGGAGCCAGCACAGGCTTTTTCCAGCTGTTTTTGCATTTACAGTACTCATAAACCCACCTCTCCTCATGCTTCTATCTGTCCATTGTTCACAATTTCCATGAAGATCCCTTCAAGAGATCCGCCTTCCTTCTCCTTCAGCAGCGCTTCCATTGTTCCAGCAAAAGCAAGCTTTCCATGGTGAATCATCGCTACCTTGTTGCAAAGCTTTTCTGCCACATCCAATACATGGGTCGAGAAGAAAATGGCACTGCCAGATGCACAAAGCTCGTGCATGATTTTCTTTAACACAACCGATGCTTTTGGGTCAAGGCCAACAAAGGGCTCGTCGAGCACCAACAGCTTCGGTTCATGGATGACGGCGGAAATGATGGACAGCTTTTGCTTCATGCCGTGAGAATAGGAGGAAATCAGGTCACCCAGGTCCCCTGTAAGTTCAAAGGCATCGGCGGTTTTTTTGATTTTCTCTTCCCGTGTGGCAGCAGGAATCCCAAAGATATCCGATATGAAATTCAAATATTGAATGCCGGTTAAATGCTCATACAAATCCGGACTGTCTGGTATATATGCGGTAACTTTCTTACAGGCCAGTGGTTCTGTTTTCACATTGTGACCAGCGATTAGAATTTCCCCCGCTTCGTAATCGAGAACACCAACCACCGCCCGGATGGTTGTGCTCTTCCCCGCGCCGTTATGACCAATGAAACCGAAGATATCTCCTGCCTGTACATGCAGGCTGATGTTATCGACGGCCTTCTTGCCTCCCTTGTAGGTTTTACTGAAATTATTAATCATTAACATTTTTCTCATCCTCCCTGTCGAAGTACTATACTCACTGCCATTCGAAGTAATGTGCAAGTTTTATAACAACGGAAGCTTATATATTTTCCGTCCTTGCAGAAAATCTACTTATCTTTCCGCAAACGTTTGTAAAGAGTTCTTTTTAACTGTTGATACTCTTCTGTATCAAACAGGATGGAAAGCGAAGGGTTTTCAAATACCTGAAGTATATCCGAAACGATCAGTTTAACATTTCTCACCGAACCCGTTCCTAAATCCAATTCGCCAAACCACTCATCAACCTTTGTAAAAAAATCATCTCCATGTAGCCTGATTCCCTGTTCGATCATATCGATGCTGCAATTTGCGAACTTCTTCAGCTCTTCCAGGGCTTCCTGTTTCTTTTCCTGCATGCAATAAAACAAAGCAGCCTGATAATAGATGGCAAGGGCTGTGTTGTTGTGTAATTTGTCTGCTTTAAAGATCTCCATCAGTTTTTCCAACCTGTTGATGATGATCTCAGCCAATTCGATATTTTTCAGATGCATGGACAAATATTGAGAGCCACTGGAAAGAATTCCGAGCAAATGCATCAACATGTTGATTTGTATTACTTTTTCAGCTTTTTCCGACTCCCCGTTCATGCGGTATGCTTCGCTCAGCAAACCTTCGCATTGCTTAGTCAGCCTTTTGGGATCCAATATTACTTCCAGGCTTTCAATGGCAGCCTGCGTTTCTTTCAGCTGAAGCTGCGCCATGGCTCGAAGAACAGTCGCGTCGCTTGCAAGAACGGATTGGTCGCTTTCAGAAATAATCCTGTCGCACAGGTGCCGAATATCTTGCAGTATATGCTTTCGCCTGTCCTCACTGCCAGCCATTTTCAAATGATTCATCCAAAGGATCACCATCTGAAGCAGAAACGGATAACAGGAATAATACTCTTTGACCAATTCGTTCGTCCTGGTCATCACCTGTTCAAAGGGCAGATTGGCAAAATCCGAAGCCAGCTGATGATAATATTTTTTAATATTCTCTTTGGTCATCTGTGCGTGGTAACCAAGTAGTTGATCAATGCTGATGTTAAAATAAGATGCCAGCCTTGGTAAAAGAGTGATATCCGGATAGCTTTGCCCATTTTCCCATTTGGATACCGAAGCCTTCGTAACCCCGAGAAACTGTGCCAGTTCTTCCTGAGTAATCTTGCATTGATGCCTGTATTCCGCTATGTTAGCGGCCAGCTGTAATTGCCCCACTTTTCTCATCTCCTTTGGAAAGAGCATCTGATGTGTGAGAATACATGTGCTTGCAGCATTAATATACCGCAAAACACCCCTGCTTAACAAGAGATTATCAGTCAACATTGAGAAATAAAATCAACCAAATGGAAACAACGGAGATTATGATATCTCGTATGACCTTCTTTTCTCTGACACAATGATAACAAATTCGATTACTCAACTTTCCCACTTAAGAAGAGGGCCTTCCCCGCTTTGCCGCTTTATAATGTCAGACATCAGCCATTCAGCATTCCCTTTCTTTCGTACTATCACATTGGACGCTCCACATATTTTTACAAATAATCCTCCTTCTACATAATCCCGCACATTTATTCGCACATTTCGTTTGAATATTTCGCACATTCTATAGTATAATATTGTACATAACGATATGCTGATGAGGTGTTTTTATGAGTTCTATCAATTACAGGGAAGGGATTACCGTAACCGCGACCGAACTGAAGAAAAACTTTGGTAAATACATGGACTGTGTTGAACAGCAAACCGATGTGGTGATTACTAAAAACGGTAAAAAGACAGCAAGGCTGACCCCTTATGTAACGGATATCGAGCAGTATTTTACGGTCAGAGAAAACGCCCTGGACTATCTATACGGCGGAAAAAAGGTTTCCTATGAAGAGTTCATGGAGATTTATGAAAGAAGCACACTTAGAATGGAATTGATCAATGGTGAAATCCATTTGATGGCATCCCCGAATATCGTACATCAGGAAATTTTAGGAAGACTGCATTTGATTTATAATGCATATTTCAAGGGCAAAAAATGCAGGGTGTTTCTGGCCCCGTTTGATGTGCACTTTAAAAAGAAGGATATCCGGGAACCAGATGTGATGCAACCCGATGTTCTTGTTGCCTGCGATCTGGAAAACAACGTGAACGGAAAAGGAAAGTACATGGGTACGCCGACACTGGTGATAGAAATTCTTTCAGAAAGCACCCGCAGCAAAGACATGATAGACAAGCTGAACACCTATATGCTGTCGGGTGTTCAGGAATACTGGATTATCGACACACGACAGCAAAGTATTTTGGTATACAGCTTTGCAGAACGGGGGATTGACCTTTTCAAGCATTACGAAAAAGGAAGCATGGTGGAATCGTTTGTGTTCAAAGGGTTGTCGGCAGATGTGAAAGCTTTGTTCAATGATCTGATATAACGAGGCCTGGATGGGTAAAACCGTCCCCATGTTTCACTCTTGATTCTTACTTCTTCGTCAGATACTTTCTGATATCGAAAGCAACGGCAACAACGATGATTACGCCTTTTATAATTTGCTGCCAGTACGGATTCATACCTACAAAGGTAAGGCCGTAATTGATTACTCCGAATATCAGCACACCTGCAATAATGCCGGGAACAGTGCCGACACCGCCCATCAGAGACACTCCGCCCACGACGCAGGCCGCTATCGCATCAAGTTCGTATCCGTTGCCGTAATTGTTGTTTGCGCCTCCGGTTCTGGCGGATTCGAGCACGCCGGCCAACCCGTACATTGCCCCTGCGAATGCATACAGGACAAGCAGCGTGCGGTTGATGTTGACGCCCGAAACCCTGGCGGCATTCACATTTCCGCCGATTGCAAAAACGTTCTTTCCGAACCGTGTATTGTTCATCAGTACCCAGCATATCGCAATGACAACAATCGCAATAATGACAATGACCGGTATGCCCAGTATGTAACCCGAGCCCAGAAACGTGAAGTCCTTCCTGTAACCGCCCAGGGGCTGCGAATTGTTCGGAGGAAGGTTGATATAAATAGAGTTTACTCCGTAGACAATGGTCATCGTTGCTAGCGTGGCAATGAACGGAGGCACTTGAAGCCTGGATACGACAAAACCGTTCAACAGCCCCATCAGCACGCATATGAGCATGGATATCAGTATGGGAACGAAAAGGTTCAGCACGGGCATATCCGGGTAGAACCTTCTGGGATAATCCTGCGTCTGGAGCATGGAACCCGATATGACCGCGGCAAACCCCACCATGCGGCCGGATGATAGGTCAACACCGCCCGTAATGAGGATAAAGGCGACAGCCAGGGCAATGATCGACCTTGTAGACACCTGGACAAGTATATCCCTCAGCACCGTTCCGCTTAAAAAGCTCGGGTCCACGATGATGATGATGAGAATCAGCGCCAGCAGGCATACAAATATCGCGTTCTGCATAATAAAATTTAAAATGGATTTCGAATTCAATTCCTTTAACGAATTTACTTTAAACATTGATTGCAACACTACCTTCCATCATGTCATAAATCTGGTGGCGAGCCGTATGATCTCTTCCTGATCCGCGTCTTTCCTGTTAATTGTTCCGGACAGCTTTCCTTCACACATTACCATAATCCTGTCGGACATTCCGATAAGCTCGGGCATTTCCGAGGATATGATGATGATACTCTTGCCCTGCCGGGCAAGCTCGGCAATCAAGGTATGTATTTCGAACTTCGCGCCGACATCAATGCCACGTGTCGGCTCATCCAGGATTAATATTTCGGGTTCGGTAAGAAGCCATCTGGCCAGGAGAACCTTCTGCTGGTTTCCTCCTGAAAGATGCTTCATTTTTTGCTTGATGGAAGGGGTTTTTATCCGAAACAGCTCCACGCTCCTTTTCGTATCAGCCCTTCGTCTTTTTTCGTCCAACAGAAAATAGAGCTTTGCATAATTTCCAAGGTTTGCAATAACCGTGTTTTCTATAACCGATAACATCGGAATAACACCCGATTCCCTGCGATCCTCGGTCAATAATGCGATTTTATGCCTTTTGGCATCCAGAGGCGTCCTTATCCTTACCTCTTTGTCTTCTATATAGATCTTACCCGCCGCCACAGTGCGAAGGCCGAATAAGGCTTCTACAAGTTCTGTCCTCTGAGCGCCTACAAGGCCGCCAATCCCGAGTATTTCCCCCTTACGCAGCTCAAAGGAAATGTCTTGAAAGCATTTCTTAAAAGGGGATGTGAGGCCTTCCACCCTCAGGATGACCGTTCCCAGCTTGTTGTTCCTTTCCGGGAATCTGTGTGCAAGGTCACGTCCAACCATTTTTGAAATAATCGTTTCAATGTTGATTTCCTGGGCGGGCCATGTGCCGACCACATTGCCATCCCGCATAATCGTAACCTCATCGGATATCCTTAGAATTTCCTCCATCTTGTGGGATATATAAATGATGGCGACTCCCTTGCTTTTAAGATCCCGGATGATTTTAAACAGGTGATCCACCTCGTTCTCCGTCAGCGAAGAGGTAGGCTCATCCATGATGATTACCTTTGTACCGTACGAAGTGGCTTTTGCGATTTCCATCGATTGGGCCATCGACATTGAAATATCCTTCACCTGGACATCGGGCTTTAAATTGATATTCAGATCCTTAAAGAGCTTTTCAGTATCCCTGAACATCTTTTTATGGTTGATAAACTTGAGGAAGCCGAAGCCCATCATTGGGAAACGCCCAAGCCAGATGTTTTCCATAACGCTGCGGTACGGGATGGGATGAAGTTCCTGATGGATCATGGAAATACCAAATCTCAGGGCGGTTTTTGAATCATTGATAACAACATCTCTGCCGCCAAGCCTGATTTGTCCCGAATCGGGATTGTATATCCCGAAAAGGCATTTCATCAGGGTTGATTTTCCCGCACCGTTTTCCCCAACCAGAGCATGGACCGTACCCGGACGTAATCTGAAGGTTACATCGTTCAATGCTTTTACGCCGGGAAAATCCTTATTCATATTTAACATCTCAAGAACAAATTCGTTTTCAGGCATATTGCCCCCCTGCATATCCCATATTCAGAGATAAGAGCTTCCCTGGAACAACAGACAGGGGAAGGGTCTGTTAAAACCCCTCCCATGCCAGATGCAACAGAAGGAAAGAAGGTTATCTACTCTTATTGAGGAACTTCGTCCATGTTCGCCTTTGTGATCGCCTTGTAAGGAACCCAGATATACTTGCCGTCTGTGATTGGATATCCGATGTTTTCCTCAGTGGGGGTAGTTCCCTGAGCGAGAACCAGCGCAAGATTGAACGTAGCCTTACCCTGGTTCACACCGTCATTGTATGCTGTTCCGAGAAGTGTTCCGTCTTTGATGGCCTCCAGGCCCGGGGCCGTTGCATCAACGCCGGTGACAGGCATGAATTTGTCGCCTGTGAAGTATCCGGCAGCCTTCAAAGCTTCGATGGCGCCAAGAGCCATATCGTCGTTGCATGCAATAACCGCTTCAATTTTATCCGGATTGGAAGACAGGAACGCAGCCATCTTTTCCTGACCCTTTACGCGGTCCCAGTTCGCAAAGTCCACAGCCAGCAGTTCAGTTTTGATATTGGCTTTTTCGATGGTTTCAACCGAATACTTTGCACGGGCTTCAGAATCCTGATGACCCGGTTCGCCCTTCAAAAGAACATACTGCATGACACCGTCCTTGTTAACGTCCATTTCCGGATGGGTATTCCAATATTCTATAAGGATCTGGCCTTCCATCACTCCCGATTCTTCAGCATGAGCGCCTACATAATAAACCTTGTCCCATTTCTGCATGTCGTCGGCAAGGGGTTCGCGATTGAAAAATACGATAGGGATATTGGCGGTTTTAGCCTTGTCGATGATTACGCCGGAGGCCGTACGGTCAACCATGTTGATTGCCATGGACTTATACTTCTTCGTAATGAACAGGTCGATCTTGTCATTACAGGTAGGTTGCGAGTTCTGGCAGTCCACGATGTCGACGGCGGCCTTATCTTTGGCAACATCTGCAATGGTATTCCTGACCGAAGTCATAAAGGTGTCGTCAAATTTGTAGATGGTAACGCCTATGTTCGGCAGTGACCCACCGGTTGTTGCAGTAGTGCACGCTGCGAGTGAGAGAACCATTAACGATGCAAGAAGAATTGGAATGAACCTTCTCATAAAAAACACCTCCGGAAATCATTTGGTTTTCAATACCATACTACAGGGGTGTCCCTAAAAAAAGAATATAATATTATATGGTGACTTATTAAAATACTCCTCATTTTACGATAGGGAACAGAATTTTCTGATATTCCGGCATATACATATTCTCCGAAGTGATCAGGTACGAGCCGGTATTGTAATATTCCGGAAATGTATTCCCATTCAGAGCTTCCACCGCGTATTTAACGCTTAAATACCCCATGCTGAACGGATTTTGAATGATAAGCGCCTGGATAACCCCTTTTTCCAGATAATCGATCTCCTTGGGCGTATTGTCAAACGCGATGATCTTAACCAAACCGGCAAGCTTCCTTTGGACCACCGCGTCAGCAACCCCTTCGGACGCAACGTCATTGAACGTGACAAACACCATGTTGTCACTGTATTCCGCGAGGATTTCGTTCGCAAGCGCAAACGCAAGATCTTTGTTGGAGGAACAATACTCTTTTGCAACCACCTGTATTTCCGGATAAGCTGAAAGGGTGTCCAACAGCCCTTCTTCCCGCTGCTCCGCATTTCTGGAGCCCTTGACAAAGTTGATGATCGCTACCTTACAGTTTTTACCTGCCACATCGACAACAGCTTTTCCAGCTTTTTTACCCGCATCAATGTTGTCGGTGGTGATATAGCTGTCAATTTCCCCAGTTTCCACCTCAGAGTCTATAATGATGACGGGAATGCGTTTGGCATACGATTTTTCAGTCACTTCCACAAGCCCTTCATAATCGCATGCGGCCAGGATAAGCGCGTCGACGTTTTCAGAGAGCGCCTGCTCAACCAGTTTGATTTGCCCGTCTATATCCTGTTCGTTTCCGGGCCCGTTGAAATCCACGTTCACGTTGAATTCCCGCGCGGCCGTATCGGCCCCAAGCTTCACAGTGCCCCAATGGTAGCCGTATATGGTTTTTACGATCAAGGCTATCTTTTTATTTTCAGCTATGTCCAAATTACCGTTCTTTGTACATGCACCAGATAATATGAACACACTAAGCATCAGGCAGAGTAATGCTCTTTTCAATCCGGTCTTCATCACGATCCTGTTTCTTGAATAACCGTGGTGAGAACAGCAGTGCTTTTTCACAACGATCCCCCCGTTCAATTTTCAAGAAGCGGAAGCCATATCTTCACATCCGTTCCAACTTCCTGAACACTTTCAATCTCAAGACCGTATTTCTTACCATAGTAAAGCTGTATTCGCTGATGAACGTTCCTTACACCCACGCCCGATCCGTTTCTGCCCGATGTTTCCGATACAAGGACGTTATTCAGTATTTCCGGACTCATACCCAACCCATTGTCCGAAACCTGCAGCAGCAGCTTCCCATCGGCCATTTCGGCTGAAATTTTAATCAGACCCTCATCAGCCATATGCTTTACACCATGGTATATCGCATTCTCGACAATGGGCTGTAAAATAAGCTTCAGCGTCCTATACCGAAGAATATTGTCCTGTGCATTTATTTCAAACCTGAATTTGTTCCTGTACCGAATTTGCTGAATGACAAGATAGTTTCTGGCATGCTCCATCTCCTCGCGCACCGAAATGACATTCATCCCCCTGCTGATGCTGATTCTGAACAATCTGGCCAGGGCTGTGACCATCGTGATGACATCCTGGGTTCGTTCGTTTTCCGCCATCCACACGATTGAATCCAGTGTATTGTACAGGAAATGTGGATTGATCTGTGCCTGAAGGGCATTCAACTCACTTTTCCGCTTAGCCTCCTGTTCCAGAACAATCTGATCCATCAGCTGCCTCATCCTGGCCACCATAAGGTTGAAGGTCTTTGAAAGCTGTGCAACCTCAGCCTCTCCCCTGACATCGATGCAAATATCCAACTGCCCTTTCTCAACCCGTTTCATGGATTTTTCAAGCTTCTTAATGGGCTGCGAGATCTTTGCAGAAATGAAAGCAGAGATGAATATTGCAAAAAGAATACCGGACAGGAGTATCCAGATAACGTATTCGTTTATCTCTTTATAGTTGTTCACAAGATCATCCATATACATGATGCCCACCAGCCTCCACCGGCAGTAGTAAACAGTCTCTATGGTGACAAGCCTTTCCTTGCCATCCACAATTTCAAAATAATTCCCGAAGCCATGGGCCTGAACCTCGGCGGTTTTTTCAGACTTCAGCCCCACATTGATCAGCGGCTGCTGCGGATGGTAAACGATATCCCCATTGGCATCCACCAGGTATACATAACCCTTCTTTCCCAGGCTTGCCCCCCTGCAAAGCTGGTCCAGCGCTGTGATGTTCATATCAACCAAAAGAACCCCCTGATAGGTCGTTCCACCCTGTTTATAGGTTATTTCACGGCTGAGGGATGTGACCCAGCTGTGCTGGCTTTCAAATATGTTTTGAACATGCGGTGATGAGAAAAAAAGGTTGGAGGGTGAGTCGATAGCGTCCCTGAACCAATCCTGATGAATGATATTGTTTTTACTCTTTAATTTGCTGTAAGGTGTACTTGTTACAATCCCTCCGTCGGTAGAAAAGACTGAAACCGAAACGATGTCCTTTCTGGAATTGACGATGAGGTTTATTTTCTCCGCCAGGTCTTCTGCGTCAATGTCATCGCTGTAATAAATAAGGTTGTTGATAGAATCTGATATTTCCATCATCCCTCTTAGATAATACTCAAGGCTGACACAGATTTGATCAATGGTCTGCCTGGCATTAATGACGGCATTTTGATGGGCTGTCTTCGTAAACCTGTTATACAGCGAAAGGCCGACAAAAAGCATGATGAACAATGCAATCACGGTAATGGACATGGAAATGATAAACTGGATACTCTTGAATTTGTCCTTAAGGTATTCAGCTGTTTTTATGATGCTGCCCTTTCCATGATTGGCACCCTTGCCAGGAAACATTTTGATTCCCCATTTCGGACAGTGATGTACTCCCACCGCCCCGCAGAGGTGGGGACTTTTTGTTCAGGCTGTTAAAGGTGGTTTCTGTATGTGGTGGGTGAGACCGAATGGAATTTCTTAAAGCAGATACTGAAATAGTTGGGATCGGAATATCCCACCCTTCCGGCAATTTCGGAGGCTCTCAGCGCGGTGGATCGTAAAAGCTCCTTTGCGGCCTCCATTCTTATTTGCGTCAGATAGCTGATGAAGGTAAGCTTTGTCTCCCTTTTGAAAATCATACTGAAATAGGTGGGACTGATGTACAGATACTTACAGATTTTATCGATTGAGATATCGCTTTCATGGTAATGCTCCTGGATATATCTCCTTGCCTTTTTCACGATGAGCTTGCAGGTATCTTGCCTGTCTTTGCTGATAAAGCTTATGATCTTCATGCAGATGCCGGTTATCCAGCTCCTGACCTCGTGAATTTCCGTAAAGCCATACATCTCCATGAACAGATTATGATTCCGGCCAAAAAGGCAATCCATATCAACGCACAAATCCCTTGCAACCTTCAGGATTGTGGTAAGCATTTCAAGCAGATAAATCTGATAGTCTTTAAACGATACCTTCAGGTCTATAATATCCCGGAAGAGCCCATGAATGGTTCCTTCAATTTCACCGGTATTCCCTACCCTTATGGCACTCATGAGCAAACGTTCTTTCAGCTCATCAAATTCCACTTTTTCATGGCATTTCGGTTCCACATCCTGAATGCAGATCACCCTGTTATTCCCCAGGATAAGCCTGTATTCAAGAGCGTTTATAGCATTCTTATAGGATCTTGACAAGTCTGCCGGGCTGCTGCAAAAGGTTCCGACGCCAATCGTTACGGTAAACCTGAGGTATTTCTCCATGCATTGTCTCACCTCTTCGAATACCGTGAGAACCCGGCTCATCATTTCGTCTCTTTCCGTATTCCGGAAAGAAAGGATGACCACAACGGTGTCGTCATGCAGGAAGGCAAGACCAAGCTTGAATTTGGCGACAACCTCGCCGGTGATATTGAGCATGGCAAACTTCAGCAGCTTTTTGTCTTTATGGGGATGGAACATGACTTCAGACATGCCCCTCGATTTCGTTTCCTCTATACATACCGCATCATTACTGACCACCGACACGAGATAAGCATCGCCGTTAATTCCCG
>CAYVFB010000020.1:0-41368 GCA_964450305.1 uncultured Ruminiclostridium sp.
CTGAAGATTACCTGTTTTATCTGGATTTGAAGGAAAAAATGTTTGGGATGAGATAATCCTCAAGCAACCCGGTTTCTGCCGGCCAGGATGCCGCAGTACAAAGCTTTGTCAGCCAATTGCACAAGATCGTCCGCAGTTTGGGCCTGTGATACGCCGATTATCCCGAAGGTCATGGTGATTCTTTTTGTGACTCCCTGGTAAGAAAAGTTTACATCTTCAAGTTCTTTCAGCCAGTTTCACTTTGTCCATAAGTATTTCATTAGCGAACTGGCCTTTCGGCAACAAAAAAGGTCCTGAGGCATTTCCTCAGAACCCTTAATGTTGGCGGAGAGAAGAGGATTCGAACCTCCGGAGCGCTCATCACGCTCACACGATTTCCAGTCGTGCGCCTTAGACCAGCTCAGCCATCTCTCCAAATAAAAATATGTGCTTTTTAGCAAAAAACGTTGTCCACTCGGACATCGCTTTGTAATTCTAACACAGCAGGCAACACAGTGTCAAGTTTTTTACGCAGTTAGTTATTCCCTCGGACGCGGTCAATTTACATATTTTACATACTGCTGTCATGCTATAATTTCGTGTTTTTTTTATAGAATATATTGATGGGATATATTATATCCGGGGATATTCATGAAACATTTTTTCAAGAAGCTCTTTCACTATTTAAAAAGTGTTTACAAGCTGTATACACAAGCTCAGCTGCCCTTTCTGGCAGCACAAACAAGCTTTTTTGTTATTCTTGCCTTTTTTCCCTTTGTCGCCTTCACCCTGACACTGTTTCAGGAAACACATTTGGACGATACGCTTGTAATGCAGGCCTTATCAAGCTTTTTGCCAACATCAACCTATATATTGACGCTGCAGATTCTTGAAAGCGCTCAAGCCAATAAGAATCTGTTTATATCCATTGGTGGCGTGATTGCTTCGTTATGGCCCTTCTCCAGGGCTGTTGAGTCATTAATTGTAAGCATCAATGCCGTTTACGATGGTGAGAAACACCCGCCGTTGAAACGGTTGGGGCTGTCACTGGTCCTTACAGCCGCGTTCGTACTGCTTGTTGTTTTATCAACGGTTTTACTCTTATTTGGACGATACCTGGGAGAAGTGCTTTTCCAATATCTTGGGTCGCCCGATACCTTTATTCGGATATGGGATTTCTTAAGATATCAATTCTCTGTGTTGATTGTTCTGATCATCTTTATGCTTCTTTATAAAACCGTCCCCCTACAGAAGGTTAAGGTGGGCGAAATATTTCCTGGAGCGGCATTCGCCACTATTCTCTGGATGTTATTGTCCTTTGCCTTTTCCTTCTTTATGAGCCGCTTTTTTAAGTTTGCCAGCATTTATGGAAGTATTGCCGGAATCATTCTTTTGCTCATGTGGTTACACTGGGCTATGCATGTAATTCTGATCGGAGCGGTGATCAACTCCGTTAACGCTTCCTGGGGAATCCGAGATGTAAGGAAGCTGAAAATAATCGATGAAAAACTAAAAGAAACGAAGCAGTGATTCCGCCACACCTCTAAAAGATGGAAGCATAGGGCATGGGCAATGAGTAACAAAATCGAAAACTCGAACCGCTCGATAACGCAGTTTCAGTCATAAAGGTTGAAGATCGCTTTGGCAATGGGTGGTGATTAGGTTATCTCTTTATTCACCATTCTGGTTTGCAAGCTTCCTGGTTTGATCCTCGGTGGTTAACGCATCAATGATTTCATCCATGTCCCCGTCCAAAACTTGATCAATTTTATACAACGTCAACCCAATGCGGTGATCGGTGATGCGGCCCTGCGGAAAATTATACGTGCGTATGCGTTCACTTCTGTCGCCGGTGCCCACCTGAGACTTCCTGTTTTCAGCAATAGATGAGTCTGCCTGTGTTCGGGCGATTTCATACAGTTTAGCCTTTAAAACCCGCATGGCCTTATCCTTGTTTTTGTGCTGTGACCTTTGGTCCTGGCAGGTAACCACGATGCCCGAAGGAAGGTGTGTAATGCGAATGGCTGAAGAGGTTTTGTTGATATGCTGCCCCCCGGCACCGGATGCCCGGTAGGTATCCACCTTAATATCGGCCGGGTTCACCTCTACCTCGGACACATCATCAACCTCGGGCAGAACCGCTACGGTTACTGTGGAGGTATGAATCCTGCCGCTGGCCTCGGTAGCCGGCACCCGCTGCACACGATGGACGCCGCTTTCAAACTTCAGGCGGCTGTATGCTCCTTTTCCATCGATGGAGAAAACAACCTCCTTGAAGCCGCCCAGCTCTGTTTCATTGGCATCTATGATATCATATTCCCAGTTCTTTCTTTCGGCGTATCGGGTAAACATGCGGTAAAGAACACCGGAAAACAGGGCGGCTTCATCCCCGCCCGCTCCGCCGCGAATTTCAATGATAACGTTGCGTTCATCATTGGGATCCTTTGGCATCATCAGGATCTTTAACTCCTGTGTGGTTTTCTCCAGGCCCGCTTCCGCCTCGTCCATCTCAGCCAGAATCATTTCACGCAGCTCTTTATCCGGTTTATCTTCCAGCATTTCCTTCGCGTCCTGAATAGCCTTTTTAAACCCTTTATATTCCCGGAATTTCTCTACAATTTCACCCAGGTCGGAGTGTTCCTTCATCAGCCTGGGATACAAATCCTGATCGGAAATGATAGCAGGATCGGTCAGCTTTATATTAATTTCTTCATACTTGTTCTCTATCGATTCAAGCTTATCAAACATAAAAACCTTACCTTTCAAAAAAGGATCCATATTTCAAAGGCAATTATAGCATATCGCAGCCACGCTGCATACTGCGGCGTGTAAAAAATGTGGTGTTCACGGGTACAATTACTTATTCACCTAAGTTTCTGATTCAAACAGTTCCCGGGCTTCTTCACATGTCACTTACTCAAACAATTCCCGGATTTCATCCTTTGTAAGCTTATGAAGCATGCTCTCCCCGGGCTTGATGACCATGTCAATCATTTCTCTTTTTCTTTCCTGAAGAAGCTGAATCTTTTCTTCGATGGTGTTGCGGGTGATCAGCCTGAAAACCTGAACCACCTTGTCCTGACCGATGCGGTATGCCCGGTCGGTGGCCTGCTCTTCCACTGCAGGGTTCCACCAGGGATCATAATGGATCACCGTATCCGCCCCGGTGAGGGTTAACCCGGTGCCCCCTGCCTTCAGCGATAGCAGAAAAACCTGGCCTTCGCCTTCATTAAACCTGGATACGATGGCTGACCTTTCCGTTGCGGGGGTTTTGCCCGACAGATAAAAATAACTGATATCCTTTTTCTTCAGGTTCCTTTCAATAATGTCCAGCATGGATGTAAACTGTGAAAACAGCAAGATTCTGTGTCCGGAGCCAAGCGCCCCCTCCAAAAGCTCCTCCAGAAGGTTCAGCTTTCCGCTGCCGCCTTCATAATCCTCCAGAAAAGACAGGGGATGACAACAAATCTGGCGCAGCCTCGTTAACGCAGCAAGGATTTGAATCTGGCTTTTTTCAAAGCCATTGTCCTCAATATTCGCAGTTATTTCCTGCCTTACCCGGGCCAAAACAGACAGATAGAGATCCCTCTGAATATCGGTCAGTTCACAGATCAGTGTGGTTTCTATTTTTTCAGGCAATTCCTTCAACACATCCCGCTTCATCCTGCGAAGAATAAATGGCTGGATGTGCCTGCTCAGCTCCAGCCCGGCTTCCTTGCTTTCCTCGGTGAGGATCGGCTTGGCAAAGCGCTCCTGGAACTTTTGCTGGGTGAACAGGTAGGAGGGCATGATAAAGTCAAAAATTGCCCATAGCTCCATCAGAGAATTTTCCATTGGTGTGCCGGTCAGCGCAAACCTGTTCATCGCTGATATTTTCCGGATAGCCCGGGCAGCTTGCGTGAAATGGTTTTTCACATGTTGTGCCTCATCAATGAAGCAGAAGGAAAACGCATGCTTCTGATAGGCCTCGATATCCCTGCGAATTAATGGATAGGAGGTGATAACCAGATCCACTTGATCGATCTTCTCCCACAAAGACTGCCGCTGTAAAAGAGGCCCCGACACAGCCATAACCTTTAATTCGGGGGTAAATTTTCTGGCCTCCAACACCCAGTTGTACACCAAAGAGGTGGGTGCGATGACCAGGGAAGGCTTTTTACGATTTTCCCTTTCCGAGAGTACCAGGGCGAGAACCTGCAAGGTCTTTCCAAGGCCCATGTCATCGGCGAGAATCCCGCCCAGCCCGCTGTTGGTCAGCACCTTCAGCCATTGGTAGCCTGCCTTTTGATAGTCCCTGAGTACGGATTGTAAAGTTCCAGGAATGTCATAAATTCGGTTTTTTACAGTAGAAAGGCACTCTATAAATGCTTCAAAGTCATCGGTCTTTTTCAGCAGTTGGTTTTCATTGTCCTGTAAAAGGCTGTCCAGATAAAAACCGCGATATTTTGGAAGGCGTATGGTGCCCTGATCCAAGTCATTAGGGCTCAGATCCATCCGGTCGGCCAAATCGGCAAGCTCATTAAGATCCGGATATTCATCCAGGGGCAGGATGGCGCCGTCCTTCAGGCGGAAGAATTTCTTCCGTTTGCGGAAGGCTTCCAAAATACCCTTCAGTTCATCCCAATCCAGATCGGTGGTGTCAAAGGAGATCTCCAACAGATCCTCCACAAGAGATATTCTGCCTGAGAGTTTTACCTGCCTTCTGACGGTCACCCTCTTAAACTCTTCAGAATAATATACTTCGGCCAGTTTCTGCAGGCCGGAAAGCTCTTCAAACACAAACCGATAGATTTCAGCTTTATCCAACAGACAGAACAGATCCTTCTCCACAGAAAACCCGTTTTGATAAAAAAAGTTCAGGATTGGCTGCTCCTTTTCAACATCTCTGAGGATGAACTGGTTTGGAAGCGCCGCCGCATCTTCCTTTACAGCCGGGTTCACCTGGTAAGTGCCGTAATTGAACTCCACCCGTGCGCTGATACCCCTGTTGTATTGATCCAGGTAGATCACCGGCTGCAATGGAGCCTGGATGATATTCTCCTTCAAGGACGGGCTGACCATAACATCTCCCGTCTTTTTCATCAGCGGCACCACTTCGGAAATAAAGCGGTTCTGATACTGCACCGGAACGATGATTTCATTGACCCCCGCTTGCCTGAAACCTTCCTGTATGACTGAAAGGTACCTGCGCTGTTCCTGTGGTATTCTGTAAATCTTCCCCTGATAATAATAGAAAGACCCCTCCGGAATGATTTCTGTCAACAGATCTTTTGAGTTCATTCGTACAGAAAGCCATTCATCCATCTGCCTGATTTCGAAGGTGATTGGAATGGGACCGTCGGTAACGGGAACAATTTCCAGATCCTGTGAAAATATTGAGGCTGGAATGGTCTGTCCTGTCATTATCTCAAGAAACCTTTCCAGTTTGGAAGGCATCAGTAAAAACTGCTTGCCGCGGATCAGGCCGGCAAACCGGTATGCTCCTTCATGCTTTGACAGTTCACTATGGATTGTATAAATCTCTTTCAGTAATTGAATGATCTGCTCATCCCGTTCGGTAAAAAACTGGGTTTTGCTGTCAAGGATGAAAAGCCTGCCATAGACCAGTCGTTTCCCACTAACCCAGGCATCAATGAACTCTTCAGCGTTTTTGATGACATAGGGCCGATTGATTCCGGCACGCAGCTCCAGGCTGGCTGTAACCCCCCGGTCAGACTGAGCGATGTACAGCGTGGGATATAATGAAAGCTGTTGCCGTTTGCCTTGAAAGGAGCCCCGATTTACCGCGTCGAGGCTGTTAAAAACAGCCTGAACCGCTTTATAGCTGTTGCGATATCGGGTATGCTTGTTTTCGATCAGCTTGTGGGCTTCGAACAGTACAGCGGCAATATGCTTGCAGGGCCTTGCCCATTCCCTGTAAAATGGGCATGTGCAGGATTCATTCACGAACTCCTGGCTGGAATTCATGTGCAGCTTGACCGTATAATCCTTGCTTCCATGGACTCGGGCAACAATAAGGCCTTCTGCTTCGGAAAGGGTTAAGTCTTCAACATAACTGTTGAAAAAATACATGCGCCCCCGGTGATAAATACTGGGGTCGTTAATATAATCGCGAATATCCTTCTCACTTAATTTGTTAAAATTCATTCAGCATTCCTCTTGAGCTTTTGGTATGTTTTGTGATGCCTGAACAAGTATAGCATTTTATTATATCACAAAAAGTTTACCCTGAAAATGCTGATGTACGGGTTTTTTGCGTGTTTTTGATTCAATTTTGCTGCCAATGAAAGATAAGCAGGTGCGACCTGCTGAACAGAGTGAAGGGACACATTAATCGATTAGTTGATTCAGTGTTGTATTCTCAAGCTTATCGGCTACGATATCGCGGATATCCTTAAAAACCTGCAGCAGTTTATTGCTTCGTTCGATGGGGGTATGCTCAAAAAAGTACAGGCTTGCAGAGCCCACCGAGGCCAATGGCCCGTCGATGAAACGAATGATTTCAGCCAGCGAAATCTTTTCCGGGGCCTTTGCCAGTTCATAGCCGCCGTTTGCCCCACGTATGCTTCGCACATATCCCCCGCCCTTAAGCTGCAAAAAAATCTGCTCCAGGTATTTTTTAGGAATCCCGTTTCTTTGGGCTACTTCAAAAATTTTTGCAGCATCCTTTCCATAGCATCTTGCAAGGTCTATAAGTGCCAGCAGCGCATATTCGCTTTTTTTGGTTAATCTCATATTTCCTCCATCGGAACCGGGTTTCTAAAAACCCTCCGGTAACTGACCGAACCATTCATGGGAATCATAAATGCCAACTCTACTCATGTTACAGGCTTAGGTGTTTGCGGATTGCATCTGCAGAAGCCTCCAGGTTATCATTTTCGGGCAAATGCAGCTTTATGGGGATATCCGTCGCTTGTTCGTTCCCAACCCATACCACCGAAACCAGTTCAGGCGAGACGCTTGTTTGAATGACATCCAAATCAGCAGCATTCAGCTCAACGGCTGATACGATCAGAATCACACCTGCATCCAGCATGATATGGGCGACCTCCGCCAGCCGGCGGATATGCTCCTTCCTGTTCAGCGGCACCATGTTGATATCAATAATATCGGCATCCAGCCCGAACATCAGGCCGCCAATGCCCAGATAATATACAAACCTGCCTTCATCAAACAACTGCTTCTCAACAGTTCTTGCAAGCTCTTTCCGGGGGCTTGATTTCTCACCGGTGATCAAGACCAGCGCCGCCTTCTGGTGATATTTTTCCGCACGGCTTTCACTGCTGATATCGCTGCCTACCCATTTATAATTTCTCATCAGCACCTTGTCACGAACCCAGCTGGTTTGGTCTTCCATTTCATGCATCACAATGCCGCCGCCACAGATCTCATATTCATCCACGATGACAAAACGGCTTGATGCAGCAATATCGCTCATCAGATCAAAGGCAATATGCCTGTCCAGGCTGAGCACGCATTCTGCCACCTCATGGCGATCCACCTGTTCCTTCTTGCGGCTGTCCAAATTGGAGGCATCCAGAACACTGCGGATCTCCTCCAGCTGCATCCCCACTTTGGCGGTTCCCAGCTTCAGAAAATAGGTTTTACCCTTTACCAGGGGCTTTTTCCCAAGCCAGAACAGGTTGACGAGCATGCGCCCGGTTACCTTGGGTGCAGGCTCTTTTGCAAGGCAGGCCATCTCACCGCGCTTCACATAAATCTGTTCGCTGACGGTGAACCCGCAGGTCCAGCCAGCCCCCACAGAGTTTTGGTTTTCACGGTTAAAGGCTTCAAGGGTTTTAACGGTGGTTCGTTTACCTGAAGGATAAAATACGACCTCATCACCTACCGAAATTCTTCCGGTTTCAATGGTACCGGCGATAATGCGGCGGTTATCACCGTTCATAGTGAATTTGTAAACATCCTGCACCGGCATCCGAAATGGCTTTTCCTCCTGAGCGGTTTCATTTTCGAACGAATCCAGCACCTCAAGCACATTCACACCTTCATACCAGGGCATTTTTTCCGAGTGATCGGCGATATTGTCGCCCTCCATCGCACTGATGGGAATGAAGCAGGTAGGTTCCACATTGATTCTTTTTAAAAACCTTCTGTATTGGCGTTCTATTCGGCGAAATGCCCGCTCATTGTACCCTGTTAAATCCATCTTGTTCACAAGCACACATACCTGATGAATGCCCAGCATGGAAAGCAGGTACCCATGGCGCCGGGAGTTCTCCTGTACGCCCTCGTGGGCATCTATGACAAGAAGAGCGGCCTCTGCCCGGGCAGCGCCGGTGATCATATTTTTCAGAAACTCGATATGGCCAGGTGCGTCGATGATGATGTAGTTACGGGCATCTGTTTGGAAAAAGCAGCGGGCTGAATCAATGGTTATCCCCTGGGAACGTTCGTCCTTCAGGGCATCGAGCAGAAAGGCATACTCAAAGGGCTTGGCGTTACGGCGGCAGGTTTCCTTTACCTGCTCCAGCTTTCCTTCAGGCAGAGAATGAGTATCGGCCAATAACCTGCCGATAACCGTGCTCTTTCCATGATCCACATGACCCACGATCACGATATTCATATCCTGTTTGTGGATTAAGTCCCGTTTATTGATCGGACGCTCCGCAGTGTTCCCCATCATTGAAATAAACCTTTCTTTTTTCCTGTTAACAATTACACTTTCCTATTGTTACGGGCGATTATCAAAATCCCTCGCTTTACTCAGAATGATAAGCTTATGGTTGATGTTCCTTTTTGGGCTTGTGCCTTGATATCTAACTAAAGATGACAAACGAATGAACATATTCAGCTGAACTTACGTCGTCCAGGCAGCGGATTCCAATGCTTATTATACTGAATCAATCGAAAAGCATTACATGTATCCGCCTTTGCGTAACTCTTCCAAGCCTCCGCCATCTTCCTTGTCCTGGGCACGGCCTGAGCGTTCGGCGATGTTCGCAAATTTTCCGCTCTTCAGCTCCAGGATGATACCGTCGATATCCTTCGCATCGGAATCCACGGGGGTGGTGCAAGGCCAGCAACCCAGGGAGCGATACCTTTTTCCCTGCCCTTGATCGTAATACAGCGATACGGTGGGAACATTCTCACGCTTGATGTATTCCCAGATATCCAGCTCGGTCCAATCCAGCAGCGGATGAATGCGAAGATGTGTTCCCGGAGCAAAGTCGGTTTTGAATTGCCCCCAAAACTCCGGCGGCTGATCACCGATGTCCCAGTCGTTGTTTCTGTCACGGGGTGAAAAATACCGCTCTTTGGAACGGCTGCCCTCTTCATCGGCACGCACGCCCACAATGACCCCGGTATATGGCTCACAATTTTTATCAATTTCATAGGCTTTCTTTTCGTGGTTCATGCGATAGCGTGGCCATTGCCCGCTTAAAGTATTTCGAAGGGCGGCTGTTTTCAGGTTTTTACAGCAATCAATGCGGGTAGCTCTGCCATCCGGATAAGTTTCTTTATTATCCAGTGCCTCGCGGTTCTCGCCATAAATCATATCCAAGTGCCATTCCAGGGCGAGATTATCCCGGTACTCAATCATTTCAGGTATTTTATAATGGGTATCAATATGCACCAGCGGAATGGGCACATGGCCAAAGAAGGCTTTCCTCGCAAGCCATAGCAGAACCGTGCTGTCCTTTCCGATGGACCACAGCATGCACAGGTTTTTAAAGCTGGCATAGGCTTCCCGCAGGATGTGGATGGACTTGTTTTCAAGCTTATCAAGATGGTTCATGAACATACTCCTCAAAAGTGGGCTTCGCCCACAACCCAATATCGGTACTTACATCTGTAAAACATCAAATTCTTGTTTTTATTTGATGTTTTACAGATGTAAGTTACTAAAGGATTAATTGATTTGCAGGATGGTTCAGGACATAAAACCCTTTTTCATTCAGACTGTTTACCCGGTTGTAGGTCATCTCACTGTCATCCATCTGTCTGAACACTCCACCCGCTTCTTCCACGATGCATTGCATTGCGGCAGTATCCCATTCCATCGTGTGCCCAAACCTGTAATACACTTCGGCTTCTCCCCTGGCGATAAGACACCCTTTGATGGCACTGCCTACACTGGCGATATTCTTAATACCATTCTTCTCGATCAACGCCAGCAGCCTGTCGGACTGGTGAGAACGGCTGACCATCATACGGATATCCTCTGTTCTGGAAGATACAGTTATTTTTTGATTTTGTCCGTTCTTTTCATAGAATGCCCCCATGCCTTTCACAGCATAATACAGTTCCCCGGTTACGGGAATTCCGATAACCCCCATTACGGGCTTACCGCGGAAGGCTAACGCAACATTCACGGTGAACTCGCCGTTTCTCTTTATGAATTCCTTTGTGCCGTCCAGTGGATCGATAATGAAGCACCATTGGTTTATCAGCCTTTCGGGGTTGTCCTGGGATTCCTCGGCCAGAATGGCGCATTCGGGGTATGCCTGGCTTAATGCCTGAACGATGAACGTGTTGGCTTTCTGATCGGCTTCGGTAACAGGAGATTGATCGTCCTTGTAGTCCACGGAAAAATCCTTTGAATAGACTTCCAGTATAATCTTTCCTGCTTCTATTGTTAAATGCTTTGCGATTTCCAACACCTTGGACAGATCTGTCAATTCCATGCTCACACTCCCGGTTCGAGGCCTTCGTTTTGTCATGTATGTCCACTATTATAGTATACATTCTCTTTTTAGAAAAGCCTATTTTTAGAAAGGGATTGAAATGAAGCCTGAAGTATGTTACTCCTGTGAAACCTGCCTGGGTTTCGTGCCGTTTGGCGGCATCCGGGGTGTGGGGGACTGTTCACACCCCCTTTAATCTGTTCATAAGCTGCTCAATAGGTATATGTTTTATCCCGAACGCAGTGATGTCATCCTGAGCGCAGTGAAGGATCCTGCCAGGGGTAATGCGAGATCCTTGGCTTCGTTCAGGATAACAGGCCACGCCGCCCTGACCTGGATGTTTTTTCCACGCCATAGAAGTGCAGCAGCAGCTTTTAGGGGGGTTGTTGTTTTCCTCGTCTTATATGTGAATCGGAAGCTTCTCGTATGTATTTTTCATGAACCCCCTGTTCACTCTGAAAAGCTCACGAACGCAATAATTCATTTCCCTGCTGCCGGCCAGAACTTCTTCCAGGCGCTCCTCCGGAAACTTCAAACAATACCCGCAGCCTTGGGAAGAAATCCTGCAAGGCAGCGATATCACCTCAAACACAAGGCCTTTGTTTTCAAAATATCTGCTCATTTTAATCGTATAATTTCCCGAATCATAAACAGCAAGGCAATCCATCCTTTTTCCCTCCAGACCAACACCTGCTTTCATCATATGAATCGGTGGGCGAACAGTTTCCTTGAATCGTCTTTGTTCAATTCGTTTCCGAGGTTGATAAATACTGAATACAGGGAATAGTCAGTTTCAATCGCTTTGCAAATGGCTGATTTGGTGTTATTTGATATCATTGGGCGCGGTAAAGAAATAGATTCTGCATAATGCCATCTGTCGTGGTAAGGTTGCAGAACCCAAACCCGCTGGTTCGCAATACAGGAAGAAATTTGCAACATAAAATACTGCATAGGCAAAAGGAATTCTGGAATATAGAATGCAACATAAGCAGAGGAATTTTGCACCATAGAGTGTAACATGGGCATGAAAAAAGGGTTTCAGTTTAACTGAAACCCCTGGTACGCCCGACACGAATCGAACGTGCGACACCAAGTTTAGGAAACTTGTGCTCTATCCTACTGAGCTACGGGCGCATATCCCTAAACATTTTACTACAGGTTTGAGATCGTGTCAACGCAGGATTCACCCGTTTTTTGTGGTCGTTTTTTGAGCACCCGATCAAAAACAGGTCCCATAAGAAAAATGGGACTTATTTGTCCAAAATTGGTTCTTTGCTGCTTTATTCATTCATGATAAAATGAAGTTGCAGATCCCCGTCAGCAAAAGCCTGTTGGTCACAGTTTTTATTGTTGCTTTGTAACTGCTTCTTTTGTTTGTATTAAAAAAGATTAGACGGTAATTTATCTTATATTTTATTATATAAAGAAGCTATAATGGGCACACTCCCCATTTTTGAAACGAAGGAGTATGATTATATGAGAAAAATATGTAGATTTGTAGCCTGCATCTCAGCAATATGCCTCATTCTTTCTGCTTTTACATATACCCATTCATCTGCCCTGGAAGAACAGCTTTTCATAACAGTGAAAATAAACGGACAGCCCATCTTTGTGGACACCGACCCATACATTAAACAAAACAGAACCTATGTCCCCATCAGGTTTATTGCGGAAGCCTTTCAGATGGAAGTAGATTGGGTCCAGGATGAAAAAAAGGTTGTTTTGAGCAATGATACAGCCATCATTGAAATGTGGATCGGTAGCAACAAGCTATTGGTGAACAGCAACGAAATCATTATGGACGCACCTGTTGAAGGGGTGGATGGCCGGACAATGGTACCTATCCGTTTCTTTGCCGAGGTTCTTGATTTCTCCGTGCGATGGGATGACTTAACCTGTTCAGTGGAATTGGTCAAGGAAAAAGCCGAGATTCCAGTTTCCCGCTTTTTAAACCGTTCCTACACCGATGATGATTTGATCTGGCTTGCAAGGATCGTAGAGGTTGAAGCCAATAACCTGAGTATGGCAGGCAAAGTCGCTATAGCCAATGTCGTGTTAAACAGAAAAAAGAGCCCCGACTTCCCTGGAACGATAAAAGAGGTTATTTTCGACACCCAGTATACCGTTCAGTTTCCACCCGCCCATAAGGAGGGCTTTGCTGAAAAAATACCGGGCAAATCCAGCGTTATTGCGGCCAAAATGGCCCTTGAAGGAATCAATAACGTTTCCGACTGCCTGTTCTTCAACAACAAACCCTTTAAAAATAAAAGCAGTGACCTGTATAAGGTGATCGAAGGTGAATACTTCTATAAATAATGTCAGGGGGACGGTTCTTTCGACAACATTTTGGAATAGTGATAACGATTCTATACCACGAAGCCAATGTAATTGCGTTATTCTGGATACGATTCCTTAAGCAAAAAATCATTTCAACTGATTTGGTTTTATCATCTGAGAATTACTTTTTTGGGCGCTTCAGGCCAATCTTTTTCATTGTTGTTGGTTTCGGGCTCTACCTTCTTTGCGTAGGGTTCAATATCTTTCCAGACCATTTTTTTAGATGCCCATTCTATCAGAATCTCGTCATTATCCATTGCAAAATCCTTCTCAGCTGAAAGGAGCCTGGGTTGAACAGAGCTGGAATGATATGAAAGCTTCTCAGCAGAATTGCTTTCAAAAAAGCCAGCCCTGTGTTCCGCAATTTTTTCAGCAGGAATATCATATATTGTTCCGTCTGACATCTGTACTCTCAAATATTTTGTCATAATGACCCACTCCTTTAGTTTGCCAGCGTTTTAGCTGCTTAACTTTGTAATAATTTTACTGCATAGTCGTTTGGCTGTTTAGTGGTTTAGCTTTCTGGCACGATGGCTGTAAAGCAATTGTTTGTTAATTTTTTAACTATATCTAGTTTAGCACACCCTCTATAAAAATTCCACCTTTTTTTCTGTGTTAAGATAGGATTTTTGCTGATCCTTCAAATCGTCAAACATAACAATATGTGAAACTGTATCCAAACGCAGGGATGAGCCATATGATAAAGTACAAGTTCCGATTAGGTGGTGAGAATATGCCTTTCAGATATCAGGCACAAATTCCATTCAGAAGATTTTTTAGACAACTCAGGCCGGCTCCTCCGGGAAGACGACCAGAACCTCCAGGAGGAACTCCACCCTTTGGTCCACCAGGAGGAACTCCACCCTTACGCCCACCGGGAGGAACACCGCCCTTTGGCCCACCGGGGGGAGCGCCGCCTTTTGGTCAACCAGGGCAGCAAGGTGGACCCCCCTCAGGGCCTCCGCCCTCTTTTGTTCCCGCTCAAAGGGGAGGCGAAATATCCATCAGGGCTGTAGACCCAGGTGCAATTCGCCCGTGCTTGTTCCGCTTTGTGTACATCTGGCTTGAAAATGGCAGACAATTCTGGGCATGGCTGGTGTTTGTGGGGCCGCGCTCAGTTGCAGGATGGCGGTGGACTGGTTTCTCATGGGTTTACTTTGGAACCGACCTGGAGAACATCAGCAGCTTCATCTGCTATTAGCGTTTGCTCGTGGTTCGGCCATACCTCTACCCGGAAACATCTTGCTGTAAAGCCGGAAGAAGCACTTTGGAAAAGCCGGAAAATCTTTCACAAAAGCCTTGCAAGCATTTGCCTGCAAGGCTTTCATCTCAAATCCTTATTAGGAACAGAGGCAATGCTATACTAAACACGAACGTATTTTTGCTTCTTGCTCTTGGGGCGATCCGGAATTATGTTATCTAATTTTCCATAATGCCATTGGATGACTTCTGATTCGCTCTAGAATCTTCTTATCCTCAAATAAAAGCTCTGGAATGTATTCTCCGCTTTCAAACTTATTCAGAAATTCTTTTTCTTCCTCTTTCAAAATCATCAGATCAGAAATGTACTCTTTAACAAGTTTCTTAGCCGACTCTAATTCAAAATCATCTTTTGTTTTGATGACAGGATTGAGATCTGTTCTGATCTTCCTCTTAGTAATTGAGTCAATCCCTTTGGTATCAAAGGTCTTGTTTATACTGTTTTTATCCCTCGCTGATATGGATGCATAGAATACAACGCACTTTCTTAACATTTCCTCTTCCGATTCATCAAAGAGACCATAGTGAATCATGTTTCTTGCATCATATAAATCCCTGGCTGCAGCTCTGCTTAGCAGCGCATTCATCTTACTTCCGTATATCTCAATTGGAGCTAGAGACTTCACCTTATACTCACTGGAAAGATGTTCAGTTATAATCTGCCTTTCTTCTACTTCAAGAACGTGGGACCGTAATGAGTAATTGACTTCAATCTTGATATTGTCCTTATTCCCGCTGGCTCCCAGGTAGTCATAGACCCATGAGTCCAAGCTATGAGGATTTTTTGTCTTGGGATTTTTTGAATAACCCTGGGACACCATATAGCGATCAATAGTGCTATTAATGACTTCTCTACTTTCAAGCATTTCTTCTCTACAGTTGGTGATTATATAATCCAAATCTATATCTACAGAAAGACGTGGCAAGTTGAAAATCGTAAGATTAATGGCTGTCCCACCTTTTAATGCAAGACTTTCTTTTAAAATTGGATTTGTGTTAAAATACTCCAGAATATCCGCAAGCCTCGTTACCTTTTCTAGTGTATCCCTCATAAATCCTAATTCTTCAGCTTTTTTCCCTAAATATATAATGTCGTAATTAGACAAGTATATCGCCTCCTTGATCCGTTATTTCAAATAGTCCTTCCGGTACCATCAGTTCCCATTCACTGTTATAGAAGCTATCGTCCTTTGCTTCACTCACAAGGTACCGTCTGCTTTTTCCTATTTTACCTTTGCAATATTCTATGAACTCCTTTGATAACTGCATCTCTTTTCGATAATGATCAAGGAGATATCCTACCCGTTGATATAGGCCCTGGGTATTGCATATATCAAGATATCGCTTCAGTTTCTTTTCATCTAAGTAATGGATACCTTCCAAGCAATTCAACAATTCTTCAAACCCACCTATTTTATTGAAATCCCTTATGCTGTCAACAACTGTCCGTTCCATATCAGTTATTCTAACCCCGGTGGTGTTCTTTGCTTCAACCACACCCTCATTCATCCTGGATGCAACATATTTATAAGTTACATGATCATATTCAAAATGATTGAACTTTGTTTCAGATGAAACATACACTTCATAGAACACTTGATTTGCCAGTCCATAATATTCAAAAGCACTGTGGTGTGAGATATAAGCAGTGTCGGTTATATCGCAAGCGATTTGATAACGAGTTGCCACAAGCTGCCCTGTAGTCGGGTTGACTACTGTGTATATGTTCTTTCTTATCTTTTTGACCAGACTCTTTTTCATTAAACGGTCCAACTGCGAATAAGCTGTCTTCTCATTACCTGCAAGTTTCTTTACATCATCGATTGTAAAAACTGGATACTTAGCCAGTTCAGTCAACACATCCACTTATCTCACCTCTTTTTTTAATCTTGTCATGGATTTTCTTCATATTTGAAGAATAACGTTCCATTTTTAAAATTAATATAACTACTTTACTTGAATGCTATTCATCTCTTTTTAATTTTAGCACGTTATTCTTCATAAGTGAAGAGGATCGTTCCGTTTTTAAAAAATAAATCCACCCGAATTTTCTTATGATTTTTTGGGGCAAAAAACAAACCCACCAAGCGGCTTGATAACTACAATCAGGTTACTCAGCGGTTTTCATTTTAAATTCTTATAGGTTTCTATTTATTTGAAATATTCACTTGCTTTGAAACTCCAAAAATCAAATTGTTACGCAAATCATATTAAATTACAGGCATATCATGTTTATTTCTCTGTATTTCGAACATGATCTTTGGTATTTTTAATATGATGGAAAAGCTGAACTATGGGCATAGGAATTTCCGAGCAACTGATACTGGAAGCGTTTCTGCACAAAAGAAAGGTGTTAAGATAGGCTTATAGATACACATCTTTCAGTGTTTTAACCGTCTCATCATCTGCTGCTTTATTTCCGTACCGGGCTTGTTGGTAAGCCTTGCGAAGATTCTCATGATCAACGTTTTGTTCTTTCTCACGCTCCTGAATCCTGTCGATGGTTTCACCGGGTGTTTCCGATTGACTGAAGGAAAACCCCTTTCTTACACGCGCCAAAACAAATTGGGCATATAGAAAGCGAACCTTGCTGATGTTATCCTTCATGTCCCGCCATTTGGGTTCCCGTTGGAAAAGCCTGGTCAGAAAGGAGCTTCTCTTAGGAGTTTCGGTTTTTAAAAGAGATTCCTGCTTGTCAACATATCCCTGTTCTGCTGTGCCCCAAATGCGAAAACGGCTGAACACGGAAGAAAACCAGGAAAATAGCCCGTTTATGATCTTTGGTAAATTCTTAAAAAGGCGTATCAGAATGAATAAGAAGATGATCAGCACAAAGACATAAGCAATGATGTCCATGATGGTGTTTGATGGTGTCGCCGGCGGCAGACCTGTTTCTTCTCCACCCCCCTGGGGCAAGTTCTCAACTTCTTTCAGGGTGGTCAGCCACTGGATTAACTTCATTATAAACGCTGCTATTTGTCCCGCAACGTAAACAATCGCATCGAGAAGGGTTCTCCAAAACGATAAAAGAACGATTCCGGCCAAAACCATGATGAGAATAATTCTGTTCCCACGCAGCACGCTACCAGGAAGGACGTGGACACTGCTTTTTTCCTGTGTTTCCTGAACCAGGAACCTGCGGTTCGCAAACGGAAGGCCCCCCAATACATATAAAAAAGCCAACCCAAGTGCAAATGTCTGAAATGGAGCGAGCAGGGGAGCCTTATGTGCCAAAAAGACCGATAAGCAATGAAACAGTAGACCAATCATATAAAAGAAATATTTCCTGATACCCCCTGATGTTCCTGCGCTAATACCGTAAATGAACGAAAAACCAATACAAATGGCGGTAAGCACGGTACCACCAACCAAATCAATGCGAAAAAGCATTACCCACAGCCAGGTCATAACTACAGTATATACAACACCAATCACAACCGTAAGGATCTTTCGGAACTTTTTTAATACAGCGGTAAGCACAACCCCACTCAGCGTGTGAAACGGGAGTACCAGAATGAAGGGTATCACGCTCGCCTCCGGCAGCGAAAACCCGGCTACTATCAGAATTATCGGAGAAAACATGAGGTATTCCAGCAAACACCAGAACCATCTCATCAAAATCGGTTTTTTCATATGCCTTCCTTTGTTTAAGATTGTTTAATTATTCTATGCGAAGAAATTCCGTTATCGTTTCCACCACATTCCCATTGGCTACCATCGCAATCATGTACTGTTCCAGGCTGTCTAAGGTTTATCCAAATAAACAACGTGCGTTATATCTTAAATATCTCCACCGCGTTCCCCTTGGCTTTTAGCAGGCGAATTCTGTCTTCCATATCCGGATCGGTTACAGCGGTGACCAGCAGATAGTCCGTATTGTTCGGGTTTCTTTCCAGTTCCCGGTCGAGCATCGTATTAAAACTTAGGCAACGAAGGATCGTCAGCCTTGCCAGGTTCTCCAGAATAGTGATCTGATGTTGTTTCCCGGTTGTTGGTTCTATTCGCACCGGTTCCTTCTGCATATCCTTTAAAAAACCATTGGTGCCAAACCCGGCCTCTATCATGTTTTTAAAGGCATATTCCAGGACTGTGGCAATCAAAGAAATGCCATACTCCACCCGCTCCGGCTCTGATGTGACCGACCATTGCGTGGCTTTGGTATCCACATTCAACAGGATCATCAATCGATGTCTTGCGGTAGGGTCATATTGATTCACCTGTAAGCTGCCAAACCTTGCTGATGCCTTCCAGTTGATGTTTTTCATCGGATCGGAAGGCGTGTATTCCCGAACACCGGAGCGTATGAACGGATCCTCCAGAATCCAGCGACGAACGACCCTGTCGCCTTGCCAGCTGTGTGAGGGGAGATTCATTTCGGGCAGCGTTAGCAGCTGTGGAAACACATACAGCCTTGCATCGGTTGTTTGGTCATGCATCGCTGAAACGCCTCCGGTAATCGAGCGGGCAGTGAGGGCAGCGGATTTCAGGTGAAAATAGCCCCTTTTCCTGCAGGTAACATTATGTGTTCGGGTGATTCGTGTGTATGGAAGCATGGAGAAAACACTAATGTGGAATTCTCCCTGCAAAATGTTCAGATCCTCCTGAAAGCCAAATTGCAGGCCTCCATCAATTCGGGATTCCACCTTCAGCCAGGGAACGGGCAAAAGCTTCCTGTTGCTGATTTTCTCGATCATATGTATGTTTTGCCCATAATTGGCATGCAGCGTATCAAAGCTTCTCTCGATGCTTACTTTGGAAAGCCCAAACCTGAGCGTAAACCAGGATTCGAGCATGATGATGATGATTGCAGCAAAGATCAGCTTGTATATCCACATATCACGGTGCTCCTGCCTGGTTCTTCAGCCTGTCCTCGGTAGGCACGGGAATGCGTTGTAAAATGCTGTCCAGGATAACGTGCCCTGCCGGCTTCCCGTCATCCATACCCACATGGCGGGTGACCATCCGGTGTGCCAGGACAGGCTTTACCATTCTCTTAACATCATCGGGAAGCACATAGTCCCTGCCACAGATAGCGGCGAGAGCCTGGCTTGTTTTCAGCAGCGCCTGGCTGCCCCTGGGGCTGACACCCAGAACAATATCCGGGTGGTTACGCGTGGCTTCCACGATTTTAATAATATATTCATACAGTTCTTCAGAGACGAAAGTATTTTTAAAGATATCTCCAACCCCTTGGAAATCCTCTTTCCCGGCCACTGCAGTCAGGGCTGACAATGGGCTTTCGGCCTGGAAGCGTTTCAAAATCTCTATTCCGTCGGCAGTGTGCGGATAGCCCATATAAAGCTTCATCAGGAAACGATCCAGCTGCGCTTCGGGTAATGGAAAGGTTCCCAGAATTTCAATCGGGTTTTGCGTGGCCACGACCATGAACGGAGGTTCGAGCAAATAGGTGTCTCCGTCGATGGAAACCTGTTTTTCCTCCATACACTCCAAAAGTGCTGACTGTGTCCGCGGGGTGGCGCGGTTGATTTCATCGGCCAGAAGGATATTGGTGAAAATGGGGCCTTTGCGGAATACAAACTCGCCCTGCTTCTGGTTGTAGTAATGGATACCTGTGATATCGGTGGGAAGCAGATCTGGTGTGAACTGCACCCGGCTGAACTGAAGATCAAGGGATTGGCTGAGTGTTTTGGCTAACAGGGTTTTCCCTGTGCCTGGCACATCCTCCAAAAGCACATGACCTCCACAAATGAGGCTGATTAAAAGCTGCCGGATGATTTCATCCTTCCCGACCATCACCTTTTCTATGTTTGCGAGCAGCTTGTCCGCAAATGCCTTCAATGCTGTATGATCCATGTTTTCAAACCTTCCTTTGCACGATAATCCTGATTAAGAGTTGATATAAGCTTTGAGGGTTAACTAATTTTTACCCCACCGCAGTCGTTTTACTTTCCGCGGATAGTTGTTCTTCCCTCTATTGCATAATATCGGCCTGGCAGAAAATAGTTTAACCCTATATAACCTATTGAATGGACTGTAAAATGTTCACACCCAGGTCTATCACGCGTTCTTCACCCAAAAAATCGAGCAGCACCCGGGCACGGCCTTTCCGTTTGTCTACTTTAAGTATCTTTCCCTTTAGAGCGGTTAAAGGACCGTTGACAATAGTCACCTGCTCCCCTTCCATGAAAATATCCGACTCTTGAATGATGTCCTCTTTATCAAACAGATGGCTGAACACCTCTATTTCATAGTTGGGGATCTGAACGGGTTCCCTGTCGGTGCACAAAAGCTTGAACAGACCCGGTACCTGCCAAAGGTTTTTGTAGGTTTTGGCATCCATCACCCCGTGTATGAAAATGTACCCGGGAAATAAAACCCGAACGCGGCGAGTCCATTTACCGTTTTTTCTTTCCTTGATGATCTTTTTGGGGATCATCACCGCAGGGCTTCCTGCAAACCGATAGTCCAGGCGTTCCTTGACCAGATTCTCTTCTCCTGTTTTGACGAAAATCGCATACCATGCTGAATCCCTGTTCATAATGATTAAAATACCTTCCATGCTTCCGTTTTAGTACTTATATCTGTGAAACATCAAATAAAAACAAGGATTTGATGTTTCGCAGATATAAGGTTCCGCTGTTTAGCTATGGGCATAGCCCACTTTAGTGCTGTATCGGCTGCAAGAATGCCATGGTTGCGGAATCGAGCAGCCAGAATGGTATCCCATCCTGGCCCCTTCATTTGTTTACAGTAACAGAAACATCTGCTTTAGCAAATGCTGCGCACCCGGGCTGCCGAGCAGCCAGGTCGTAATGAGCGAACAACAAGCATTAGCTTGTGATCAGCCAGGCTTAAGCCCGCGACAAGCCACTATTTCGGGGCGGGAAAATAGGATTTTGCATGCAAAATCCATTTTAGCCGGATTATTTGTCCTTTAATAAATCGCGGATCTCTGTCAGCAGTACTTCTTCATTCGATGGCTTCGGCGGTTCAGCTGGCTTCGGGGGTTCTTTTTTCTTAAAGGATGTCAACAGCCTAATAAACAGGAAGATGGATATTGCGATAATCAGAAAATCGATGATGTTCTGTATGAAGGCCCCATAAAGAACAGCAAGTTCTGCCGCACCGCCCTCAACACCCGGGCGGATAACCCATTTCAGATCTCTAAAGTTCACTTGGCCCATAATAATGCCAAGCAGCGGCATAATGATGTCATTTACCAAAGACGATACGATTTTTCCAAAAGCTCCACCAATGATGACACCAACTGCCAGATCCAGCACATTCCCCTTCAGTGCAAATGCCTTGAATTCTTTTAACATATCCATTTCCCCTTTCTGATATTAAAAATACTTAAAGGCCTTACTTTGCGGCAAATTTTCTTGCAGGTGATTTCCCATCCAGCGGAAGAATGATTTACGCGCAGGCTTGGCCAATTGAAAACTTTATACAACTGAAACTAATGACGTTTTCAGGTTACTATTCAGAGGTAAGGAGGCTCTGCCTGCCATCCTGAACGAAGTGAAGGAGCTTCGCATTACTCCTGATAAGATCCTTCGTTGCTCAGGATGAGTTCGTTTTTATTAGTATTTACAGGCTCCAGTACAGATAACCTGATTCCCTGGCTTTGTAAGGAGAATGTATGCCCTTCACATCCATGAATACTTTTCTTCCTTCGGAGAACTTGCCCTGCAGCTTGTCCAAAGGAATATCCCTGTACTCCTTATGGCTAACAGCCAGTATGATGGCATCAACATTGTTAATATCATCATATTCACTAAGCCTTATACCATACTCGCGCAGAACGTCTTCTTTTTCCGCAACCGGATCTGAAACCAGAACCTCTATACCATATTCCTGAAGCTCTCGTATAATATCAACCACTTTACTGTTTCTCGCATCAGGGACATCTTCCTTAAAGGTGATGCCCATCATGAAAACTCTTGCTCCCTTAATCTGCTTGTCCGCCTTTATCAGCAGCTTTACCGTATTTTCAGCAACATACTTGCCCATAGTGTCGTTAATTCTTCTGCCGGCCAGAATGACCTCCGGATGGTAACCCATCTGCTGCGCCTTATAGGCCAGATAATATGGATCTACGCCAATGCAGTGGCCGCCCACAAGCCCCGGTGTAAAGTTCAGAAAGTTCCATTTTGTTCCGGCTGCGGCCAGAACAGAGCGGGTATTGATGTTCATTTTATTGAAAATGATGGATAACTCGTTCATAAAAGCAATATTGATATCCCGCTGTGTGTTTTCAATGACCTTGGCAGCTTCTGCAACCTTGATACTTTCCGCCTTATAAATACCACCTTGTACAATAATGGCATAAACCTTTGCAATCTCTTCCAATGATTCTTCATCCAT
Source organism: uncultured Ruminiclostridium sp. (assembly GCA_964450305.1). GTDB lineage: Bacteria > Bacillota > Clostridia > DSM-8532 > DSM-8532 > JAAYJG01. Next base: position 22,551 of record CAYVFB010000020.1, read on the forward strand.
GCCGGCAACGATTTTTAGAACTTTTGTAACCGTATGAACCCTGTCACCGGGATTAATCCTTTCGGGAGAGTACCCCACCTTGAAGTCCACTCCGCAGACCAAACCGGATTCCCTTTCAAGGACGGGCACGCAGATTTCTTCGGTAACACCGGGGTATACAGTGGACTCATACACCACAATATCTCCCTTCTTTAAATGCTTTCCGATATCGGTGCTTGCGCCGATGAGTGGGCTTAGATCCGGCGTTTTGTCCTCGGCTATGGGGGTGGGCACCGCCACAATGAAGAAGGATGCATCGTTCAGAGATTTTTCTTCGCTGGTAAAAATGATTGATGAGTTTTTCAATGCTTCGTCGCCGACTTCACCGGTAACGTCGATTCCATCTATGTAACTGCTGATTTTACGTGCATTTCTGTCAAAGCCGATGACCTTTATTTTTTTTGCAAACTCTACGGCCAGGGGCATGCCAACATAGCCCAGACCTACTACTGCCAAAGCCTTCTTACCATCTAATAATTGCTGGTATATGCTCATATATTTTCCCTCTCATTCGATACAGGTTAATTGTTGATTAAAATAAGAAAACCTGCTTTATATTATCAGGATAACTCTACCTTAATAATGATTATACCGGATTTGTCTCTTTTTTTAAAGCAAGGCGCTAAATATATTTTGGAAATAAGCAGGGGAAATTTGAATAATTCGAGCTAATTATGATAATATCTACCTGCAAAACAGAAGGGGGATAGAAGGTTTATGAAAAAGAAAAAAACTATTTCATATATCCTGTCGATATCTTTTGGCCTTATTGGAATCTTATTTCTTGTTTCTTTCATTAATGGTCGTCATGATTTATTTGCACTTGTTATCGGAATGCTCCTTATATTCATCGTCGTTTACAATATTATTGTCATGCTGAAGTATTCGAAGTAGGCAGTAATGTAATGTTTTTAATATCCTATTTTGTTATTTTTTAACACCTTATCGGTAATAAAAAATGGACAAGAAGGCTTATCCATTTTCAGGTTGACGACCTATGCTATTTCAGTTATTCAATAACCGTTATTTCATGAAAGTCATTGCTTTTATTGTGCCATTTTATATGTCGGAACCAGGACCTTTACATATTCCTTAATTTCCTGATGGTTTGAGGTTTTGTATATTTTTGAACTTAGAACTTCCAGTTCCCTTTTCAGCATTTCATAATCTGTGTGTAAAGGCTTTGCGACAAATATCTTATCATGCTTTGTTGCCTTCAGCCCTTCCTCGTTCATTAAAAGCTCTTCGTACAGTTTTTCGCCCGAACGAAGACCTGTAATCTCAATGTCTATATCCTCATAGGGTTCAAACCCGGACAATCGAATCAAATTCTTTGCCAGGTCAATTATCTTAACAGGTTGTCCCATATCAAGAACAAAAATTTCACCACCCTGGGCCATAGAGCCAGCCTGGATGACAAGCTGAACGGCTTCGGGAATAGTCATGAAAAACCTGGTTATATCAGGGTGAGTAACTGTAACCGGCCCACCCTGCTCAATCTGCTTTCTAAATAGAGGTATAACACTCCCGTTGCTGCCTAAAACATTTCCAAAGCGGACTGCAACAAACTCGGTTTTACTCTTTTCATTCAATGATTGAATAATCATTTCTGCAATACGCTTTGTAGCACCCATGACATTGGTTGGGTTTACCGCTTTATCTGTAGAGATTAGAACAAAACGCTCCGCATGATGCTTATCCGCGCAATGGGCAACATTCCAGGTGCCGAAGACGTTATTCTTGATTGCTTCCTCAGGGTGATTTTCCATCAGTGGAACATGCTTGTGGGCTGCAGCATGGAAAACAATGTTGGGTTTATATTCTCTGAAGATTTCATCTAAACGCTGCATTTCTCGGACATTGGCGATGATGGGTAAAAGTTCAAGCTCCGGGTATTTTCTCGTGAGTTCGTTGAGAATGTCATACAGGTTGTTTTCATAATTATCGAGCATTAACAACTTTTGGGGTTCATAGGAAGCAATCTGCCGACATAATTCGGAGCCGATAGAACCACCGCCGCCGGTAACCAGAACCACCTTACCACTCACATACTGTGCGATTTCCTGCAGGTTGGTCATAATCGGCTCGCGGCCTAGAAGATCTTCAATATCCACATCTTTAATTTTTTGCAGCGAAATCGTCTCGTCAATCAGCTGCGACATGGATGGAAGAATTCTCACCTTACAAGAGGTTTTGGAGCACTTTTCATAGATGCTATTGACGATAGCAGGCTTTGCAGAGGGAATTGCGATGATGATTTCATCGATGCTTTTACTGTCCACAACAGCTTCAATGTCTTCAATTCCGCCTAATACAGGAATACCGTTTACCTTCTTCCCTTTTTTGTCCTTGTTGTCATCCATAAAGGCAACCAGCTTGTACCGCATTTCAGGGTGTAGTTCCATTTCCTTGGCGATCATGGCCCCTGCGTCACCAGCGCCAAAAAGAAGCACCCGTTTCACGTTTTCCAATTTAATCACACGGCCCAGAACAAGCCTTCTGTAGAGGCGGTATATCAGGCGGGACCCACCGATGAAGAAAACATCAATCATACCGGTGATAACAAAAATACTTCTAGGTGCCAGCCTGTCCACAAAAGAGATATACAAGAATAGAATTCCATTGGTTATGGCAGAAGCTAGAAAAACACTCACCAGTTCATACATACCAGCATAGCGCCAAAGGCTGCGGTATAGCTTAAAGGGTATGTATACCGCTATTTTGAACACAATGGTCACTCCTAAAAGAAGCAGCATCTTTTCCTTAAAGTTACCGGGAATTGAATAGAAATCAAATTCAAAACGAATATAATATGCTAGATAAAATGAAACGACCAGCAATATGGCATCTGAAAATGCAAAAATACCAGTCTTCAGTTTTTGTTTCAAGACATTCTCCTTCTTTCAATAAAAAGCGAGTAGTTCTTATGTAATGTAATTTTACCATATATATTTTTAAAATAAAAGAAAAAATGCATCTCAATTAGTTTACAATTGCATGATCTGCAAAATTGTAAGAACCTCAGTATAAAACCTACATTCCCGTATTCATTATAACTATGTGGGTGGGTTGATACCCATAATACTATAAAGATTTTTTTGTTTCTCCGTTATTTCTCCTATGCGAAATTCGCGGCCTGGGCGTTCAAAGCACTCAATAAGATCAAACTTATCGAGGACACCCTGCATAGTGTAATCCTTAAGCATTTTCTGTTCATGCATTTGTTTCTTTATGTAAGAGAGATATATAAGAGCAATAAATTCAACAAACAGCTTGCCCTCAAGACTTCGCTTCGATGATATTGCAAGCCTGCGGCAGTCAAGGCGTTCCTTGATGTTGCCGAAAGCCTTTTCAACGAGGTCTTTGTTCCGGTATATTCTTAATGCTTCAGCAGGGTCTTTCAGCTCATTGCTGATGAGTGCAAAATAGCCATAGTTCTTCTTCGCCTCATCTAGTGCTTCCTGCTTAGCAGTTACTTTAGTACCTCGTACCGGGGTGCTTTTTAGCTCAAAGTATTTTTCATAGAGCTTTTTATGCTCCAGTATAAAATTTACCGCTTTCCAGGTCTTCATTAAGCATTATCATTTTCTTTGTAAATTCAAGTTCATCATCAATGGCCTTCTGGCAGTTGAAATATAGATGTAGGTACATCCGTCTTTTCCCTTCGATGGTATCGCCCTTGTATGAACGTTCTTGCGTATAATCCCATTCAATAGGGATGCTTAGCATGTATATATCAGCTTCCTTATTATAATTACTCCAAGTGCGTATGGAATCTCTGCATTGTTCGAGCTCGGCCTTTACTAAATTAAAATCCTAAAAGAAATTTAACCGGTTGTTGACCGGGTTCTATTTTGTGCATGTGCCATGGATTTGACAATTACAATTATACCGCCCAGTTGAAAGAATAACAAAAACACCGGTACAATGGAGATTAGTTCTCCACCGCACCGGCGTTATATGTTGTCTGATCGAGTAGGAGGCTACCCATTAATTGAGTAGCCGACCTCTCAGTCGAGTAGCACAGAGGAATTTCACCTCTATGCTCTCACAGATCCGTACGTGAACCTCTCGGTTCATACGGCTCCTATCATCCACTCATAATAAAATTTCCCTAGAGAGCCCAATGTGCAAACATGTTGGGTTCTCTTTTTCTAACTTGGCCCAGCCATTCTTCGGCTCTTCGACGGTTTCCACGAAATTTCCTGTACTTACACATCGCCCACCTTATGACGCGCATTTGCACACAGTCTATCGCACGTTTCATCGCTGAGCGATTGAACTTACCAAAATAATTCATCCATCCTCGCAGGATGGGATTTAGTATTTCGGCTATCATATCAATCTTGCTGCCTGTTCTCTTGTGAATCTCCAAGGTTTTCACCTTATCCTTTAGCGTCTGTTCAGCCTTCTTACTTACTGATGCTATAAAATTCATTTGCAGTCTGCCTGTTCGGTCTTTTGTACACACTTTTCGAAAGGTATACCCAAGAAAATCAAACTCAATATTAGGATATTCTTTCTGTCTGTCCTTATCTTGGCAATATACAATCTTTGTTTTTGTAGGATGTAATTCCAATTTGCATCTTTTAACCTCGCATCAATATCTGCAAGCAGTTGCCTTGCTTCCTGCTCTGTCCTGCAGTGCACCGCCGTATCATCCGCATATCTGAATAGCTGATATGAAGTCCCTCGCTCAATCACTGGATGAATGGACGCGTAGACGACTACGAATGTGTATCTGGAAACAATGGAAGAAAGTCCGCACCAGATTTCAGAATCTGATGAAGCTGGGCTTGGACAGAGAGAAAGCATGGGAGTTTGCCGGGAACTCAAGCCTTCTTTGCAGCATGAAAAATACAACGGCAGTAGAAAGAAATCGGGTTACCCCGAATAGGTTAACTCCATTTTGTTAGCCCATCAAGCCATATTTCCTTGCTTTGGAGATGGCTTCGGTCCGCCTTTTAACCCCCAGCTTGGCAAACAGATTGGAATTATGATATTTCACCGTTCTGATACTGATTCTTAATTCCCTGGATATTTCATCGTTGGAGTGCCCGGCGGTGATCAACTGTAAAACTTGATATTCCTTCTTTGTAAGCGCTTCAATACTTGTTTCTCCGGCCTGATAAGAACGGCCTGTTCCTTTAACTGCTTGTGTGAGCAGGTATTGCGCATATTGAAGAATCGTCTCCTCTTTCCCTGTTTGTTTCTCTCTCAGATAATCCGTCAGCAGTTCTGTCATGGGTTGTGTTTCATCAAGAAATGTTCTGACGTATCCTTCGGTATAGCCCAACCTTAAAGCACTGTCCAAAAACATCAGCGCCTGTGGCAGCCTTTTCTCTTTGTAATGCAGCAGGGCAAGGATGCAAAGTATTTCAAGCCTGCTGCCAAAGCGGTTTTCCTGTTCGGCAAATTCATTCAGCCGGCCCAAAAGGAATGCTGCATCATCGCTTCTGTTCTTTTCTATCAGGTATCTGGCATAAGTGGTATACTCATATTCGCGAATGACCGAAATATTGTCATACACGCTGATATGGCTTAAATTCATCAATGCTTCGGCTTTTTGGATATCGCCCGTTTCCATATGAATACGGGCTGTAAGCAAATCAAACAGGTAATGCCAGTGATCTTTTGCTTTTGAAGTAAGCTTGCCTTTCCCCTCCCGGATAATGTTGAGAGCCGCCCGGATGTCGCCCGAGGCTCTTTTTACTTTTGCCAGCATAAAAAAGGCGGGAACCAGAGAGCCGTTCGTATTCAGTTCATAAATCTTTTGAAGAGCCCTTGTGAGGGTTTCATTGCATTGTTCCAGCTGGTTCCGTTCGTAATGGCATTCGGCGTAAAGTATTTCAGAATACACACTGGATGCACCAATGAGCAATCCCATTTGGTCTCTGGTGGGTCCATAAGCTTCATCGATTTGATGAAACCTGCCGAAAAATCCGTAAAAGGTTCGCAGTAAACCGGGCTGACCATTATTGGCTTCGCCTAAAAGAATTTTATTTTCGGGCCTGAATCTGCAGGCCTGGGAATAATACCAGGCTGCACCGCATGAATCAAGGTTTCTGACAGCCATATCGGCCTGTCCCAGCAGAACCAGTGCATCAAGATAATCCCTGAATTGTTTGTTCTGAATACTGACTTTATGACTGTCAAAGGAGGATTTCGCCTTCTGCTGCCATACCATTGCCTCCTGTAACCGGTTTTCCATGATCAATAGCCAGGCATGGGCCGAGCAGTATATCACATCATTTTGATGGCATTCCTCCGGGATGCGCTCCATCCATTGGAGCAATACCGCATATTCTCCGTGGAAAACCAGAACATTATAGAGTTCCCAGAAAGCCGTTAATGCGCTTTGGCAATCACTGCCATCAAGAAACATCTCCATGGCTTCCCGCATCAGGCCATTTTGCCTGAACCATTTTCCAGCCTTCGTGTACAGGCTTGTAATGACGGAAGGGCTTTCCTTCTTCAGCCTGGTTTTCAGGAACTGATGAAAAAGATGATGATAGCGGAACCATACCCCCTCTTTATCCAGGGGGATGATGAAGCTGTTGGTTTCCAGCAGGCGATGAAGAATTTCTTCGCAGTTATCAAAGCCAGTCAGCAAGGCGCATAACGATAATGAAAACCTGTCGGCCACGCAGGTGCGGACAAGGAATTCCCTGGCCTCGCCTGATGCGGGAGAAAAAATCTGTTCCTGGAGAAATTTCTCGATATGTCTGTTCACCGCAGGAAGATGTATACCGGATATAAGATATTCTCTTTCTTCCGTCATAGCAATAGCCGTAACAACCATTCCGGCAGCCCAGCCCTCTGTTTCAGTATGAATTTTCTTCAGTTCTGCTTCGCTCAGATGAAGCCCCTGTAAAATGAAAAAGGACGAAATTTCATCGGGGGTGAATGCCAGATCCCTGCTGTCCAGCCTGAGCACCTGCCCTTTTATGTACAGTGCTTCAAATTCAGGCTCCAGTTGGCTGCTGCTTAGAGCTACCGTGATGAAGTTCGGAGGAAGATTTTTAATGAAGGATGCTACGCTTTTATTAATCGCTGAATCTTGTATAAAGTGATAATCGTCCAGAACGATGATTAATTTTTCAGAGACCTCGGCGAGGTGGCTGAGCAGCAGCTCGATAAGCTCATTTGAACAGATCAGGTCTTTATTTACCGTAATCTCCGACAAGCGGGTGTTGCTGTGCCGCAATCCGCAGTCCAGCGCCCTGATGAAATATCGCCAGAACCTGACTGGATCATTGTCCTCGCTGTCAATGGAATACCAGGCTGCGGGCAGCCCACATTCCCTCAGCCAGGAGAGTGCTGCGGTTGTTTTTCCATACCCGGTTGGGGCGTCCAGGACCACCAGTTTATACCGGAATGCCCTGTTCAGTTTATTGTACAGCCTTGGCCTTGGGGTCATATATGGATGCGTGACCGGTTTTTGAACTTTTGTAAGAATCAGATCGGTTTTGGAACCATATTCCGGAGCGTCCTGCAAGCAATGCTCACCACCTGATCAGGCAATTTCATGATATACGTGCTCTGCAATTGCCTCTGTTACTACAACCAATTATACGAATTTTATTTGGAAAAGGCAATGAGTCACTGGGACGGTTCTGGATGATTTGAAAATTATGTCTGCTGCGAAGAGTCAGTAGACATAATTATTGAGGCAAATGGAACCGTCCCAGTGACTCAGTCCCAGTGACTCATATACCTGTCGATGATCGCTGCGGCTTCTTCACGGGTTAAGAGATTTTTGGGCCTGAAGGTGTTGTCCGGGTATCCTGTGAAGATGCCCATGCCCATTAGAACATCGGCAAATTTACGTGCATAATCCGCGATGCTGTTCCGGTCGTTGAAATGGAACTGCTGCGGCTGAACGTCACCAAGGGTTCTTCCAAGGATCGCGCAAGCCTCTTCCCGGGTGATGTTTTTGCCGGCATCAGCCCATAGCCCGTTCTTATCCGCTCTGCCATTGACCAGACCGAATTTCCAGGAGGCTTTGATGTATGGTACTGCCCAGTCCGGAATGCTCGCGCTGTCCTTAAACGGCAGTGTCACATCGTTTAACTCCTGTTTGTCCAGACCCATCGCTGCTGTCAGCATTTTGATGAATTCCGCCCGGGTGATATTATTCTCAGGCAGGAAACAGACGGTGCCGTTTATTCTCACTCCGTTCACGATGTTTTGATAGGCCAGTGAATAGATCGCATCTTTGGACCACCTGTCGGTTGGAATATCACTGAAAAGCAGCAGATTGCTGTTTTCTATCACCGCATATTTGCTGAAACCCGACAGCTGGACGGTGATGATCCCTTCCGTACCGATATTTCCGCCGATATACATCCACATGCCTCTTTGTTCATCCAACCGGTATACGGCGATTCTTCTGCTGTCTGTTCCGCTTGCTCCACTGTACCGGAAGCTGACGGTAACAGGTGCATACAGACGGCTGCCGTTTGCCAGTTGGATATCATACACTGGGCCTAAAAGCCTCATTCCCGGGTATTTGTCCATCAAGTTCCCCAGATCCGTGGCCCTGCGGATGATCAGAGCTTCCGCCGATAACAGAGTGCCGGCAGGAATCAACAGCCTCAAACTTCCATCCACATCGATATCTGCCTCGCTACCTGGTTGCAATCTTCCTGCATACACCTCCGTAAAACCCATCTCCATTCGCCGGATACTTTCCAGCACATCCGCCGGGCCGGTCAGCCCTGTATATTCGGGAATTACAACAGCACGATCGGGTTCGTCGGATTTCTCATAAACCTCCATCACAATCGCATCGGTGTGATAATAGCCTTCCGCCACATTATACTCCGCCAGGATGTATACTTTCCCGGCTTTCAGCGCTTCTACAGTGCCTTTTTCGTCCATCGTTATGGTTTTATCGTCGGTCATGAGGCTCCACTTCACAAGGGCGGGATCAACCGCCATATAAGCGCCTTCACTGTCGAAAGCGTACAGTGAGAGGTTCAGCTTGTCCCCTACCTCGACCCTTGTTTTTCCGACGGAGATTTGAACGCTTTGAATGGCCTTCAGCGTGTCGTTATAGACCATGGTTTCATATTCGGTTTTGTTTCCGAAGCTGTCCTGCACAACCGCACGGATGCTTGTATTCATGGCATCCCCCACCGCCAGCGTGTGGGTAAAGCTTCCGTTTTCGTCCATATAGGCGCTTTCGCCGTTGATGGTGAGGATACAGCCCTGTTCGCTTTTACCGCGGAGTTCCGCATAGGTTTTGCCGCCGTCGGTACGAATGGCTGCAGATTCGATGAAAAGCAGCGGCGGTTTGGAGTCCACCCGGATCGTGACAAGCTTCACAGTGCGATCCCCGTCAGCGTTATAAGCTTTTATGGAAATTTTGTTTTCACCTTCGCGCAGGCTCATGCCGATTTCATATGCGCTGCTTCCGCTTCGGCTGGATGTGGCTTCATCATTGACGATCACATCAGCGTCAATCATTTCCCCGGCATTCAGCATAAGCGTTACATCTGCAGCCGTGGCAAAGAACACATCGGGTTCTGCAGCTAAAGTGCTTATGGGAACCGGTTTATTCCCCTGTTTCACCAGAACCTGCACGGTGGGAGGGTTCGGAACCGGCAGCAAAACTGTCTGTGATAATGCAGGAAGGCTGAAATGCTGCTTTGAAACTGCTTCCGCGGTACCTGGGGCCTCTTCATAATGAGCCATAACGGAAACTTTGTACTTTTTACCCGGTTCCAGCCTGATAACGCTTCCATCCTGCAGAACTGCCTCTCCGCCAATAATTGCTTCGGTACGGTCCTGGACATAGGCTTCGGGGAAGCCTTCCACCGCCGTACCATCCTCATGCAGCACATTCAGCATATAGCCATCGGGAGCGTAGCTGCTTCCCGTTCCCTGAGCCCAGGATACTCTGAACATACCGTTGCCGGCAGGCTGAACGGTTACCCCCTGCGGTGCAGCGGGAGCCTTCAGATCGGTAATGGTAAACGAACCTGTGGTTTTGGATGAAAAACCGTAGTCCTCTTTACTAAGCTCTGCCCGGATATCGTAATCTCCACTGGGAACGTCGTCGGGAATGGTTACGGTAAAGGTTCCTGTTGCGGCGTCGACGTTTTCTGCTAAAAGCCGGCCTGCCGCGGTGCTTCCCTTTTCCACCAGCACCAGGTTCATCTTTGCACCGGAAAGATATTCTCCTGTCCAGTTCACCCGGATATGGTACGGATCCAGCTTTGTTCCGGTGAATGAAGTGAATTCCGGTGTCATTTTAACATCATACAGGTTTGCAGAATCCAGCAGCCTGTCGGATACAACCTTCCAGGCCCCAGCTTCGGGATTGATCACGGAAATCCAGATTTTTTGCTCTGTTTTTCCGCTTTTGCTCTTATCGGCCGGGATGGTCTGGAACCGCAGGTTTCCACTGTTATCCTCCAGTAGAGGATACTCTGTTCCATCTGGACGGAACACCTTCACAGAAGGCTTTTCCCCTTCATATTCCAGCTCAAACAGCGCTGCTTCCCCGCCTGGTACATTCAGCACATAGCTGTTGCTATCCACTGCATAAACAGTCGGATACTCACTCACCCTAAGAGGAATGTCCTGTACTGAGGCCAGAGCGCCTGCATCGCGCAGCGCATAGGAAGGACTGGACGACGAGCCCACCAGACGCAGGTTTGTACCATATACGATGACAGCTTTTTTACCGGTTTCGCTGTCGGTATAATCAACGGCAAACAGCCCCTGCTGCAGACCGGAATTCAGGGATGCAAGGTAAAAGTCGGGCATGCTTTCACCATATACATATTTGATGCCTGCGCCAATGCCGATAACCTTCACTTCACCCCAGATCATTTCAGTGTTGACCCCAAGCTCGGCCGAAAGCAGCTCCAACCCACCGACAAAGGCTATATCCTGTGGAATGAACAGCTTCGCGTAAGCCATGCCCAGAAAGTCATCCTTCGTAATACGCAGCATAGCCCCGCCTTCGATGCATCCGAAGGCTTCCAGCCTGGCGGAAAGTTCAAAGCCGAATGGGTTATACCAGCGAAGCTTGATGGTGGCATCCTTGATGATGTTATAATCCTTAATGCCGATATCCCCCTTGATTTGAACCTGCTGCCAGTTGATGCTCAGCGTCACCTTGTCCATTTTCAGCAATTCGCAGATGGTTGCAGTGGCGGTTAAGGAGACTGTTAACGGGGCCGAATACATCCGGTTCCAGTCGACCAGGCTGTACAGGTTTTCAATCTTTCCACCCACGCCGTTCAGTGTGGCCACCGGAATGGGTGGAATGATCTTTACTCCCACTTCGCTGCCCACATAAAGCCCCAATGTGTTCGGAATGGGATATTTGTTCTGGTACAGCATGAACTCCAGTTCTCCCTGAACCTGAATGACCTTCAAATCAATATCCACATCAAACCCGATTTCTGCGGGATCGGCAAAGGTATCCACCCTTAAGCCTGCTTCTGCACCGATGTCCACCGGTGGCGGGAAGTAATCCTTCGGGAAGCCGACTTTGGCGTTGACCGAAATTCCCCGAAGGCCGATTTCCTTCACATTGGTTTCTTTGTTTTTCTTCTGCCCCATGGCCACCTTATCCACGTCGGCTTTTATTGTAAATGCGCCCCCTCCGTCTCCGTCGTCTTCTGTTCCGCCAGAGATGGTGGTATCGTCGTTGGTGATCGTATTATTATTGTTGTTGTTACTATTGGAGTTGTTGTTACTATTGCTGTTATTGTTGCTGGAATTATTATTGGAATTATTGTTGGAATTATTGTTATTGTTGTTGTTATTACTATTGTTATTACTATTGTTATTGCTGTCGTTATTATTCGAGTTATTATTGTTATTGTTGTTCCCGTTGTCTTTATTAAAGGTATTATCCTTTTTATCATTCCCGCCACCGATGGAAAAGTTCATGGAACCTCCGAATATCACGCCATATCCATCGGTATTCTTATAAAGATAGGCGTTGTTGAACTGAATGTCAAAGCCCGAAAGCATATTCATCAGCGCCCCGGCTGCACCGGTAAGCTTTATTTCCACCTTTTTGCCGTTACCCACTCCCGATTGATCCAGCGAATAGTTCGTTCCTTTTTTCAGGTTGATTTGGAAATCCCATTTCCAGAAATCAATGGAGCCCTTTAGTGATAAATCGCCGTTGCCCGAAATGGTTACCGAATCGTTACCGCCCCGTGCAGTAAGCGGCCTTGCGCTTTCAACCTGCAAAACCTCATTAATCTCCGCGGGTACACCGTCGGCATTGGCAAAAACCTCAAACAGCCCGTCTCCTTTATCCCGTACATCGCCCCGGATCACCATCAGAGTTTCATTATTTTTTGAATAATCATTCAAAGCGGTTTCGCTCTCCAGGGCCTTCAGACTGTATTTACTGTCAGAACCGGTTACCACAAGAATACCGTAGGAAAGATTCTTAAATTTTTCGTCGTTGGTGAGTTTCAGGCAGTTGTCCTTTTTCCAGCCGGTTAAGCTGGAGCTTTCGATGATCACCGAATACGTTTCTGCTTCTTTCAAATCCGGCAATACAATATTCAACGTAGTATCATTCACAATACGGATATTGTTGTGATCGATCACGTATACGGCAGGGCTGCTGCCACCCTTCGTCAATTTTAGTGTCCAGCGGCTTCTGTCCCGAAGCATTTCGAAACCGGAACCGTTGATATTGAAGGATTTTCTTTCGTCCTTCGCATACAATGTGTTCGGTGTAACGCTGTTGTATTGGATATTGGGAAGCTGTCCGCCGGTTCCGGGCAGCAGGATGAATTTATTATAGACCACCGGCTCCTTCAGCGAGTCGGACTTCAGGTAGATCGTTGCCTGCGCAAGCCGGTATACATTTGTCGGTGAAGCCTTCAGCGTCCACCGGAAAATTGCATCGGAATTCATTTCGATGCGAGCAGTCTGTCTGGTTTTGGTTTGATCCTCGGTGAGCAGGATTCCGCCATCCAGTTCGATGGTGGCCGTTACGTTATCCAGCGCAGCCGAAACCGGCAGCTTATTACTGATGGATAGTGTGAGGTTGAATTCCTCCTGGGTATATGCCGTTTTACTTTCATTCAATTCCAGGCTGTCCGGGCATTCCAGGCTTGCAAGGAAGGTGGAGCCATCTGCGGAGCCGAAAACACCCAGTCCGTAATAGGTTTCGTACACCCTGGTTTCGCCCGGCAACAGGCCTTCAGGGTTCCAGTACAGGGCTACGGCGCTGTCATTGATGTCGTATGGATTATATGGGGAAGTAAATTTCAGGGTGCTGTCGGTCAGGTAATCCCATTTCGTTTCTGAAATGCCCTGCCAGTGGGCAGCCACGAACCTGTCCGGCTTTTCATTACCCCATCCGTTCACCAGCCCGAAGGAGATGACCTCCGGCCCGGCATCGTTATCAGCGGCCTGCCAATAATCGGGAACTTTGTCATCGTCGAGGCTGATCTCGTATTCCAGGGGCTTGTCCATGCCGGGAAGTATCAGCGGTGCACCGTCGTTAGAGCCGAGCTTCGTATCGAATAAAAATCTGGAGCCCACAGTGATGTTCTTCTTCCCTTTGTTGGTCACCGAATAGGTTACTTTCACATTGCCGATGTCCTGATTGTCGGGATCGGTCGGAAGGGTAAGCAGCTGTTCAACTTCGATATCGCCCTTTCTCCAGATGGTTTGAACACTGTCGCCCTTTTGCACAGGTGCCTGGGTGAGCCCGCCGCCGGAGGAAAGAAAGCCGTAATCATTACCAAAAATAAAGTCTTCGCCGTCGATCCGGAAGGTGGTGTAGGAGGACTCCGGTTTTTCACCGGTAAACAACAACAGAGCATTCTGATCCTTATCTCTGCCGGGTGCGCCTTCCACGGTGCTGATCCCAAAACGGCCTGTGCTTTTGTCCACCGTCAGGGAAATGAATTTATTCCGACAGTCCAGCAGGCCCTGTTCCTGCGCCGCATGAACGGCCAATTCGTTCAGCCCTGTAAGGGAGAAAGCCAGAATCAATATCAGACTGACAGCGATCAACCTTTTCATTCGTCTCATGGTTATGCACCTCCCACTTTGGTCACCAATACATGCACAAGGCGGATATTGCGATCATGGTCATAAACCTGAAGGGTAATCCATCCTCTTTCCTGTGAAACCGGAATGGCGTCCTCTGCCACGGTCCCGCCATTTTTGAAGGTTGCGGCCGAGCAGTAGCCCTGGGCCCATTTCACCGTAACCTCCCCCAAAAAGCCCTGGGTTGTGACATACAGCCGGTCGGCTTCCAGTTCCATGGGTTCGGTTCCAGCCGCATTGCCGTTCACGAGAACGACAGGCTCTGTGTTATCCTGCGCAGCTTCACCGGTAATGTTTTCAACCTTGGCTTCGACAAGCTTGTATAGCCCATAGGCATCTCTTACGATAAAGGAGTACATGCCGTTCTTATCAACCGTGACAGAGGTTTTCCCATAGGTATTCACCACCGTAAAAGGCTGTTCGGATATAAGTGTAAGCGTTACCGGCAAGGTGGTCTGCCGGGTGGTACTGTACTTTACCTGAACATCGATACTGCTTTGGAAATCCGGGAACGGAAGAGATTTTACTGCTGCCACGAGTTCTGCCCGATTGCCAGCCGCATCTTCTGCGCTGAATACAACTTCACCGTTTTGTGTAAACGTATGCACATCGGTCTTGTCTGTCGGAATGCGCAGCGCTTCGTCGGATCTTAAGACAGCTTTAACCGTTCCGTTTTCATAATCTTTAATATAATCCACGTTAAGCCTGGGAGGAGTTGTATCAATATTTTCAACGACCGTCGCTATGGTTGCACGATTTCCTGACAGGTTTTCAAAGACAAAGCTGAACCGGCCGTTTTCGGCGGTTTCAAACCAATATGCCCCGTTTTCCAGCCGGGCTTGCACATCACCGCTTATCAGCGTGCTTCCGTCCAACGGCGTCATGGTTACCCGTACCGGCTGATTGGTCGGCAGTAACCGGCTGTAAGAAACATCCACCTCGGGAGTACTGAAGGAACTCACCTGTGCAAGGGAACGCCAGCAAAAACCTTCTTTACCGTATTCAAATACGAACTGGCCGTTTCCAGTGAACCGACGTGTATTTTCCCCTCCGTTGTTTTGAATGGTCATGCCGCTGTCGGCAAACTCTATTTTTGCGGTGACGGATTTTTGATCCGAACCTGAAAATGTATAGGTGAGCTGCGTTTTGGCCTTCGTGCTGCCGGTGATGGTCTTCGTGTTTGCCGCAAGCAGCAGTTCATCGGAGAAGCTTAACGCAGGGGAATAACCGGAAGCGATAACAAAATGTCTGGCGGGAGATCTGTGGGAAGCGGCAACAGTGACTTTGCCCTGCTCCGTTTCTTCCACAATATGCCCTATCCGTACCAGGAAATTTCCATCGCCCACATTGTAATGCAGGTTTCCATTAACAGTCGTGGTAAGCTTAACTTTTTTGATGCGCAGGAAATCATCATCCCCCAATACTATCGAAGGCAGGGTCTCGGGATTGTCTTCGGTGATTTCCCTCTCGACCGTGCGCGTAATCCCATTGATAACAGTGCCTTTCAGGATGATCACGTTGTTTGAGCCTTCGTTGGTGAAATATTCATAGAGATCAGCCGCATCCTCTTCATTCAAGATCTCAATAGAATATTCCGTTTCATCATCTACCGGAATTTCAAGGGTGACATCCAAAGCGTCGGAGGTTGTCGTATCAGATGGGGTTATCTGTACATCCGCCTTGTATTCCATTTCCCAATCCTCCGCTCTGGCCGGATATGCATGGGCAGCGGTTACCGTGCCGGTGGTGCCGTCAGGATACGTATATTGGAAAACATGTGTTGCCGGCAGAACGACGGGGTCATAAGGAAGAACACAGTATACGGCGCCCGTCACGGTGAGTTCATCGGCGGACACAATATAGGCCGTCATGGTTCCCTCTTCCTCGCCGGAGTAAGCAATATGCGGGGGTGTATAGGCCTGAACCATATTGAATTCTTCGGATTTTAACACAGCGTTATTATCAGCCTGGTCGACCGCTTTTACATATAAGAACCATACGCCGTCTACTCCGATTAGATCTCCGGCAAAACCGGTTCCAGGCACATCAAGCCATCCCGCATCAGGGGCTTGTGTATCTTGTGTCCAGACATAGGCAAGCTCCTTGATATGCGCTTCGGTAACGGTGATTTCAGGGGATACATGGCTGAACTTTTTACCGGAGCTTCCATTGGGATTAATATTGATCACCGGATCGGTTGTGTCGATGACATAGCTTCTTTGAGCCGTCGCAGCATTCCCGAAAGCGTCAATCGCGCTGACGTGCAAATACCACGTGCCGTCTGCTACATTTTCAAGGGTATTTGTACTTCCGCTGGTAATCGTCTGCCATTCACCGGCTAGTATTGCTTCAGCTTCACTGTTGGTTGACCAGGCGATTTTCAGCGATACGGCCGAGCTGTCGGCAGCATTGACCACGGCTGAAACCTGTTGAACGATGGAATTAGCCGGTGTGCCGCCCAGGGTGATCACCGGCGCGATGGTGTCCTCCGGCGCCGATGTCATATTGAAGGCCTGAGATTTCAGTTCGGTCGTGTTACCGGCCTGATCCACGGCTTTCACATATAAATACCATTCTCCGTCGACGCCGTTCAGCACGGCGGTTCCATTTTCCGGCACATCCGTCCATCCGGCCAGCGGGGCTTGTGCAGCCTGGGACCAGACATGGGTCAACGTCATGGGATGCAATTCGGTGACGGTTATATTTGATGCGACCTGGCGAATCACATCTGCGCTTCCATTCGGATTTACATTGATCACCGGATCGGTTGTGTCTATGACATAACTTCTTTGAGCCGTCGCAGCATTCCCGAAAGCGTCAATCGCGCTGACGTGCACATACCACGTACCATCGGCGACATTTTCAAGCACATTAGTACTGCCGCTGGAAATTGTCTGCCATTCCCCGGCGGGTATTGCTTCAGCTTCACTGCTGGTTGACCAGGCGATTTTCAGCGATACGGCCGAGCTGTCGGCAGCATTGACCACGGCTGATATCTGTTGAACAATAGCGTTAGCCAATGTGCCGCCCAGAGAGATGACTGGAGCGCTGACATCCGGCGGTGGGCTCCCGTCATTCATTTGGAATGAATTTGAACTTGCAATGCAGACATTGCCGGCTGGATCAACCGCTTTAAAGTGAAGATACCACAAGCCGTTGACTGCATCCCGGGATACTGTGAATTCATTCCGGAAATCTCTGTTCAGAGCAATCCACTCCCCGGAGTTTGCTTCGGGAGGAACCTCGTCCTGCGACCACACATACCACGAATCGACAACATATTGGTCATCTGCTGTAATACTCACCTCAGCCCGGGTTATTTCCACTGTGCTTCCATTCGGGCGGAAGCTAATGACCGGGGCGGTCACATCGAGGGTATATTCCTTCGATTCAATACGGGAATTCCCCTCCGAGTCGGTTGCCAGGACATACAGATGCCAAACGCCTTCCTGCCCGGGAGAGCATGTCAGGTTGATGGTGCTTCCGCTGGCCAGTGGCAGCCAATCCTGTACCGGGATGTTTTGGTAATTGTTATCCTGTGACCAGGCATATTTCAACGTGAATGAGGATGCATCCGTTGCGCTGACAGTTGCCGACACCTGCGGAACGAGGGCTCCCACGGCTGTGTCGGTGATAGTGATGACCGGGGCGGCTGTATCCCGTGCCGGTGGCGGCGGAAGCCCAACATCTGTGACGGTGGCTTTTATCTCAGTCTTATTGCCCGCGGCATCGGAAATAACGAAGGTGTGCGAGCCCGGCATTTGGAATTCAACTTCTGATTTTCCCTGTACAGTAACGGCTTCCTGCGGGGAAAGATTATCCGACAGACCTGTAAGCCTTGCGATGGTAATGAAGGTTGTTTCGGTGAAGTCCACCGAAGCCGTGGGGGGCGTCACGTCCCGTACGACGGTGGTTTCGACGGGATCGGATACCAATTTGGCTCCTTTCCTGTAACGGGTGTGGAAGGTGATCGCTCCTTCTTTGGCAGGCAGTGGGACATATGCGGTGTATACGCTGTAACCCATGCTGTTGACAAGTTCATAATACCGCTGTGAACTTAAATTACTAAAGAAGTCTTTGTCAGTTAAAGGCAGCCAGCCGCTCCAGTTCACCCCATCGATGGAATAGGAAAACTCATCACCGGAAGTGAACACCTCAAGCTGCGCGAAATCATCCCGGGTGTATGCCTTCTGTTCATAAACTGAGCCATATGAACTGTTCCCCGGGCCATAATCCGCGAAAACATAGGGTTGCGGCAGTTTCCCCTCTTCCGTGGCGTTATCATTCATATATGATTGGTTGAAGGTTTGCTTGTTCCAATTACGGTCGACTGCTGTTATAGTCAGCGTGAAATACTTCCCGGTACCGGGCTCTACGGTAATGATGCCGTTGTTATCCAACGGCTTCCATTGGTCGGTGTTTACCTGGTAATTGATTACTATGTCCTCCGGCAGGGTTAAGTTGTCGGTAGCCATAACCTGTATCTGCCATTTTCCTCCGTCCCGCTTCTCATCAATAAGGATTTCAGGCTTTGTGGTATCAAAAGAAAACAGATGGGGTACGGTTTGAGCCGCGAGGGTTTGCCCATCCCGGTCTGCAGCCCGAATGTGCAGATACCAGTTCCCCGTGGTTGCGTCCCCTCCCATGCCGAGATCGTTTAAGGTGTCAATGGTTCCTCCTTTTTTATACAGCCAGGTGCTGTCCTCAACAGGGGGCATTTCAGGCTGCTG
>CAYVFB010000021.1:0-41219 GCA_964450305.1 uncultured Ruminiclostridium sp.
GGCATTCCTGACCCTTAACAATTAATTTTACTGTCTACAACTGTTTAAAACCCGGGCTCTGTTGCCCATAAAGCCGCTGTTGTTGGCGACACCGTTGGTGACCCGTTCAAAGATACCGCAGGACCGTCCATCAATACACAGATTACAGTTGTATCTCTGGTGGCTTCTCTGCTGTCCACACTGTTCCTGACAATGTCCATATTCTAAGAACACCTTAACGACTGTAAGAAGGCCGTGCTCCTCATGGAGCACGGCCTTTTTGGGATTTACACTGGGGACAGGTTCCTCTGTAAATTTATTTACAGAGGAACCTGTCCCCAGTGTAAATCCCAATGTAAATGTGAAGTCATTGTGAAATGCGAATTGAATCTGACCGCCCTTGTATACAATTTACACAAAAATAATACGAAACCATTTCTGTATTTCATCTATTTCTCACAAATGTTATGTATGCTGTATATGGCAATTGGTATATTTTTCATTACCTGCGCCTTCTTCAGTAACATTCTTGTTATCTTTGGTTTGAATATACAATTGCACGCAACCATATCATCCATTCGGTTATTTGTCACTTGAGAGCATCGCTCATCTGACAAAACCTGGTTCTGCGAGGAGGGAAAATATGAAGAAAAAGGCTACCTGTGAAGCATGTGAAGAACAAAAAAAGTATGACGAGATACGCAACATCATAGACCTGTATCGTGGCAAGGAAGGCTCACTGATACAGGTTCTGCACGCCGCGCAAAAGATTTACGGTTATCTTCCGCATGAATTGCAGCAGTTTATCGCAGACACAATGAATATCCCCTTTTCCGAGGTATCCGGCGTTGTTTCCTTCTATTCATTCTTCTCGGTTCAGCCCCGGGGCCAGCATACCATTCGAGTCTGCCTCGGAACAGCCTGTTATGTTCGCGGAGGCAAAAAGCTGGTGGAGCATTTGTTGAAAACACTGAATGTTGAGCTTGGCGGAACCACCGCCGACGGCAAGTATACCTTTGAGGTGGCCCGGTGCATTGGCGCCTGTGGCCTTGCTCCCGCCATCATGATCGATGATGTGGTTTACAAGCAGATGACCCCTACAAAGCTGAATGCCCTGCTGGCAAAGTTTTAGGAAAGGATGGTGAAAAGGATGAGTGTTTTGATTCAATCAAGGGATGATTTGTTGAAAATCAAGAACGAATACCTTCGCAGTTCACAGAAGTATAAACACCAGATACTGGTATGTGCCGGTGCCGGCTGTGTATCTTCTGACTGCGGTCTGGTACGGGATGCAATTATAGAGCAGGTGAAAGCACTCTCGCTCGACGGGGAGGTCCGTGTATATGAAACGGGCTGTATGGGAACCTGTGCGGTGGGACCTGTGATGCTGATCCTTCCGGAGCGGATTTTTTACACAAGGCTCACCCCAGAAATCGCACAGAAAATAGTAAAGGCACACTTTATCGACGGAGAAGTTCTTGAAGAGCACACCTTTTACGATCATGCCCTGTCCAAGCATATTCCTAAAATCGACGACATCAACTTCTTCAATGAGCAGGTGCGTATCGTGCTGCGTAATTGCGGTATTCTTGAATACAACAGCATCGAGGCTTATATTGCCGCCAATGGTTACAGCTCCGCGGCCAAAGTGCTTTTGTCCATGACTGGCACCGAGGTCATTCAGGAGGTTAAAGCCTCCGGTCTTCGCGGACGCGGCGGCGCAGGCTTCCCCACGGCAATCAAGTGGGAAGCGGGCCGCAGGGCTCAAAGCGATGTCAAATACATCGTCTGTAATGCCGACGAAGGCGACCCGGGTGCCTTTATGGATCGTTCGGTGATAGAAGGGGATCCTCATACGTTAATTGAAGGAATGTTAATCGGCGGTTACGCCATTGGTGCCAATAAAGGCTATGTATATATCCGTGCCGAGTATCCGCTTGCTGTCGAACGTCTTGGGGTTGCGATCGATCAGGCGCGACAGTATGGACTTCTCGGTGAAAACATCCTTGGTTCGGGCTTCAATTTCGATCTGGAAATCAGAATCGGTGCAGGAGCTTTTGTATGCGGCGAAGAGACCTCACTCATGTCTTCCATCGAGGGGAATCGCGGCGAGCCCCGCCAGAAGCCTCCATTCCCCTTTGAAAAGGGATTGTTCGGCAAACCCACCATTATCAACAATGTTGAAACTTTTGCCAGTATTCCCCCAATCATTGAAAAAGGAGGCGAGTGGTACGTCCAGTACGGTACCGAAAAGGCACACGGCACAAAAGTATTCGCTCTGGCCGGTGATATCGTTAATACTGGTATTATCGAAGTTCCCATCGGTATGCCCCTCGGGGAGATCATTTTTAAAATCGGTGGCGGTATGCTGGACAAAAAGAGGTTTAAATCCGCACAAATCGGCGGGCCTTCTGGCGGCTGCATCACTCAGGACAACCTGAACACCCCCACCGACTACGAATCCCTGACCATGCTTGGTGCCATCATGGGCTCCGGCGGTCTGATCGCGATGAACGAAGACACCTGCATGGTGGATACAGCCCGTTACTTTATGGATTTCATCCAGGATGAAAGCTGCGGTAAGTGCGTCGCGTGCCGTGTCGGAACCAGGAGGATGCTTGAAATTCTCGAGCGCATCACACGCGGTGAGGGTCAGGAGGGCGATATCGAGCTTTTAGAGGAGTTGGGTGATGTAATCAGGGACACCGCCATGTGTAACCTCGGTCAGACAGCTCCTAACCCGGTATTAAGCACCATCAAGTATTTCCGTGAAGAATACGAGGAACATATCTACAAAAAACACTGCCGGGCAGGCATATGCAGCGAGCTGTTCATCTCACCATGTGAAAACTCCTGTCCCGCCAATGTCAATATTCCCGGCTATCTGTCACTCATCGCGGCCGGTCGGTTTATAGACGCTTACAACCTGGTGCGCCAGGAAAACCCACTGCCCTCCATTTGCGGGCGAATCTGCACCCATCCGTGTGAGCAGCGCTGCCGCCGCGGAACCGTCGATGAGGCTGTGGCCATTTGCGATCTGAAGCGTTTCGTTTCCGACTATGCCATGAAGTATGAAAAAGAATATGTTCATGACATTGTTTGTTCAAAAAACGGGCAGAAGGTCGCGATCATCGGTGCCGGCGCATCCGGCCTCACCTGCGGATATTATCTGGCCAGAACGGGTTACGAGGTGGACATTTTCGAGCAGGAATCGGTCGCCGGAGGCGTCCTTGCCTATGGTATTCCTGAGTACCGGCTGCCCTCCGACATTCTGCAGCATGAAATTGAAAATGTATGCCGATCGGGTGTGAACATTATCCTGAATACCGAAGTCGGGAAGGACATCGGCTTTAAGGAGCTTCGTGCCGAGTATAATGCGATCTATGTCGCAACCGGAACACAGATCCCGCAAAAGGTCAATGTTCCGGGTGAAAACCTGAAGGGTGTTCTGCCGGGTATCAGCTTCCTGAAGGATGTAAAGCTGCACAAAAAGGTAAATCTGAAGGATCATGTCGTTGTGGTGATCGGCGGCGGAAACACCGCCATCGACTCGGCCCGCACAGCCCTTCGCCTGGGTGCGAAGAAGGTCATGCTGCTGTACCGCAGAACCCGTGATATGATGCCCGCCTACGACATTGAAGTTGAAGAAGCACTGCATGAAGGGGTCGAACTGCACGAGCTGGTCTCACCGGTACGTTTCATCTCTGATAAGCATGGCCGCGTATCAAAGGTTGAATGTGTACACCGTCGCCTCAGCAACTTCGACAATACAGGCAGAAGAAACACCGGACATATCGAAGGCTCCAACTTCATCCTCGATGTGGATACCGTGATCACTGCCGTCAGCCAGCATGCCGACCTCCCCTTTGTCCCGAAGGACGATATCGGCGTTACACCCTGGGGAACCTTTATAGTAGACCCGGATACCCAGATGACAAAAATGCCCGGTGTCTTTGCAGGCGGAGACGTGGCCCGGGGCCCGGATGAGGTGATCCGAGCCATCGCGGATGGTAAAAGCGCAGCAAGGTCCATCGATTTGTTCCTCAACGGCAAGGGTATCCTGAACAAGGGCGAAAAGATTAAAATTCCTGAAATTTCCGATGATGATGAAATTGTCTCCCACGACCGTTTCCCGATGGAGTTTCTACCTCTGGAACAGCGTGTTCATTCATTTGACGAAGTGGTGATCGGTTATCATAAGCTGAACGCCATCGCGGAAGCGATGCGTTGTCTGCACTGTGACAGGAGGTGAAGGTCATGTTGAATTTAACAATTAACGGAAAGGCTGTCACTGCCCCGGAGGGCAGTACGATCCTGGAAGCCGCCAAATACAATCATATTCAAATCCCCAGCCTGTGCTATCTGGAAAATATTCACGCCATAGGTTCCTGCCGCATTTGTGTGGTGGAGGTGGAAGGGGCAAAAAACCTTCAGGCTTCCTGCATTACCAAGGCTGTTGAAGGGATGAAAATCAAAACCAACAGCAAGCGGGTACAGAAAGCCCGAAAGGTGCTGTACGAGCTGCTGCTGTCCGATCACAACCGGGATTGCCTCAGCTGCAAGCGCAACACATCCTGCGAGCTGCAGGCCCTTGGAAAGCTGCTGGGGGTTGAAGAAAGCCGGTTTGACGGCGAACGGCTGGCTGATCCGCTGGATATATCCATTTCACTCACCCGTGATATGTCCAAATGTATCCTATGCCGCCGCTGTATCACTGTTTGCAATGAAATTCAGGGAACCGGCATTCTGAATGCACAAAACCGCGGTTTTGCCACCGTTGTCGGGCCGGGTATGGATCTTCCCATCGGCTCGGTCAATTGTGCCTTCTGCGGTCAGTGTACCGTTGTGTGCCCTGTGGGCGCCCTGAAGGAAACGTCCTCCACTGAAAAGGTTTGGGCCGCTTTGAACGATCCGAAAAAGCGTGTGGTTGCACAGGTTGCCCCCGCCATTCGCGTGGCTATTGGTGAGGAATTCGGCCTTGAGCCCGGAAGCCGTGTTACCGGAAAGCTGGCCAGTGCGCTGGAATTCCTCGGCTTTGATGATGTTTTTGATACAAACTGGGCTGCGGATTTAACGATTATGGAGGAGGGCACCGAATTCCTCTCCCGGGTCAAAAAGGCCTTAACCGGCGGGCAAAGCGTTCTTCCGATGATCACAAGCTGCAGCCCGGGCTGGATCAAGTATATTGAGCACACCTTCCCGGATCAGCTGCCGCACCTGTCCACCTGCAAATCTCCCCATACCATGCTCGGCGCCGTGGTGAAGTCCTATTATGCCGACAAGCTTGGTATTGACCCTGCGGATATGTTCGTTGTTTCTGTGATGCCCTGCACTGCAAAGAAGTTTGAAATCGGGCGCGCGGAAATGCAGAATGACGGCTTCCCCAATGTGGATGCTGTTCTGACAACCCGGGAGCTTGGGGATATGATCAAGGAAGCGGGTATCGATTTTCTGAACCTTCCCGACCGCGAGTTTGACGCACCACTGGGAATGTCCACCGGAGCCGCCGATATCTTCGGACTTACCGGAGGGGTTATGGAGGCCGCGCTTCGCACGGTTTACGAGCTGGTCACGGGGCGCGAGCTGCCGTTTGAAAAGCTGCATGTCACGCCGATTGTCGGTCTGGAGAATATTAAGGACGCAACGATTAAAATTGAAGACCCGCTGGCGGAGTACTCCTTCCTCGATGGTGTCGAGGTAAAGGTAGCCGTCACGAGTGGCCTGAAAAACGCGAAGGTTCTGATGGAACAGATTCAGGCAGGAACATCCCCTTATCATTTCATCGAAGTGATGGGATGTCCTGGTGGTTGCATCACAGGCGGCGGCCAGCCAAGAAGCGAGGACCCGCAGGTGCGTCTGAAACGGATGAAGAACCTCTATGACGAGGATGAATCAAAGGCTTTGCGCAAATCTCATGAGAACCCCTATATCATTTCATTCTACAAGGAGTTCCTCGGGGTACCCAACGGTCGTCTCTCCCATGAGCTGCTGCACACAAAATATGTCCGAAGGGGCAAATACAATGAATTCAGCGACGAAACCTTTGTACAAAGCGCTCCGGAAAAGAAGACGCAACCAAAGAAGGTTGGCAAGGTCGTTGCCCGCTCTGAAGAAAAAACCACTGCAGCCAGTTCACGGGAAGAGTTGGAATCGGTTCGTGTCCTGAACCTGGAAGCCGAAAACAAGAGCCTGAAGCACGAGCTGGAAGACACACTCGAAACCGTGGATATTCTTAAACGCGTCATTGCCGATTATGCGCAGAAGAAATAGCCATGCACCAGTTATGCAAAACATTTTATGTCATCATGAAGGCAGGTTCCGTGGAACCTGCCTTTTCTGGTTTTATTGTGTTTTGTTTTGATTTTCTTATTAGGAGGGTTCGCTAAACTTATACCCAAAGCCGCGTATGGTGCAGATGCATTGCTGATGAGGTCTTAATGCCTCCCGCAGGGTTTTAATATGAGTATCCACCGTTCGGTCGGTGCCGTAATAATCATGACCCCAAATATCATTGAGCAGCATTTCCCTTGAAAAAGCCTGATTCGGGTTTTTCGCCAGAAAGGCCAGCAATTCATATTCCTTTGGCGTCAGGGTGACATTTTTCTCATCCACATAGACGGTGTGTGATATGGTATCGATATGTATTGGACCGAACACCAAATTCCGGCTGGTTTGCTTCTCATGCCCCGCATTTCGGCGGAGAATAACCTTTAGGCGAGCCAGCAATTCCTTCGGTGAGAAGGGTTTGGTCACATAGTCTTCCGCCCCCAGGGCATATCCCTGCAAGACAGATTCTTCATCGGTCTTTTCAGACAGGAATACAAACGGAATATCGGCCATTTTTCGAAGCTGTCGGGATACGCTTTTGCCATCCAGCTCTGGCAGCTGAATGTCCAAAACAGCCAAATCATAATCATATCGGCGTAAGTGTTTGACGGCGGTAATGCCGTCGGAAACAAGATCGGGTTCATAGCCTTCAGAAATGAAGATCTCCCCCATCTCCTTCCGGATCTGCTCGTTGCCATCCGCAACCAGAATTCTAACTCTCATTCAAACGCACCTCACATATGGTCCGCATGGATCGTGCTCCATAAGAATCATCGGATTGTTTAAAAAAGTCGCTTGAAATGCCGTCTGTGACAAAATCGCGGATGATACAACTACCGGGTATGATGGGGATTTGTTAAGAATTATTATACACTTTATGGTATATAAATGCAAACGATGGTTCAAATACACACCAAATCTGATTTCCACGGTACTTGACACCGGCGTGCAAACATAATAAAATTTCTTATATATATTATAAAGGAGGGGAAAAAATGAAGAAAACATTATCTGTTCTTTTAATTTGTCTACTTGGCTTAACATTGTTCACAGCATGCCAGAAGGATGTTACCGAAATCAAAATCGGCATCAATTATGAATTATCCGGCGACGTTGCTACATACGGGCAAAGCTCCGTAGATGGTATTGAGCTTGCTATCGAGCAAGTTAATGCAGCCGGCGGAATTAATGGCAAAAAGATTACAGCGATAAAGTATGACAACAAATCCGAGCCCGATCAGGCTACAACACTTGCCAACAAGCTGATTGTACAGGATAAAGTGATTGCGATCCTTGGCCCGGCAACCTCCGGCTCTTTCAAGGCAGAAATCCCTGTGGCCAACAAAAACAAGGTTCCGGTAGCCTCCGGTTCAGCTACGGCCGATGACGTTACCGTCACCAGCGCGGGTGTTCAGGAATACGCTTTCCGTGTTTGCTTCAGCGACTCCTTCCAGGGAACGGTTATGGCCAGTTTCGCCTTAAACAACCTTTCCGCGAAATCAGCCGTTATTATTATGGATAGCTCCAGTGACTATGGAAAGGGCCTTGCAAAGAACTTCAAGGATACCTTTGTTGCTGCCGGCGGAACTATTGTCGCCGAAGAAGCGTTTGTTGCCAAAGATACCGATTTTAATGCCATTCTCACCAAGATCAAAGGGCAAGCCTTTGATGTGATCTATATCCCAGGCTATTATAACGAAGCAGGTCTTATCATCAAGCAAGCCCGCGCACAGGGTATTAACGCACCGATTCTGGGTGCCGATGGTTTCGACTCCCCCACCCTTCTTGAACTGGCTGGCGCCAGTGCGCTGAACGATGTATATTTCACCAACCATTATTCTTCTTTGGATAAGGACCCGGCTGTGGTGAAATTTATTGCTGATTTTAAGGCAAAATACAACAAGGAGCCCGATGCTTTCAATGCGCTGGGTTATGACCTTGCAAAGTTTATGATAGACGCGATCGGGCGTGCCGAATCCTATTCCGGCGAAGCCGTGAAGAACGCTCTGGAAACAACCAAAGGCTTCGTAGGCGTTACGGGAACCCTCAGCGTTGATGAAAACCACAACCCTGTAAAGTCCATCGTCGTGATTGGTCTGAAGGATGGCGTACAGGATTCAAGCTTGAAGGTAAATCCATAATCTGAAACTGAATATTCTTGTTTTATGGATGAGGGCGTGCAAATCGCCCTCATCTGGCTAACGGGTCGCTCATGGGGAGCGTTCCAGGATTGGGTCATCCTCCCGGGGGAGCGTTCCAGTGGGTACGCTCCTGCGGTACGCTCCTGCGGTACGCTCCCGAATTGTTGGTTTTTACTTGTAAAATCCTCTATACTCCAGCCCATACCTGGTATCAAAAGATGCCTGACCCAAAATATCTCAGAGCTGGGCAACCCATTTCCCGTTCAACTCATTTTCACTAATAGAAAGCAAGGTCGGTGCTGAAAGAGGGGGAAGTCATTGGAACAATTCTTACAGCAGATTATCAATGGTATATCATTGGGAAGCATTTACGCATTGATAGCTTTGGGCTATACAATGGTATACGGTATTATTAAGCTGATCAACTTTGCACATGGTGATGTGTATATGGTCGGAGCCTATATCGGATACTTTTGCATGACCTGGTTTCACCTGGGCTTTTTACCGTCTCTTTTCATTGCAATGGCTTTTTGCGTGCTGCTGGGGGTTACGATTGAAAAGATCGCATATAAGCCGTTGCGCAATGCCACGCGAATTGCTGCCTTAATCACCGCTATCGGGGTTTCGCTTTTCATAGAATATGGTACGATGTTCCTGGTGAAAGCGGATGTCCGCTCTTACCCTCCCTTGACCGGATGGATGACTGAATCCTTTACACTGGGCAATATCAGGATCACCATGCAGCAAGTCGTAATAGTTGTCGTCACGGTTGTTTTAATGATACTGCTGCAGCTGATTGTAAAACGAACCCGGATTGGAAAAGCCATGCGTGCAGTTTCACTGGATAAGGATGCAGCCGAGCTGATGGGAATCAATGTGAATACCACCATCTCCTTTACCTTTGTATTGGGCTCGGCATTAGCGGGGGCTGCCGGTGTTCTCGTAGGCATTTATTATAACTCTATTAACCCTTTAATGGGCATCATGCCAGGCTTAAAGGCTTTTGTAGCCGCTGTTTTCGGCGGTATTGGCATGATCCCGGGCGCCATGATCGGCGGTTTGTTCATTGGTACGCTGGAGGTCATGGTCGCTGGCTATGGAAACTCGATGCTTCGGGATGCGGTGGTTTTTGCTGTGTTAATCCTGATTCTTATCGTCAAGCCATCGGGCCTTCTGGGCAAAGAAACAAGAGAGAAGGTGTGATACATGAAAAAGCTGATGGAAAACACGGTGTTCAAAAAGGCAATTTCTCTGGCGGTTACTTTCGGTGTTATTCAGCTGCTCATTTCAACCGGGATCATCAACCCTTTTATCATGGACACCCTGACCACCATTTGCATTAATATTATCCTGGCAGTCAGCCTGAACCTGATCACAGGTTTTACAGGCCAATTCTCCCTCGGGCACGCAGGTTTCATGTCCATAGGGGCTTATACCTGCACCATTATCACCTTGAGAATGCCTACCACATTAGGCTTTATCATTGGTCTTGTCGCCGGTGCCGTTCTCGCTGCGCTCGTTGGCATATTGGTAGGTCTGCCCACCCTGCGTCTGCGGGGAGATTACCTTGCGATAGCCACCCTGGGAATGGCCGAAATCATCCGCATTGTGTTTTTAAATCTGGAGATCACCAATGGTGCTGCCGGTTTGTTCAGCGCCAATCAATATGTAAACTGGTTTTGGCTGTTCCTGTTCACCGCTGGTACCGTCATTTTAATTACAAACTTTATCAATTCCTCCCACGGCCGTGCCTGTATTTCCATCCGCGAAGATGAAATTGCCGCAGAGGCCATGGGCATTCATGCTACAAAGTATAAAGTAACCGCGTTTGTTATGGGTGCCTTTTTTGCCGGAATTGCAGGTTCCATCCATTCCTCCTACTTTTACTTTATCAAGCCCGACCTGTTTGGCTTCCTGAAATCCATCAATATTCTGGTGATCGTGGTTTTGGGCGGCATGGGAAGTATCTCCGGCTCTATTGTCGCAGCCGTGCTTTTGGCGATCATCTCCACCGCTTTGCAGTCCATTCCCGAGCTTCAGATGGTGATCTATTCCATCATGCTCATCGTCATCATGCTGTTCCGTCCACAGGGTTTACTGGGATCAAAGGAATTATCCCTTTCTCTTGTTAAAAAGTGGGGCAGCGTTTTCCAGCGCAGGAATGGGGGTGAAGCGTAATGCCAATTCTAAGTATCCATAAACTTACGAAGGCATTTGGCGGTCTGATGGCAGTTTCCAATGTATCGATGGATCTTGAGCCAGGCGAACTGGTGGGTTTGATAGGGCCTAACGGCGCCGGAAAAACCACGGTTTTCAACCTGCTCACTGGTATTTATGTGCCTACCTCCGGAACCATCACCCTGGAAAAGGAAGGTAAACAAACATCCCTGCAGGGGCGCAAACCCTATACCATCTGCAAGGCTGGTCTGGCCAGAACCTTTCAGAACATTCGCCTCTTCAAGGATTTATCGGTTCTGGACAATGTGCGTATCGCCATGAACAAAAATGTTCATTACGGCCTTTTCTCAGGCCTTTTCCATACGAAATCCTATTCTTCCGAGGAAAAGCAGCTTTTGGAAAAAAGCATTAATTTACTGAAGATTTTAGATCTGGAGCATAAAAAGGATGAGCTGGCACGCAACCTCCCTTATGGTGAGCAGCGACGTCTGGAAATCATTCGAGCCCTGGCCGCCGAGCCAAGCCTTTTATTGCTGGATGAGCCGGCTGCCGGCATGAACCCGGCTGAAACCGCAAACCTGACCGAGATGATCAGCTGGATACGACAGAATTTCAACCTGACGATTCTGTTGATCGAGCATGATATGTCTCTGGTCATGAAGATATGCGAGCGCATCTATGTGCTGGACTATGGGATGGTGATCGCAGAGGGCACTCCTTCAGAAATCAAGGCAAACCGGCGCGTCATTGAAGCGTATTTGGGGGAGGATGTTAAAAATGCTTGAGATAAATGATCTGCATGTCCATTTTGGAGTCATTCATGCCATAAAAGGAATATCGATGAAAGTGTACGACGGCGAAATTGTTACCCTCATCGGCGCCAACGGAGCTGGAAAAACCACCACCCTTCGTACCATTTCCGGCCTTAAGAAGCCATCCTCCGGAACCATCCTGCTCGACGGTGAAAATATCGCCGACGTCAGCCCGCAGGCCAGGGTGAAAATGGGGATTTCCCAGGTACCCGAAGGCCGCCGCATTTTCAGTACGATGACCGTTTTGGAAAACCTGGAACTGGGTGCTTTTTTGCGCAGCGACAAAGCGGATATCGCCGCTGACCTGGCCATGGTTTATGAGCGTTTTCCCATCCTGGCCGACAGAAAAAAACAGGTTGCCGGCACATTATCCGGCGGTGAACAGCAAATGCTGGCCATGGGGCGGGCTTTAATGAGCCGGCCGAAGCTGCTGTGTTTGGACGAACCCTCCATGGGCCTTGCACCGCTTCTGGTACAGGAAATCTTCGATATCATCCGGGACATCAATCAAAAGGGAACCACCATTCTATTGATCGAGCAGAATGCCAGTATGGCCCTTCAAATCGCCAACAGGGCATATGTTATGGAAACAGGTACCATCACCCTGACAGGAACCGGAGCCGAGCTGATGCAGAGTGATGAAATTCAAAAAGCATATTTGGGAGGTTAAGCCATGTTTGTAAAGAATAAAATGACTGCAAATCCGTTTACGATCTCTCCCGCTCAAAGCATCCCGGACGCCCATGAGATCATGTCACATAATAACATCCGACGCCTGCCGGTTGTAAAGGACGGCAAGCTGGTGGGGGTTGTTTCAAAAGAGGATATAGCTCGCTCTTCCCCATCAAAGGCCACCAGCCTGAGCATTAACGAGCTGACTTATCTGCTGGCCAAAACAAAGATCAGCAAGGTCATGACCAAAAATCCAATTACGATCTCTTCGGATGCGCTATTGGAGGAGGCTGCCATATTAATGCGGGATAACAATGTCAGCTTCCTGCCGGTGGTGGATGATGGCAAACTGGTGGGCATTATCACCGAAAGCGATATCTTCGATTCCTTTATAGAACTGCTGGGCTTCCGCGAAAAAGGAACCCGTCTGACCATCGAAGTAAATGACGAGCCGGGGATTATGTCCCATCTGACCGGTATATTCACCATTTATGGCGCAAATATCACCCATGTGGCAGTATACCGCGGCACCAGCGTTGGTAAAAGTGTCATCGTAACCGGAATCAACAGCCTGAACACCCTTGAAATTGAAAAGGCCATCGAATCACATGGCTACAAAATCCTGTACAAGCTTCAAAACTCATAGAACCATGATCCGCAAAAAAAGAGCAGCCTGACAATCAGTTGAAAAGTCAGGCTGCTTTACTTTTTTGATTGATGTGCACACATGGAAGCGAGTCTTATTCTTCCTTCTTTTTCGTGCCTATGCTTAAAATAAGGTTCAGAATAATTCCAAATATTGCAGCGCCGGCAACACAGGGGATTTGCATCCCAAAGAATGGTATATTACCACCAAAGGCATATTGACCGCCAATGCCAATCACCATAATAGTGGCGATGACCGCAATGT
Organism: uncultured Ruminiclostridium sp.; assembly: GCA_964450305.1. GTDB lineage: Bacteria > Bacillota > Clostridia > DSM-8532 > DSM-8532 > JAAYJG01. The sequence goes on from CAYVFB010000021.1 coordinate 13,020, forward strand.
TTTTGGAGCTGAACAGATCTACCTTCTTCTCCAGCATAATCGCAATACCCTGAGCAGCAATAGCACCAAACAGATATATTTCCAGCCCGCCAATAACAGCAATGGGTATGGAATAAATTGCATTGATAAGCGGTGTGAAGCACGCAATCACCATTGCAATCACAGAGGCAACAAGCAATACGGGTACGGAAAACACTCTGGTGATAGCCATTGCACTGATATTTTCACCGTAGTTGGTTCCAGCCGGTCCTCCGACCAACCCGGATACCATATCTCCAATACCGTCGCCTATCAGGTTTAAGCCCAGCTTATCGGCAATATTGTATGTCTTTCCGGTACCTTTTTTCTTAGCCAGGTCATTCACATAAATATCCAACTGATAGACATGGGCTGTGGATTCGGGAATGGTCGCGATTGCGATTGGCATAATCGCCGCGACTGCCATCCAGGAAACCCTTGGGAAAGTAAAATGGGGCAGCGCGAAAATTCCGCTGGCCGCGTCCGGCATCACCTTGAACAGGTTGATCCCCGTAAACGCCTGAATGATAAAAGCGGTGATACAGCCAAGCAATGGGCCCAAAATCAGCGGAAGCTGCCCTAAAAAGCCTTTCAAATATACTGAAAACATTATGGTTGCCAATAAGGTAACCAGAGAGATGATCCATGCCATGTTCTTTGCCATGGGGATCTGCGCTTCTGCCACTCTAACGGTACCTGCCGTATTAATGGCAATGGAGGTGGCATCGCCCAAAGCGTTTCCTGCAAGTGTCAGCCCGATAACCATGGCAATAGGCCCGGTAATGGTTGCAGGCAAAACCTTTTCGACGGATTCCCTGCCGAAGCGGTTCACAACAAAGCCTGCTGCGATGGAAACCAGACCGGACATGATGATACCAAACTGTGCAACTGAAATCTTTTCATCCAGCGTATACCCAGCCAGAGCCTCCGATGCCATTAAGCCGCCGATGGCTGCGATGTACGAGAAACTGGAGCCATAGTACAGAGGAATTTGCCTTCTGGTGACAAGGATAAAGCAGATGGTTGCAAGGCCGCTTGCAAAAATGGTGGTTGAAATGTGAAAGCCTGTGATAAGAGCGACAGCCACAGTTGCCGGAAACATGACGATGACCTGCTGAATGGCATACAGCAGAAGTTTCCATATTGGCGGCTGTTCATCCGGTAGATACCCGATGGTGGAATTCTTCTCCATAATTCATCCTCCTTGGCAATATCGTTGAACTAATCTTGGATGGAAATGGGCTGCTTTTTCTATTTTCGACATAAAACTCGCCTGCTTTATTGTAACACATAATATAGAAAAGTTTAAAAGGTTTTTTAAGATTTTTTTACCTTTACAGTAACAGCGTTACTCCTGTGAAACCTGCCACGGTTTCGTGTTATTTGGTGGCAACTGGGTCGTGGTGGACTGTTCACAGGTAAACAGGCGCGGCCTTATGAACAAAGAAAAGGATCTCGCATTACTCCAAGATCCTTCGTTACGCTTAGTATAAAACACATACCTATGCATCAACTTATGAACAGACTATAGCGGTGTGAACAGTAACATAGCAGCCCAACCCGTCACTGGTCTTCGGAGGATGCTGAACAAACGCAGTTCCTGCCTTCCTTTTTTCCCTGATACAATGCTCTGTCAGCACCGGATATCAAGTCATCCACGCTTTGAAGCGGCTTAAAACTACTCACACCGAAGGTGATTGTCACCTTTACATCTGCACCCCCACATTGAAAGGCCGTCTGTTGGACAGCAAGCCTCAGCTTCTCGGCAAGAACAGCGCTGCCCTGCTCATCCGTATCCGGCAGCAGCAGCAGAAATTCCTCACCGCCCCATCTGCTGACACTGTCCTGCTTTCTGCAGCTTTGCCTGAGTAACTCCGCTATGGATATCAGCACCTGATCTCCAAACTGATGCCCATAGGTATCATTCACTTGTTTGAAGAAGTCAATATCGCCGATAATAATGGAAAATGGACGTTTATTTCGTTCATGCTTCACCATCTCATATTCCATTCGCTCCAATACTTCTCTTCTGTTCAAAAGCCCGGTCAGCGGGTCGGTTCTGGCAAGAACGCCAAGCCTTTCATAAGCTTCCTGAAGCCTTATATTCTTTCTCTCCAGCTCTTCCCTTATTTTTTTCAGTTCCACATGGTTTTTTACCCTTGCCTTGAGCTCCAGGCTGTTAAAGGGTTTTCGGATATAATCCACAGCCCCCAGTTCAAAACCCTTTACCACGCTTTCAATATCTGCTTTGGCAGTGAGGAATATGATCGGTATCCCCCGATTTTTTTCACTTTCCCTGATCCTTCTGCAGGTTTCAAATCCGTCCATTTCCGGCATCATGATGTCGAGCAGGATCAAATCGAACTCGGTTTCCGAACTCAGTTCCAGGGCAGTAAAGCCGCTATCGGCAATGTAAAGGTCATACCCTTCCTTTTCAAGAACCCTTCCTGCTATCTCCAGGTTTGCGGGGGTATCATCGGTTAGCAGTATTTTAATCTGACTGTTTTCAATCCCTGTCATACTCTTTCCCTCCATTACAGCTTATTTTTCTGTAGCGTTCCAACATGATAGGGTATTCCTCCAGAAATTCTTTGATGCGCTTCAGATCGAAGTTGTTAATATAGCCTTGTAAGGTATCAGCATAGCCTGCTATTTCCAGGTGTCTATACTTCTCGCCTATATCATGAATCGATGCGGCAAGCTTTCTGATATCAGCAGTTCTGTTTTTTCTGATGCTCTCAAGCCACAGGCCTTCTTTTAGCCCATTCAGCTCTTCAAGCATTCCCTCATTTACATCCTTCTGTGCTGAGACTCCAACCATTCGTTTTAAGGTTTCATCGTCTTTTCTCCCTGGTCCTTCCAACATGTTGTCAGGATCTTTTGGGATGATTGGGCTTTGCCCGCACACAGTCACTCCCGGTATCTCAACGGTAAAAGTGCTGCCCACATGATATTTGCTTTTCAGGGTGATAGTGCCCCCCATAATGTGGATAAGCTTTCTGGAAATCGGCAGCCCAAGCCCTGTTCCGCCGTACTTCTTGTTGCTCTGCCCTTCCTTCTGTCTGAAGGGTTCAAATATGAGCTGCTGCTGATCCTCGGGAATCCCAATGCCGGTATCCTCGACGACAAAAACAAGATTCAGGGTCTTTTTCCGGACATTTTTCTTTCTGATATGGGCTGACACCTTTACCCAACCTTTGTCAGTGTATTTAACGGCATTCCCAACAAGATTGAAAAGAATCTGCCTGATCCGCATCTCATCCATCAATAAAAGATCCGGGATCTCATCCGATAACTGGAGTTTAAAATCCAAATCCTTTTCTTTGGCTTTTAACAGGAAAACCTCCCGGATATCATTAAAAAGCTGCCTTATATCAACTTGTGCCATCTGCAGTTCTATCCTGCCCGATTCAATTTTCGACAGATCCAATATATCGCTGATCAGGTTCATCAGGATATTTCCTGTTTTCTTAATGGAATTCAGGTAGGTAATGATCTGCTCATCCTGAACGGTTTCCTGTATCAGGTCTGCATAACCCAGAATGGCGTGCATCGGTGTTCTGATCTCATGGGACATGTTCGCAATAAACTCGCTTTTTACAATATTGGCAGCTTCAGCTCTTTGCTTGGACGCCTGAAGTTCCGCCTCAAGAAGGCTTCTTGCCACAGCCCTTCCCAGGGTGTTGGCAAAGGCGCTGAGGATGGAATACTCGGCTTCCGTCCATTTCCTTTCATATTTGCATTCGTCAAAGCCCATATATCCCCAAAATATCCCCTCCACGAAAACAGGTAATACGATCAGAGACAGAATATCCTGAGATTCAAGAAGCTGACGGGTCCGGTCATTCTCCAGTTCCCGGACAAGGTTACAGTAAGTTTCGCCCCTTGAAAGGGGCTCAATAAAGCTGTAAACCTCGTTGAAAGGAAGGTTCTGAAGCTCCGGGTTGTTCAGCTGGGGTTCACTGTCATCCGAATTCCATTCAGCTACCTGGCTGGTATAACCGTTGCCGTTCTTATCATACGTGTTCGTAAACAGATATACTCTGTCAACCCTGGTAGCTTTGCCTATCATCTCAAAGGATTTTACAATCGAATGCATATAATTACTATCGGTGATCAGTTCGGTGATGGAGTTAGCCACTGCGAACAGCAGCTTTTCCTTGTTAAATAATTCGTCCTCCGTTTGTTTGCGCCTGGTAATTTCAATATGTGTCCCTAACATCCTAATGGGTTTCTTCTGTTCCCACTCGATGACCCGGCCTCTGTCAAGAACCCATACCCAGTGGCCGTCCCTGTGTTTTAAACGAAGTTCGCATTCATAATACTCTGTTTCTCCGGAAAAGCACCTTTGGAGCAGTTCCTGTGATCTTTTCAGATCCTCCGGGTGGGTTAATGAAACCCATGTGTCGATGCTCACCGGTTGCAGCTGCTCAAGTGTGTATCCGACAATATTGGCCCACTGTTCGTTGAAAACGGTTTCTCCGGTTTGAACAGACCAGTCCCACAAGCCTACATTGGCACTGCTTGTTGCAAGGTTTAGCCTGCGTTCACTTTCTTTTAATTGTTCTTCCGCATAAACCCGCTCGGTAATATCATCAAAACATTCAATGCGGCCAATGATTTTCCCTGTACTGTCACGCAGCAGATCCACATTTTTCAGAATATATTTTGGCTCACCATACTTGTTCCTTATCTTACAGATCAGGTTAAATTCGGGGGCAACAGCTTGATCGGCAAAAAGCATGCAATTTTCCCGACAGGGATGAATACACAGGTTTTCAGCCGATACGCCCATAACCTCTTCTGCCTTATACCCTGTGATAGCCTCAGACATATCATTCCAGCTGGTGATTCGCATTTGGTTGTCCAGGGTGTATACCGCACTTGGAACCAACCGAAGAAGCATCTGAGCGTAATCACTCTTCTCTTTCAGTTCTTTTTCCATGGTTTTTCTTAACGTGATATCCCGTGCAATTCCAATGATACCCGCCACATTCCCTTTTTCATCATAGAAAGGAGTTTTGGAGGTTTCAATAATGATAAACCGCCCATCGTTTAGTTGTATGACCTCTTCATTTGACGAGGTTGCCCTCTTGTTCATCACTTCGATATCTTTTTGCCTGAAAAACTTCGCCAGATTTTTGTCTTTCACAAAATCGGCATCAGTTTTTCCAATTATTTCATCTTCGCTTAAGCCGATGAACTCATTGGCAAATGCCTTATTACACCCAAGGTACACCCCTTGTGAGTCTTTGTAGAAAACAAGGTCGGGTATGGAATCGATCATGTACTTGACGAAGCTGTCTTTTCTCTCCAGCTCTATACTATACTGCTTGCTTCTTGAAATGTTCTTTGCAATTCCGATGGTTCCAACAACATCATGGTGCTCATTAAAAATCGGCGCTTTGAAGGTTTCAAACCAAAAGCCGCCTGTGCCGTATTCTATGTACTCCTCAACCGTTTTTTCCTTACCCGCGCTCATGATCTCAGCATCATCCAAGGTGAGCCTGGAAGCAATTTGAAAAGTCCACAGGTCAAAATCAGTTTTCCCAACCATTTCTTCCTTTTGTTTTCCCAAAAAGTTGGCATAGGGCTGGTTCACTGCTGTATATCTGCCACTGGCGTCCTTATACCATACCAGGTAAGGCATGCGATCCATGATCTTCAGCAAATGATTGTTGGATTGAATTTCACCCACCATCCGGTTGTACTCCTTTCATGGAGTTGATTCAGTACACGCTTAGTTTATACCCCTGAAATGCTGGTATTACTCATAAAAATTTGTCAATGAACGAGAGGGCACGGCTTAACTGCTGAATACAAAAAAGCGGGATTCCCCACACTTTTATTCCTTTGGGATCAGCCTGCGAAACGCTTGCTCAAAGGATTGATCATCCTCTTTCATACGCTTTCTGGTATTCCCTGTTCGCCCGCCTGCCCGGCGGACTTTCTGTGCAAGATGTCTTTCAAATAAAAGACGGTCGATGTTCTCATTGGTATAAACAAGCCCATTCTGGCTGATGGCTTGTGCACGCTTTCCCAGAGCCATGGCTGCAACACCATAATCCTGGGTGACAACGATATCTTCGGGCTTTATCTGATTTGCAAGCGCAATATCCACGCTCTCCCTTGCCTTGTCCACCGTGATGACCGAGCTGTATCCATCGTGTATCTCATGACTGGTATCGATAAACATGAGCACCGGTAAGCCGTTTTGCTTTGCAATGCGGACAATGATTTCTTTCACTGGACATGCATCGGCATCTACAAGAATCTTCATCTTTTGCTCCCCATTTTGAATAAGTCAGACCTGTTCTGTTTTTATTCTATTACAATTCGAGGTGTGACGCAATTGCTTGCGCAAATGCGTCAAGTGTTATAAGATATTGCTTAGCGCGAAATTTGTTTAATTATGGGATTATTTCATTACACGAATCTATAGCATTCGGAGGAATTACGGTGAAAGCTTTTATTTCTTATTCGTCCAAAGATATCAACGAGGCGGAAAAAATTTGTGCTTATCTGGAGAGTAAAGGGAAAGCATGTTGGATAGCACCACGCAACATCGCAGTTGGTAAGGAGTATGGTGAGGAGATTATCCGCGGGATAGAAAATAGCGACGTTTTTGTGTTGGTTTTTTCGCAGCATTCCAACAGCTCACAGCATGTACTGCGAGAAGTGGAGCGCGCTGTCAGCAAAAAAATTCCCATCATTACCTATACGCTGGACAAAACCCCAACCAACAAATCGCTGGAATATTTTTTATTGTCAACGCAATTTTTAGATGCAACAAAACATAATACCGCAACACTTCAACTGCTTAGTGAAAGCATAGACAAACTGTTACCAACGATAAAACCGTCTGGAAAAACAGCCACATCTGCCCCGGACAAGCACTCACTGTTTAAAAGGAATAAGATAGCCTTCATTTTGGGCGCCATCGCCATCGGTGTTGCCGCCATTGCGATTGCTTTGTTTATGAATGGAAATCATTCAAAAAACAATGGAGATTCGGGTACGGTTTCAAGTGTAACCGGATCAGCAATCAATAACGGAGGTTCGGAATCCGTGGATAATACAGGTGCTGTCGATGAAGCTGAACCAAAACTGCAAACGGGCGTCTCAGCCTTTACAGATGGGGATTACATATCATTCGGCCGTTATTACCCACCGGGGTACAGCAAAGAGAACAATGATGGTGAGATCATCTGGGTGGTCACCGACATCAATGAGCAAAGCGGAGAGTTGACACTGGTATCGCAGTTTATCCTGGATATTATGCCCTATGATACTGCCGAAAGCGGAAAATTTGACAAGGATAAGGCCGGTAATTCCTATGACCGCAACAAGCGTGATACCTATACTCTTGAGCAACTAACCGAATTCAGGGGAAGCAGCGACTGGGAAACCTCCAATATTCGGACATGGTTGAATTCCAGTATGGCAAATGTAAAATATGATGACAGTGCGCCGGTGGATCACGGCAGTGATGAATTTACCAACGGCTATAATACAAGAAGCGGGTTTCTGCATGACTTTCAGGATCATGAGCTTGCCATGCTGCAGGAAAAGGAAATAAATACTTCCATGAACGCGCTGGAGCTTGGTCCGGATAAAAAGGGTTTTGAAAACCCGAAAGGAAAGCTTTCTGAGATTCCGGAAATATTGTTGACCTGTAAAACAACAACGGACAAAGTGTATTTATTGTCGGTTGAAGAAGTGAAGAAATATGGCAGTAAAGAGACTTTTCAGCCATTTACAAAACCTACAGCTTCTGCTGCTGCCAGTGATAAAAGCATCTGGCTTAAGACTTTCATCAGCAATGGTGATACCAACTATATGTGGGCAACCCGTACACCCGAGGCAACTTCATCTGAGCTGCTGGTTGCAGTTTTAACGGGAACTGGCTCGTCTGATATCACAAATTATTATGCAGCGGCTTCCGGGTTCGGCATCCGTCCTGCGATCGTTATAAAGCCTGTTGATTTTTCCCTGCTGGGGGAAGGTTCCTCTACAAACCCCTATGTTATCGCAGGTAAGTAAATAACCGCAGGGCGTAACCAAGGGGACAGGTACCTTGGCTTTAAGGTACCTGGGCTCCACCCTATGGCTTCCTCCGCAAAAATCTACAATGCATTGACCACATCTATAATGCTTTGGGACTGAATCTGTTTAATGGGTCTGATGGTCGAAACTACCGCTACCAATGCCGAAACAATGACGATTAAAACAATTTGCAGCGTTGGGAATTCCCATGGCACTGATAAGGCTGTCAGGAAGTTTTTAATCAGGAATCTCTGCAGCAGCACGCCTGCCGTGCAGCCCGCAACAATACCTATCAGGGTATAGGTTCCTGCTTCGGCGATAATCATAGCCTTCAGCTGTTTCCCGGTCATGCCGACAGCCCGCATGACACCCAGATAGGATGCTTTTGAAGCAATACTGGTGTTCATCGTATTCATGATGTTTAAAAGGCTGATCAACGCGATAACCACTACAAAACCATATACAAACAATGCCATCGTGAAAAACAGCTGGTTGGTATCATCATTGGCCTGGCGTCGATCCTGGAAGATCATCGATTTGTTGACCATTGTCCGAATAACATTGACCGCCTGTTCATCCTTTGCGCTTTTAAGCTGCAGATGAACCGTATACCAGGTGTTTTTGCCGGTTAATTCGGTGAACAGCTTCTCCGTGGTGATAAAGGTGGTCATGGTCAAATCCGGGCTGTTTTCATGCAGGTATTCCATGGGCAGCACGCCCATCACGGTCATTTCTCTTTCGCCGTCCGGCGTGGTGAATATGACCCTGTCCCCTGTTTTTAACGCGGTGGTTGCATAGGCAACCCCCTTGCGCAGATGCTTTTGAACTGCAATCACTCCGTTTCCCTGATTCAAAAGGTCTTCTGAAACCTCGCCCTCAACAAGCTCATCTTTAGCCCACTGAAACTGTGGGTCATCATAGGTGATCAACCAGGATTTCTCGGAAGGGTTAAACAAACCATTCTCTCCTGTTGCAATCATCTCTTTCATCTGCTCCAGATAATCAGGGGTAAGCCTGGAAATGTCGAAAGTGGCATCAACATAATCCGACTTGCGGTTATACATGGTTTGAATACTGTCCATTTCCTGCAGCTTGTTTATAAACTCACTATTGAAACCATCCCGGCACACAATCGTAATATCTGGTGTAAACGGTTTGGTTGTATTCAGAGATGTATATAAAAAGCTGATAAAAACGTTAAAGCCCAGGAACATGGTGATACTGATGGCAATGGACAGGGACATCAGCGCAAGGGTTCTCTTTTTCATGGTTGCATTGTTGATCCCCATTGCGACTTCAGCGTGCATCACCCTTGTAAGGGTTCCCTTCTTTTTGCGCCTGGATATTTTGATTTCATTGCTTCCTGTTACAGCATTTACAGGCGATACACGGGCTGCTTTTCTGGCAGGCAGTGCAACCGCGATGAAAACAGTCAGAAACCCAATAACGATGCCCATGGCAATGCCCAGCGGGCTTAATGTGAACAAGGGAATCGAGCCGAACAAATCACTGTTCACATACTTTAAAACAGCAGAGCAGGCAAAGGTCATCAGGAAGCCCAGCAAAATGCCAGCCGGGATAGATCGAATTGTAATGGTGAACCCTTCGCGTTTCACCAGCTTTTTAATTTGGGATTGCGCCGCGCCTACGCAGCGGAGTAGTCCAAATTCCCTGACCCGTTCCATCACAGAGATATTAAAGGTGTTATAAACCATCACGCTCCCTGCTATCAGCACAATGGTAAAGAGGATGGCCCCAATGGTATACAGGCCGATGGCCGCCTGATGCTCGCTTTGGCCGATGACCGCAAGAAGATGGTTATTCAATGAAACCCGGCTATCTTCGAGGCTTAAAACCCTCTTAATCTCATCTGTGGCAGCATTGATACGAACCCTGTCTTTGAACTCAACTAAAAACAGGTCGATTTTTTTCTTTGGAAATCCGGAAGCATAATCTGCCGACAGCAATACACCCGGCACACCTTCTGCCTTCATTGTGCTTAAATCGTTGTAGACTCCGCTTACCGTGAAGGTTTTCAGTGAACCATCCGGCAGCAGAATAGAAACCCTGTCCCCCATACCAGCATTGACAAAAAGGCTGCCGGTAGCCCATTTTTCCAGCAGGATTTCATCATCGTTCTCGGGATAGCTCCCCTCCAGCAGCCTGACATTCATATTTGCGGCCATAGCCTGATGAATGCCTCCGAGCCTGCATTCCACATCGTTGATAATACCGCTTCCCACATCGACGAATTTGCCGGAAGCTTTCACATCGATACGGGCTTGTATTGCTTTTATCTCATTTGCTGTCGCATTTGATACCGCCATATGAAAGTTTCCGTATTCCTTCATCACCGCTGCTTTCTCAAACTTCATAAACACGTCAACCATAGAAAAAATCCCTGTGATCAGCGTAACAGAGATCATCACGCTGAGCATCGTCAGGCGGCTTTTTTTCCGGTTCATGGAAAGGGTTTTTTGTGAGAGTTCCAGATAGCTCTTCATTCTGTCGCACCTCCCAGCTGTGATACCACCCCGTCCTCAACCTTCAGAACCCTGTGTGCATAACAGGCAAAGCTCTCATTGTGCGTGATCATGATCAGCGTCTGCTTGAACCTGTCCACCGAAAGCTTTAAAAGATCGACAACATCTCTGCTGTTCCTGCTGTCCAGGTTCCCAGTGGGCTCATCGGCCAGGATCATCGCAGGCCGGGCTGCAAGCGCCCGGCCAATAGCCACCCGCTGCTGCTGTCCGCCGGAGATCTGATTGGGCAGGTGCCGCCTTCTATCCCACATCCCAAGGGTGTTCAGCAATTCATCGATATATTGACGATCGGGCTTTCTATAATCCAGCAATAACGGAAGCATAATATTTTCTTCCACATTCAGCTCCGGAACCAGGTTATAAGCCTGGAATACGAACCCGATATTACGTCTGCGGAACACCGCCAGTTCTTCTTCATTCATGGAAAAAACATCACGTCCATCCAGTGTAACCTTTCCTGTGGTTGGCGTATCCAATGCTCCGATCAGGTTCAACAGGGTAGTTTTTCCAGAGCCTGACGGGCCAACAATCGATACAAATTCTCCCTTGTTTACTGTAAAGGATGCGTTCTTTAGGGCTTCCACCCTTGTTTCATCTTTGCCATAAGTCTTTGACAGGTTTTCGGTTTCTAAAATAACCATTTTTCCACCTCTGATAATCATTTTGTAACAATTTCACAGCAGAAACCCATTCTAATACATCAATGAGTTTCTGCCCGTCGTGAATATCATACTATGGGAACCTTACGCCTGAATGAATTCTTTCTTACAGTTTTGTAAGACAGGAAAGCGAACAGAAAAGCTGGTTCCCTTCCCGGGAACACTTTCGACATCGATTAAACCCTCATGCATTTCGATGACAGCCTTTGTCAGTGTCAGCCCGATGCCGGTACCCTGGGTTGACTGTGAGTATTTGCTTCGATAGAAACGTTGAAATACAAAAGGCAGATCCTCCGGATGAATACCATGACCGTTATCTTTCACGATAATCCGGACAAAAAGCGCTGTTTGTTCCAGGGATACCTGAATGGTATCCCCGGAGTCCGTGTGTTCAAGTGCATTTTTAACCAGATTACTCAGTGCCTCGAACAGCCATTCCCTGTCACAGGGATAAAGGATTTGGTTTTCACTGTTAAAGACAAAAGCTTTGTTTTCCTTGTCCATTCTGGCTTTAAAGCTTTGCCCAACATCGCTGATGATCGCATCAAGGCTTTGGTTGATACGATTTAACTCAATCACACCAGCATCCAGCCTGGCAAGCTTCAATAGACTGGCCGTGAGCATGCGCATACGTTCCAGCTCATTTTCACTTTTTAGAAGAAAATCCCGAATCACTTCGTTGGATTCATTCTCGCCCTGTACAATCTCATTATACATGGACAACGCAGAAATCGGTGTTTTCAATTGATGTGAAATGTTCATCAGGTTATCCTTCAGGAAAACCTTCGACTGTTTTTCACTTTCGATGTGGGTGTACAGCGACGATGTAACCAAATTTACAGCTGTAGCCAGCTTTGACAGGCTTCCCTCCTGCTGGTCGTTTAACCTGAGGGTGTGCTCACCGTTCATTGTTTTCAGAATATCAGTGCTGTATTGATTCAACTTATTGTTCTGGTTATTTAAATGTCTCCAGATAAAGAACAACAGCAACAAGCCTGAAATGAATGATATTATCAGTAGTGACAGGCTGTTTCCCCGGTATAACCGATATATGTCAGAGATGAATACAAGCCTTGCCCCATGATGGTATCCGGCAGCTTCCATTAAGGTCTTTCCTGCCTGTAGATGGGTAGAGGTTTTCTCGCTGGTAAAAGCTTTTTGGATGTCGTAAGACAACTCCGGGTGTTCAAGAATCAAATAGCCCGCCGCCTCGTAATCATGCAGCAACAACTGGTTTTTATGGCGCATTGCATTATCATGGGCAATAATTTGCATCATTCCGGTCGCACAGATTAAAATGGCTGCCAAAATGATAAAGAGATTTCTCACCTGTTTATCCGAGAACATATTCATGTTCATTCCCCGCCTTCCGCAACCCGGTTATTCCGCTGAGGTTATTCTAAAATACACTAAGGCGGCAGGATATTCCCACCGCCGGAAGTTTATCAGGTATTCTGTTTGGAAAGTGCTTCATCTCCCGCATTTTTCCCTCCGCATATATTCAAGGTAACCTTATGAACAGGTAATCTCCTGCTGCAAAGGTGAATGGCAGAAAAAGCTCCTGGTTTAGCTCCATATCGCTTCTTCAGGAAACGTTCCACTTATAGCCCATTCCGCGTATGGTTGTCAGAAAAGCGGCATGTCTGGGATCATCTTCAATCTTTTCACGCAGGCGGCTGATATACACCGCCAGTGTATTATCATCCACAAAACTCTCTGTGCAGTCCCACAGCCGTTCCATGATTTGTTCCCTTGACAAGAGTACCCTTGGATTCTGCATGAAAAGGCAAAGCAGCCTATACTCTGCAGATGTTAGCTCAATGTCCCGGCCATCCTTTAAAACCCTGCCTTCCATCAGCTTGACCGTAATACCGTTGGAGCAGAGCTCCGTTCCTGAAGCAGGATTGTTTTCCGATCGTCTTAAGATAGCGTTGATTCTCGAAAGCAGTTCATTGAGCTTGAATGGCTTGGTGATGTAATCGTCCCCACCCAGATCCAGCCCCATAACGACGTTGACCTCTTCATCCAGGGAAGTGAGAAAAACAATGGGAACCGTGGAGGTTTGACGAATGGTCCTGCATAAATCAAAGCCACTGCCATCGGGAAGCATCAAGTCCAAAAGGATGATCTGATACTTATTGTTACCGAACATGGAACCGGCTTCCCGAAGTGTTCTTGCAACATCTACATCAAACCCGTTTTTTGTGAGTGAATACTTCAAGCCTTCGATCAGGCTTAAATCGTCTTCCACCAACAGCAGCCTCTTCATCTCATTTCCTTTCTTTTTGCACCGGTTTTACACAGGGGACAGGTTCCTCTGTAAATAATGTAATCAGAGGGGACATACACCGGGGGGCAGGTTCCTTGGCTAAATTTGACCAGGGGACCTGGGCCCCGCCCTCTGGCTCACGCTGGTTTCAAGAATTTACAGAGGAACCTGGACCCCGCCCGATGTAAATAATTTGACCAGGACGGTGTTTTGGGGTTGCATTTTTTCCAGCGGTATTTTGTTACCCTGAATCGTTTCACCATTCAATATAATCTCGGACACGCCGTGACAGATATGTTCAGGGTTTTCTACCTTTATGCTAAGCCCTTTGCCCCTGAATTCGCGGTATACCTCAAAACCATCCCATTCGGAAGGAATGGATGGGTCTATCACTAATCCGTCGTAATCGGCCCTCACACCCAAAATATACTGTGAAAGCGCAACAAACGCCCAGGATGCGGTCCCTGTAAGCCATGAATTCCTTGCCCTGCCAAAGTGATATGGGTGTTCCTTTCCCGTAATAAACTGACAATAGACATAGGGTTCCATGGTATATAAATCGGCGTTCTCATTTTTTGCAGCGGGGAGGAATGACAAATAATACTCAAAAGCCCTGTCTCCCCTACCAAGCATGCCCTCGGCAACAATCGCCCAGGTGTTTGCATGGCAGAAAATTGCGGAATTTTCCTTCAACCCCTTCGGAAAGGAAGTGATGGCTCCGATTTCGACATCATGCTTTTCATAGGCAGGATAGTTCAGCACGCTTCCATGTTCCGTAAACATGTATTTCTTCACGCTGTCCATGGCAGCCAGCCCTTTTTCATCCCTGTAAGCGCCGGATACCACAGCCCAGGTCTGAGCGTTCAGGAAAATCTGCGATTGCTCACTTTCTTTTGAGCCAAGCTTTCTGCCACTGTCCAGGTATCCACGTGCAAAGCGATCCCCTTCCCAGGTATAGGCATCCAGGCTCTTTTTAATCTCCTCGGCGTAACCTTGGTACTTCCGGGCATCTGCGTCCTCACCGAAAAGCTGCGCTACTTTGATAAACTCTGTTAACGCCCTGTAATAGAGCAGACTGCTCCAGGTGCTTTCGCCCTTGCCCTTCAGGTTAATACAATCATTCCAGTCAGCCGCCAGACCTAACAGAATTCCGTGGTCTCCCCTTTTCTGCCAGGAGAACTCCAGCGCCTGCTTCAGATGGTCATATACGGTTGCCGAACCCTTATCGGCATATGGGACAACCTCCCAAAGAATGGAGTCGTCCCCCGTTTCCTTGATATAGGCTGGAATAGACAGATGCAGCCAAAGGTGGTCATCGGAATAGATGTGCTGCGGTTGTGGAATGTTATGCTCACCCTGCTTCAGCGTTAGCGGTTGAACACCGTGCATGGTATAGCCATCGGATAATTGAGCCTTCAACAGATCAATAATTTTATTCTTCACTTCTGATGGTCTGGAGTGAACAACCCCCAGCGTATCCTGGTTGGAATCCCTGAAGCCCAGACCGTCCCTGCCGCCAGCTTCATTGAATGAAGCCGACCGCGACCAGTTGAAGGTGGTATTGCACTGATATTGGTTCCAAATGTTACCCATGGTGTTGACAATGTCGGAAGGGGTATTGATCCTGAACTTGCCCAGCTTGCTATTCCAGTAAGCCCGAACCTTCAGGAATTCTTCCTCCACCTTCATCGGATCCTGATAGAGTTCCCTGTACTTCACACCCTCGGTTTTGGCATCACCGATTCCGACGATGAACAGTGCACGCTTCTTTTCTCCCGGTGCCAGCATAATTTTGTTTTGCAGCGCCGCACAGGGGTTTCCGCCACACGCGATGGAACCGGAGCATTTACCATTCATCACGGCTGCCGGGTTTGTTTCGCTGTGGTAATTACCGATGAATACTTCCCGGTCAGTATCAAAGCTTTCCACCGGAAGGGTGGACGCCATGAACCCCTTTGGTTCATAAAACGGCCAAAGTACGATGGAATAATCGATAATATCCTGAATGTAACCCATTCTGGCAACATACAGACAATATTGGAAGTTGGACAAATCATTGTCGTTGTTCCACAAGCAATATTCCGCATAAGAGAACAGTGACAGGTTTCTGGTTTGGGCAGAAGCGTTTTCCAGCTCTATCTCCCAGAATTCGATAGGCTTGTCCACGGGCACGAATACCCGATAGTTGCTTTTAATTCCTTTATACTCACTGATAAAACGGGTGTACCCCATACCGTGCCTGCATTCGGTACGGTATTCGCCCAATGGCTTGCCCACAGGCTGCCAGGAGGCGGACCAAAAGTCGCCGTCTGAATCGTCGCGGATATAAATGTATTTGCCTGGCCTTTCCATCGGAATGCTGTTAAAGCGCATCCGCATCAACCTGCCCAATCGGGGGGATTTGTAGAAGGAATAGCCTGCTGCGTTATTTGAAATTAACGAAGCGTATTCCGAAGTCCCAAGATAGTTGATCCAGGACATGGGAGTATCGGGTTTATCAACGACATACTCCCTGTTTTTATCATCAAAGTAACCGTAGCGCATGTAAAAATCCTCCCGTATGTATATTTATTGCGGAGAAATGCATCTCCTGGCCTGTGAATCAGGCCTAAAGATTCATTGTCATAATAATAAGTTAATGTGAAAAGGAGGCCTTGTCAACCCTGAATAAGCTTAATTCACTCAACTTCCCCTGCTACCTGTTTCAGAGGTATGCGTTTTTTTCTGAGCGCAGCGATGTCATCCTGAGCATAGCGAAGGATCTCTTCCGGAGTGATGTGAAGATCCTTCACTTCGTTCAGGATGACAGGCTGTGCCTGCTAACCTCTGAATAGTAACCTTTCCCCCAGTGTCTTGAACGCTTACCAGCATTGCAGGCTATGTGGGAAAGTTTAGTTAATTCAGCATTTTCAATTGCTCAACCACTTTAGCGTACTCCTGTTCCAATGTATCCTTGTGTGCTTTCGGGCCGGACATTCTGGCAATAATCTCTGAAAGTTTCATCTGCAGAGCCATTTTTTCCATTCCTGAGGCTACCGATTCTGCGTCTTGTTTCAGGCTTTTTTGATAATCATTCAGCTTGCCTTCAAAAGCAGTGATTTTGGCATCTTCCAGGATAAGCAGCCGATCTGCGACTGAATTTACAAATTCCCTGTCATGAGATACGAAAACCACCGTTCCTTCGTATGACTTCAGCACCTCCTCCAACGCCTTCATCGATGCCATGTCCAGATAGTTAGTGGGTTCATCCAAAAGCAGAACATTGGCATCAGAAACAAAAAGCTTTGCAAAGGACACCTTTATTTTCTCTCCTCCACTGAGGACGCCAACATTCTTATGCACCGCGTCCCTCGTTAACAGCAGCCTTGCAAGAATAGACCTGGCAACCGTTTCAGATTGAACACTGCTTTTTATGACGTTGTGCAGTATCGATTGATGAAAATTGAGGTTCTCAAAGCTTTGATGGAAATACCCCATCACCGCCAGAGGAACAATTTTAATGGCATCTGTGGATTGACCATATATCAGGTTCAGCAGCGTTGTCTTTCCGGTGCCGTTTTCTCCCCACAAAGCCGTTTTAGTATTGTTTGGAATATCAAAGCAGGCGTTGTCGAATATTTCTCTCGTCCCGTAACTGAAGGACAAGTTCGTTGCAGAGAGGATAACTTTATTTGCCGGAGGCCTTGTGAGCGAGAAATCCAGCCTGATTGTCGGCTGCTCTCTTGGTTTCTCCTTAACATCAAGCTTCTCCAGCCTCGTTTTCAGGCTGTTTGCAGCATTGTTAACCTTCTCCTGTTTTTCGTTAGCCTCCCGTGTATGAAGCCGGGCTTCAGAGTTGCCCATGCGCTTTGGCGCTTTACGCATTGAGGCGGACCTATCCTTCCTGTTGCGGATGGCACTGACGAGTTTCACTTTTTCGGATGTATATTTTTCATATTCCATTTCGGCATTTCTGCGCTCCAGTTCATTCTGTTTGCTGTAGTCACTGTAATTGCCACTGAAGGTACGAATGTTTCCATCCTTGACTTCTATAATTCTGTTACAAAGGCTGTCCAACAGATACCGGTCATGGCTGATAAGCAGGAATGACGGTACCTTCGCAAGCTTGCCCGATAACAGCTCCACACCCTTATAATCCAGGTTTGAGGTTGGTTCGTCGGCAAATACCAATAAATTGTCTTCGCTGAAGGCATTGGCAATTTTAATTCGGGTCTGTTCCCCGCCACTATATACCTGTTGATCTGTTTTGCCTGAAAGGCTGAATTCACTGATCAGTTTTTGGTCTGCACAGATCTCCTCCTGCGAAAACTGCCGGATATAGGCAATATTGCAAAAATGCCTGACAACACCCTCATCCGGTTCGGTTTCCCCAGCCAGGATGTTTAGCAATGTGGTTTTCCCTGAACCGTTCAAGCCAATAATTCCGATTCTGTCACCGGTATAAACCTTCAGATCATCCAACGCAAAAATCAATCTGTCTCCATAATACTTTTTTATCTTTTGAGCTTCTAAAATAAGCATAAAAAAATCTCTCCCTTGTTCACTGTTTTTGTGCCGGAAAGATTCGTAGTTGGAGATTCTATAAAGCTTCATCAAGCAATTCGGGAATGTACCGAGGGAGCATTCTGTGGAACCCTGTCCTGAGAGAATAATCCCGTTCACCGGAATAAACCCGCTAAAGCATGCTTTAAAGATAAATCGTTTTGATAGAACCAATCCAGCACGACCGGCTAATAAACCGGCACAACGCAACACACAACCCGTTGTTACAACAGGTGCAGCCACAATTCAATTTGCTCGCTGAATTAGTTCCATTTCATCAATGCAATACCTTGCCCTTTCTTCAGTATGGTTTTATTTTAAACTGTTCAATATGAAAAATCAAGTAGAATTCCGAATAACAGGCCATGGGTTTATATGGAAATCCCTTACGAGTTGAGTTTATCCTGTATGTATTTACAGATATCTTCAAGTTTTTTCTTGTTATTATCCGCACTTGCCTGTTCCTCATTGAATGCGGACACGGCAGAAAACAGACCGATAATATCAGCAATAATCACTACTACTGCAGCTATAATAGCGAGCTGCGTCGAGCTGAAAAAGTGTTCAGCCACAGGATCCACCCCTTTATGTAACCAGCCTCAGAGCAGCCTGCAAATCACATTCCGGTTGCCCGTGGAGTATCAGTTCATCCTATGTAATTCAAACCAGGATTGTTACAATGCCTTGTACTTCCTATCGGTAAATACCTGTCAAAATGGCTTTAAGTCAGATGTGGCCGGGGATGGTTTGCCCTGTTACAAACTTGCAGCAATGTGGCTGGGGATGGTTTTCCCTGTCATAAACTTGGAGGTGGCTGGGGGTGATGGGCCCTGTTACAAACTTGGAGCAATCCGCCTGTATGATACATATGATAGGGTAGAAATTATTCCTCGGAGGTAATAATTATGTTTATCAGGTT
The DNA here is from genome assembly GCA_964450305.1 of uncultured Ruminiclostridium sp. GTDB lineage: Bacteria > Bacillota > Clostridia > DSM-8532 > DSM-8532 > JAAYJG01. The sequence goes on from CAYVFB010000021.1 coordinate 32,016, forward strand.
CACTCGACATGGTATCAGGAGAGACATGCATCGAAGCTTTCAGTCCCCGATGATGGAACAGGTGTCGCCGGTGCAAACCGGTAACAAGCCGGTTTCTCCTGTTCAGATGAACAAAAAGCCTGAGCCGGTTTCTCCCGTTCAGATGAACAAAAGGCTTGAGCCGGTTTCTCCCGTTCAGAAGAACAGAAGGCCTGAACCGGTTTCCCCTGTTCAAATGAACAAGATACCCGAGCCGATTTCACCGGTTGAAACAGGAACAAACCCCAACCTTGCTGCTTATGCCAGAAGACCCCGATTTTACAGGGGCAGAAGATGAAAGCATTGCGATCAATCTTCCCTCTGTTCATCTGACAGGCCGGAAACCGGGATGGGGCAGGGCTCTAGCGGCTGAACCGATTTCATCCTCTCTGCTTCTATTCATGTGTGAGAGCGATTTCATGTTCTCCGCTATTGCCCTTATAGGGTATGCATTTCCATGCTCTTTGCCTTTGCTCTTATGGCGCTTTGGTTTCCACGCTTTCAGCTTTTAGCACAGGCAAGCGGGCCGCCTTTGCTTCGTCAGGCCTGGATATTACCGTCGTATGGGGCGCATTCCTTACGGTATCCGGCTCTGTCTCGGCTTCCTTCGCGATTTGGATCATCGCGTGGATGAACTCATCCAGCGTTTCTTTGCTTTCAGTTTCTGTAGGCTCGATCATCAAGGCTTCCCTGATGACCAGCGGAAAATAAACCGTCGGCGGATGGTAACCATAATCCATCAGCCGCTTGGCGATATCGAGGGTTGTCACCCCAAAGCTTTTTTGCTTCTGTCCTGAAAAAACCACTTCATGCATGCAGATTTTATCATAGGGCAGATGATAATATGGCTTCAAACTGGCCATGATATAATTTGCATTCAGTACGGCAGTCTCAGAAACCCTGCGAAGTCCTTTTGCGCCAAGTGACCGGATATAGGCATAAGCCTTTACGACCACATTGAAATTCCCATAGAAGGATCGAACCTTCCCGATAGATAGGGGGCGATCATAGTCCAGCCAGTAATTACCGTCCTTCTGTTCTATAACAGGCCGAGGCAGGAATGGAACCAGCTCTCTCTTTACGCCAACAGGCCCTGAACCCGGCCCCCCACCACCATGGGGCGTGCTGAAGGTTTTGTGCAGATTCAGATGAACCACATCAAAACCCATGTCTCCGGGGCGGGATATTCCCAAAATGGCGTTTGCGTTTGCACCGTCATAATAAAGCAATCCGCCGGCATCATGAACAATCCTGGCGATGACATCGATATTTTCATCAAATAAACCCAAGGTGTTCGGGTTTGTCAGCATCAAGCCGGCAATCTCGTCGCTCATGATGGCCTTCAGCGCTTCCAGATCAACGCCGCCGTGTTCGTTTGACTTCACTTCGATCACTTGAAACCCTGCAACCGCTGCAGAAGCGGGGTTTGTTCCGTGAGCTGAATCGGGGACGACAATTTTTGTTCGCTTGAAATCTCCCTGATGCTCATGATAAGCCTTGATAATCATCAGCCCCGTCAACTCTCCATGAGCACCGGCTGCAGGCTGCAGTGATATACGATCCATCCCGGTGATCTCAGATAAAGCCCTGTCGGTTTGATATAAAAGTTCCAAACACCCCTGAACGGTTTCCTCCGGCTGATAGGGATGAACCTTTACAAACCCATCCAGTTGAGCAACAGCCTCATTCACCTTTGGATTGTATTTCATAGTGCAGGATCCGAGGGGATAAAAACCGGCATCCACGCCATAATTTTTCTGTGATAACTCGGTGAAATGGCGGATGACATCCACTTCTCCCACTTCCGGCAAATCCGGCGGGGCTTCCCGAAGGAGTTGTTGCGGAATAAGCCGGGAAAGCTCCACTTCCGGGACATCATACTCGGGCAGTTGGTGGGCCTGTCGCCCCGGCACACTCATTTCAAAAATCAATGGTGTTGGTTTTCTCAGCATAGTTCCACCACCTTTCCACAGAACCGGTCAATTTCTTCCCGGGTTCTTTTCTCGGTAACAGCTACCAGATAACCTTTCTTCATCGCCGGGTACTGTTTTTCAAGATCATAGCCGCCAATAATACCGTACTTTAAAAGTTTCCGATTTAACTCGGTAACATTTCCATTGTAATAAACAGCGAATTCCTTAAAATATGGTGCCTGAAAGCATGGCTGAAATAGGCCGGTTTTCAATAGCTGTTCATAAGCATAATGCGCTTTTGATGCGCACAGAAGCGCTACCTTTTGAAGCCCCTGTTTTCCCATGGTCGTAAGGTAAATGGTTGCGGCAAGGGCATTTAAAGCCTGATTGGAGCATATATTGGATGTTGCCTTCTCCCTTCGGATATGCTGTTCCCGTGTTTGCACCGTAAGCACGAAGGCTCTTCGGCCTTCTTTATCAACGGTTTCACCGACGATTCTGCCGGGCATTCTTCGAAGCAGTTCTTTTTTAGCGGCAAAAAAGCCCAGATACGGGCCGCCAAAGCTCAGCGGATTCCCCATGGACTGGCCTTCCCCGATAGCGATATCCGCTCCCAGCTCTCCGGGCGATTTCAATATGGCCAGTGAGATGGGATCACAACTAACGATGAGTAAAGCTTTCGCCTTGTGGGTGATTAAAGCAATTTCCTTCAGGTCTTCAATCGTGCCGAAGAAATTGGGGCTTTGAACGACAACTGCCGCCGTTTTATCAGACAATTTCGCCTCCAGATCAGCAAAATCAAGCCTTCCGTCTTGGGAGTCCAGTTCTGTCACTGTATTCCCGTTGAACCTGGAATAGGTGGACAGCACTTCCCTGCTTTCGGGATGAACCGACAAGGCTGCAAGGATTTCCTTTCTACCGGTTGTATGGCAGGCTGCAGATGCTGCCTCGGCCAAGGCGGAGGAACCATCATACATCGAAGCGTTGGCCACATCCATCCCGGTTAACCGGCAGATCATCGTCTGATACTCAAAAATAGCCTGCAGCGTTCCCTGGCTGATTTCAGGCTGATACGGGGTGTATGCCGTGTAAAATTCCTGCCGTCCCAAAAGGCTGGAAACAACGGCAGGGATGTAATGGTCGTAAGCACCTGCACCAAGAAAACATGCATACTCTTCGGTATTGCTGTTTTTAGACGACATATGGCGCATTTGTGCTTTCAGCTCCATTTCAGACAAGGCTGCAGGGAGGTTTAGCTCTCTTTTCAGAACCACATTTTGCGGGATTGCCGTAAACAAATCCTCCATGCCGGCAAGGCCTGTCTGTTTAAGCATTTCCATCTGTTGTGCATGGGTGTTCGGAATATAGTCCGACATCTTATTCCTCCTGACAGAACGCCTCGTACTCTGTTTCATCCATCAATGCTTCCAAGGCGGATGTATCTTCTGTTTCCAACACTGCGATCCAGCTTTCATAGGGCTGCTCGTTAATTTGTTCCGGATGATCCACAAGAGCTTCATTCACTTGAACCACTTTACCGGCAATGGGAGTATAAACATCGGAAGCTGCTTTAACCGATTCAACCACTCCCAGCACATCCGATGCATTCAGGACAGACCCCAACATAGGCAGTTCCACAAAAACGATATCTCCCAATGAATGCTGCGCATGATCCGAAATGCCGATGAAAGCTCTGCTTCCATCGAGCCTGACCCACTCATGATCCTTTGAAAACCGCAAACCCTTTAAATCACTCATTCTCATTATCCTCCAATACTTCTTCATCTGGTTGAATTACACGATATCCAAACACCGAGTCCCGGTGTCTCCCAGCTTATTCTTTCCCGTGTTTACCACAGATCATCCTTGATTCATCTGATATCTTTTCTGGATTGGAAGGAACGCATTTCCCTTTACCAGCCTTTGTATTTCTTCTGATAAAACGGGATGCCAATGGTTTTTGCCCTGACAGGTTTGCCACGGATAATAATATCTACCTCGTTTCCTTCGCTGCAATAGTCTGAATTCAGCAAGGCCAACCCAATATTCTTGTCCAAGCTTGGCGAGAAGCTTCCTGTCGTAACAAAACCAATTTCTCTTCCATTTACCTGCACTTCATAATGGCTTCTTGGAATGCCTCGTTCCGTCATTTCGAAACCGGTAAGCTTTCTTGGAATGCCCTGTTCCACTTGCTTTGCAAGGGCATCCTTGCCAATAAAAAATTCTTTGTCAAGCTTCACAAACTTCCCCAACCCCGCTTCCAACGGGGTGATGTTTTCAAAGATTTCGTGCCCATAGAGGGGCAGAGCCGCTTCAAACCGCAGCGTATCACGGGCACCCAGCCCAACAGGGATCAATCCTTCGTCCTTTCCGGCCTCGAGCAGGCTATCCCATATCAGGCCTGCATCTTCAGGGCTGATGTATATCTCAAAACCATCTTCGCCGGTATAGCCTGTTCTGGATACAAAACCTTTTATTGTACAGATCTGAACATTGGGATCGAAGGTGAAGAATTTTATGGCTTGAAGGGAGCTGCCTGTCAGCTTTTGAAGAACAGTCTCAGCCTTGGGACCCTGGATGGCCAGTTGGGCATACTGGCTGGAAACATTTTCGATAGCGACCTTTCCAGCTGAGTTTTGCAAAAACCATTCAAAATCCTTGTCAGTATTGCCGGCATTGACGATGATCAGAAAATCGGTGTCAGAATATTTGTAGACCAGTAAATCATCGACTACACCACCATCAGGGTAGCACAGAGGCGAATAAATCACCTTGAATGCTCTAGCTCCAATAATATTGTTTGTAATCAAACGCTGAATATATTTTTCACTGTCCGGCCCGCTCACATGAATTTCACCCATATGAGATACATCAAACAAGCCTGCCGCTTTTCTTACCTGCCGGTGTTCTTCAAGAATCCCGGTGTATTGTACGGGCAGTTCCCAACCTCCGAAGTCAATCATTTTTCCGCCCAACAAACAATGTTTTTCATAGAGTGGTGTCCTCTTCATGGAAATACCTCCTGTGCGTTACCTCCTGGAAACCCTGTGAAACCATAATGAGCTCCGGATGAGGCCTGATTTATTCATCTTCCCGTAAAAAAGGAAGATAACAAAAAAGCTGTCATCTTCCTCTGTTCATAACCTAAGCAATGCTCCCTATGGGTATTGCTCCTTCGGTTTTAGCTTTCCGTTAGCTTTTCAGAGTTATGTCCTGGCACGGCCCCATTAAGAAGGTTCGCCCAAGTTCAGACTAAACCCGGCCGCCTCTCAAGTGCCTGCATCGCAGCACTCCACCGTACCTGGTATCTATTTCCGTTTTAATTTGCCCATATTATATCATGTTATTTCAGGCAAGAGAATACCTTATTCGTAGGTAACCGACAGTTCTCTTTGTATAGCAGAGAAATGCTCCAGCATAGACACGAACTTTTTCACTACTTCTGCATCAAACTGGGTTCCCGACCCTTCTATCAGCTGATTGATTGCCGATTTCAGATCCAGCTTGGAACGGTAATGCCGGTCGGACATCATGGCGTCAAATGCATCGGCAACGGATACAATCCTCGCCAGGTAGGGAATTTCATTGCCCTTAAGCCCTTCCGGATACCCTTTCCCATCAATTCTTTCATGATGGCATTTCACAATCGGAACTACATCTTTAAACATGGAGATGACGGATAAAATTCTGGCACCCTTCATCGGATGCTTTTTAATTTCTTCAAACTCCCGCACGTTCAGTTTCTCGCTCTTAAACAGAATGTCGTCGGTTATCCCCATTTTCCCAACATCATGGAACAACCCGGCAACCCTGATGGTTTCCAGTTCTTCGTCGGTGAGGCCCATTGCTTTTCCGATTCTGACGCAGTAATAGGACACTCGGTCGGAATGACCCCGCGTATATTCATCCTTAGCGTCAACCACCTGCCGCAACGCCTCGATTGTATCCATATACCGGATTCTTAACTGATCATAGGTCCGGTTCAGTTCTTCGTTTTTCATGTTGACCATGGAATGCAGGAACGCATTGGTCAGCGAAGAAGCCGCCTGTGCCGTATAGATTTCCAACAGCCTGTAGGCATCGGATATTTCGGTGGCGGAGCTTTCAGTGCCTTCAACATAAATGATACCAATACATTCGGTGTACTCATTGATTAAGGGCAGAATCACCCCTGTATCCTTGCGGATGACCTGTTTGGTGATTTTTGCCTTTCCGATGCTTTCCAATAGCAGTGGGTCCAGCATTGGCATGAAATCGGAGATTTCAGCCTTAAACTTCCCGATTCCGCGGAAAATGCTCTTCCTGGAATCAAATTGGTCAGGGATATTATCGACTAAAATGAAAGCATTTTCGCTGCTTAAAAGCGGCAGCAGTTCCATGAGGATATCTTCGAGGATGCTGCCAAGGGGTTGCAGTTGATATATTCTGGGAACCGCCTGTAAAATTTTATTCAAGCCGTCACGAAATTGCTTGATGGTGTTCATCATCATGATCGACTTGAAGCCCGATTCCACCAGAAGCTGCAGTTGATCAAACCGATCGCTTTTTTCACAATATCCCTGAATATCCAGCGCTTTGATCGTTTCCAGTGGAGGTGCCAAATCTTTGTGGCCGGTAAGCAGTAAGATATATAATTCCGAATTGAATTCTCTGATCCTTTTTACAACCTCATCTCCGTGGATGGGAACCATTAAATAGTCCAGGATCATCAGGTCAAAATGTTCATTTTTTACTTTTTCAATCGCATCAAGGGGGTTTAAGATTCCTTCATGATAATATCCACTTCTCTTTAGCATGATGGACAAAGAATCGATGATCCCCTGTTCATCATCAACGATCAGGATTTTCATGTAATTCGACGAAACTGATAACCGTTTTCTCATGGATACTCCCCCTGTTTCTTCTTTCGGATTGCTCTATGCTATTTTTGGCGAGGTATCTGTACATAAAAGGTGGTTCCTTTTCCTTCTGTAGTCTTGAACCACATTTTCCCTTCAAAGCGTGCTTTAATGGTAGAGCAGGACATATACAACCCAAGGCCTGTACCAGCTGTTCCCTTTGTTGTAACCATTTCTTTAAGGAGCTTGTCTCTTACCCTGTATGGAATGCCCTTTGCATAGTCTTTTACTGAAAACAGGATGCTTTCATCAGTCTCTTCTATGGTTAACTCAATTCTCCCATTTTTCCCTTCGTACGCCTGTATTGCATTTATAATTATATTATCGAATACTTGAATCAAACTATTAATATCTCCAAATAATTCTGTAGAAGAATCTACCTTGACATCTGTAACTAAAGTGCAACCAGACCTGGTTAATTCATATTTGAGCAGCAATTCAATTCTCTTTACAAGCTCATTTATTGAAAAGCTGATCGCCGTTGAATTCGAAAAGGTCATGGCCTGTCCCTTAACAGTATCAATGATGTCGGCCATATAACCACAATGGGGTTGAATTTTGTTCAGCCAGGTGCGCATTTCAGCGGCAATTTCATGGTGATCCTCGGCGGTAACGGTTTGGTCATCGGTAGACAGTTCATATTCGGCAACCAGGTCCTTCAGCCCTTCAGCAGCACCGGAAATACTCATAATCGGTGTTTTCAGGTTGTGCGCAATTCCCCCGATAAGCTGTCCCAAGGAGGCCAGGCGCTCTTGTTCCATCAGGATTCTTTGTTTCTCTTCCATTGCCGCCTGGTTCTTAATATTCGCGGTAATATCCCGGAAAAGGAGAATGGTCCCTAAATAATTTTTGTTTGAGATGATGGGTGTGATCTCAATTGAAAAATGTTTGTCAAATTTATCCTGTTGAATGTGTTTACTGAAGATGACAGGGGCGGATGAGGTTTTCGCAACATTTATAAGTTTGATGAGATCATCTTCATCTTCCATGAGGCAGGTGTTTTCAAAAACCTCACCAATATTGATTTTCCTGTTGATTGTAACTAAACCATTAAAAATTATATCCATTGTTAGGTTGTAATCGATAATATGATAATCTTCATTGATAACAATAAAAGCATCTGAAATTCTATCAACAACTGTGCGCAGGGCTATTGGAGCGATACTTAAAAACTGATATCGGAATATGGCAATAGCATAACAAATAATTGCTAATGAGAATGCAATGGCCGTCGAGTATAAGGGAACTTCAACTACTTTAGTGATGATGACAATGTTCGCAACCAGAGGTATAAGAGTGCCTATAACAATCAGAATTGATTGCCTGGAAAAAAAACCTGAGTTTTTTATAGAAAATCGAATGATAATAAATAACCCAATGATTAAATACCCATATGAGAAAAAGCTATGAATCGGAAAATACGCTCCATATTTGATCTGGTCATTTTCCATTGAAAAGTGTATAAAAAACAACTTATGGTATTGATTCGTGACTAAAATAATGTAAGATACAACGGCTGGGATAAATAACAAGATGTATTTTATAGAGAATCTAATTTTTGTTTTAGTATATACTATTCCAGTTAACAATATGGTTGAAGGAATAAAACATAACCCTATGTTCCAAACATAAACATATGCCATAATTGGCGCGCCGTGTGTATTGGTGTAATAAACCTCAAAAATGTATCCAATACTCCATATGAATAATAACAAAATATTAACAAGGAAAATGATTTGAATTTGACCTTTCTGTTTTTGTCGTAAAAGGTAAACAAACATGAGAAAAACAAATATTGTAGATATATGTAATAACACAAACAAGATATTCTCCATTGCTTAATCCTCATTTTCCAATGACATTAAAATACAGTTCATCTTATAACCTATTAACGCAACATTTGGCTCCGTTAACATCGTATAATGATTGCCTTTCACACTTTGTTTTTCTATTTGATGTGAACAATATTGATTCCATTTTTCAGTATTCTCTTCGGGCTCATCTGTGTGGATATCTTCAGTTGCATGAAAGAAAACAACTTTTGCTTCAGTTTTATTTTCGGGGTAATAATCAGCTCTTAATCTATGCAATATAACAATTCTTCTTATGTATCTTACTAATTCTTCAGGATCCATATAGCATGACGAAGGCAGAATTATCTTTATAAACTCTGGAACATGAAGTAAAAATTCATCTGTTTTTATCTGTCCACTACTAAGTAACTCAAATAGTTTATCCCACAACAGACCTATATCATTTGAACTGTAATTATCAATATGGTCTTTCAAATTTCTATATAGAAATCTCCTTTCATCTTCCTCAGAAAATATACTGCTGTTTTTCCAGCTTTGTGGCGCAATAGAGTTAATAAGCCC
>CAYVFB010000022.1:0-41209 GCA_964450305.1 uncultured Ruminiclostridium sp.
GTTACTGTTCACAGGTAGCTCTAGAAAACAATTCGCAGGGCCTGTCTGGGTGTTTCACTCCTCTGTCGTTTGTATTGAACTCAGTTCAATACAAACTAACAAAGCACGTACCTTTTTACCCGCTCCTAACTCTGTATAAGTGAATCAGCAGTGGTCTCCATATCCTGGGTCGCTCAGTTGCACGCTTATAGGTTTTGGGAGGCAGCAAGGCTTCGCAGCATGTTGCCTTTCGTCATTGAAATCACCCAGCCACCCGCTAACTTTTGTGGGGGTGTGAACAGTAACAATGACTTCCTCAGTGAAAAAGGTGATAGTGAAAAAAAGCTTGCATTCCATCATGGGGCTGTGTTAGAATATTAGTTGCTGTGGTTCCAGGGAACCGCAAAGCCAATTGAACATTACGGAACAGTGCTTTACATACGGGTTATCACCCGAAAAAAGCACCGGAACCGATTTAAGACGATAAGGAGGTGTGTAGCAATGGCAAAATGTGAATTATGTGAAAGAGGACAGAAGTTCGGCATTCAGGTCAGCCATTCACACAGAAGAAGCAATACTGCTTGGAAAACCAATGTGAAAAGAACCCAACTGACGATCGATGGTGTGACCAAAAGGCTGGATGTCTGCACAAGCTGCATGCGTTCCAACAAGAAATCCGTTTAAGCGGATACGGGTCTTATCACCAACAGAATTTTCCTATAACGATTACCCCCGGGGTTATTCCGGGGGTTTTTGCTTGCCTTCCATTGGCTCTGTGTTCATTCGATGGTACTGCTCCTAAAAGAAAACAGACCCATGCCTGGAAAAACTGGGAACAGACATGCATTTCACAGTTGATCATAATTAAAAGCTTTTCTGCCTGCTTATGCTATACAATGATGTGCTCCATCCTATTGATTTAATGAATGTTAAAGACTCTTTTCAGAAAACTACCCAAGAAACGTGGCATTTTTATAACGATGATTTTCATCGGTGGGCACCCCCAGGCTCAATTGTTGATACTAACAGTATATTCCGCAGCATAGAACTTGTGAGAAATATTTTTAGCTGTTTTTAATCCACTCCCTTCAGTTGGCAGAAAGAACAGTTTGTGATAAAACATTATTGACAGTTCTATTATTGAATGACATATCTACGGAGGGTGAACGCATGGAACAAAAAAAGCTCAGCTCCAGGGTTCTTATTCTTTGGGGAGCTATTATGGCGGCAGGCGCGGTTTTGCTGTTTACGGGCATTACCAATGAAAGCCTTTGGTATGACGAATCCTATACCGGAGCGCTGGTCAGGAGATCCATGGCCGATATCATCAGCATAACAGGCGGAGATAATCATCCGCCACTATACTATCTGATGCTTCGAGTCTTCACATTGATCTTTGGGAATACGGTTTTCAGCCTGCGCGCCTTTTCAGTGATCGGGGCACTGTTGCTGGCTTCGTTGGGGATTGGGCCTGTCCGCCGCGCACTGGGAGAACGGGTGGGAATTCTTTATACCATTCTTTCCTTTACAATGCCCATCACGGTTGCCATGGCACAGGAAGCCAGGATGTATACCTGGGCAGCTTTTTGGGTGACGGGATGTGCTCTTTATGGCTTCTTCAGCTATGAGGAGGGCAAATTGAAAGATTGGATCCTGTTCTGTGTTTTCTCTGTCACGGCTGCCTATACGCATTATTATGCTTTACTGGCGGTTATTATCATTTGTGCGTTTGTGCTTTTGATGATGCTGATAAAGAAGAAAAAGCTCATACCGTTTCTATATGTTGCCGCAGCAATGGCAGTTGCCTACATACCATGGCTTGTGAAGCTGATTAGTGCGATGAATCGCGTGAGAGCAAGCTACTGGATTCCTCCGGTTACCACTGACGTTATCCAGAAAACATTTGCATACCCATTCTCAAATAAATTTTTTGTACCGTTATCCGGAAGCTTTCCGGCATTTTGTTATATGATTGCTGCCATCATCCTTTCCTGGGGGATACTCTCTAAAATTTTTCAAAAAGACAAAAAGGTAATTCTGCCCATCATCGCCCAGGGTACCTATCTGTTGACCATCATCGCCGGAATAGTCGCCTCCTGGGTCATCCGGCCGGTTCTGGTAGAGCGATATATGGTGAATGTGCTGGGGTTGTTCATCCTGGCGTTGTCATTCGCAATGGCCAACCTCGGAAAGAAGATCACCCCCACCATCGTTGCATTGGTATTGATACTGGCTGTCTCAGGGCTGCAAATTCACCATACGCTGACCAACCGTTTCAACGGCCCCATGAAGGAAGCTGTTCAAACGCTGCAGGTTCAGCCCGGTGACATTTTCCTGCATACCGATGAGCACACCATTGGAACCTTCAGCTACTACTACCCTGACAATATGAATTACTATTATGTACGGCAGGGAAACGGGGGGTTCAGTAATTTCGATGCCTTCCAGCCGAATGGAGTGCTCGTAAGCTCCCTGGATGAAATTCCAAAGGATCGGCAGGTGTGGCTCGTATACCGACAGGGAGGGCTCGACAGGATATCCATACCTTCCTGGATAAGCTCAGGGAAGCTGAAAGCTCAGGGAGGCCCGCGCGTATTCCGTTTACCCTTGTCATTTTATGATTTTATGGTATATCAGGCAAAATTTCCGCTGGAGGGATCTGAGAATACCCAACCTGCCACTGCATCTGAGAATACCCAACCTGCCACTGCAACAGTTGGCAGCATCACGGTTAGAGCAGACGGGTTCCGTAAAGGCAGTGGAAAGGCAATTGTGGTAATATATAAAGGTTCAAACCAGATAGTAAATACCCAGCTCGTAGAAATAAAGGATGATATGATCGAAGTAAGCTTTGAAAACCTGATGTTTGGTGACTATTCAGTTCTTGTGTTCCATGACGAAAATGGAAACATGGATCTTGATTTGAAAAACGGAATCCCCACAGAAGGGCTGGGCTACTCCAACCAGTTCACTAAGATTGCAGGGCCTCTCGACTTTGAAAACAACAGGCTCACTTTAAATGCAGAAGTGCTTTCCATCGATATACCCATTTTTTATTTTGATTGAGCCGCACAAACCCATTGGTCTTTATACAATAATCCCCCGACTTATGTTTACACCCTTTTGGCAAACATACGAATCGGGGGGTTTCTTTTTCTTTTTCCGCTTTGATGTTAAACCTCCATCATCAGCGTTTTTAAACTGTAGGGTTGAAAAACGCAAAGAGATGAGGAGGAGCATTACCCTGGTTATAACAAATCTTCCAAAAGGATCTTCAGTCCAATCCCAATTAAGATCAATGCGCCGATCCGAGCCAGGTATTTTTGGTACCGGGCATAATTAGATAACCAGCAGCCCAGCAATACCCCAAGAAAAGACATGATGAAGGTGATCACGCCTACGATAATCGAAGGAAACAATATGTCGTACCCCATTGCTGAAATACTGATACCGGCTGCAAAGGCATCTATGCTGGTTGCGAGGGATAATGTCAGCATCAGTTTCAGGCTGGTTAAATCCATTGGCTCGGATTTATCGTCCAAAGACTCCTTCCACATCTTGACGCCAATAAAAGCCAGCAGCACAAATGCGATCCAATGATCCACAGGTTCAATGAAGGTTCGGAAGGTATTCCCGGCCAACCCTCCCAGGGCCAGCATGCCCCATTGGAAAAAGCCAAAAAAAAGGCCTGCCTTCGTGGCGTGAAAGGTTCGTTTTCGTAAAACACACAGCCCACAGGATACTGAAACAGCAAAAGCATCCATTGCCAGGCCAAGAGCAAGCAGTATGACAAAAAACATATTCATTCGCAATCACCAATTCAACCATATTACCTGCATTACCAGCCAACATGATAAAAGGAAGCAGCAAAAGCGCAGACCTCCTTCGTGTCCTCAGGCAAGCTTTGATTCAAAACCCATCCTGATATCGGTTTTCAGCCTGAGATGGCTTACATTTACAGGTTTCTTGTACAATACTATAGAAATAATATTAAGCCAGGCAGAAAAATATATCAAGACCAGATTAATAATGAAGGAACAGAATCCAACCAGGAACAGATACTATCAAATGCCCTTGAGTTCAATCGAACCCCACGCGTCTTTAGCCCAAAGGGCAAAAAACACGTTATAGAGGCAGGGGTCGTAGGGCATATGATAAATCAGGATATTTTATGCTTGCGCTTATATGTTTGAATGATGTCGATATATCTGCCATATACTTCATCTACTATGCTTTCCCAGTCTCTGTATATGGTAACCCTGGCCTTTTCACCTATGTTCTTCAGTTCTTCCCTGTTCTTTACAATCTGGATGATTCGGTTGGCATAGGAAACGGAATCGTTGTCACTGAAAAAGCCGTTCACATTGTCTACAATGCCTTCTGCAGCATTGCTTCCGGCAATGACAAGAGATGGTGTACCCACTGCGGCGGCCTCTTGCACAACAATGGGAGCGTTGTCGTAAATGGAAGGGAAGAGAAACAAATTGGCCCTTGCAAACAACGAACGCAAATAATCCCGATCGAGTATCTTTCCAAGGAATGTGATGCGATCGGTCATCTCCAGCGTTTTCACATAATTTTGCAGTTCTTCCTGGGCATAACCGTCCCCCACAAAAAACATTTTATACGGGACATTATTCCGGGAAACACGCTGCAGCGCATCAACAATCAACTTAACATTCTTTTGCCAGATATGCTGACCAACAAAAAGAAGAACCAGGTCTTCCTTTTGAATGTTCAGCCTTGCTTCAGTCTGCTGTACCAGCGCATTCATGTTGGTCGGGATAACAAAATCACTTCCATTGAGAATGACCTCAGCCTTTCTCTTATAACCATATTCACGCAGGGTATCTGCGGCACCCTTGCTGACGGTCCATACCTGATCCACCCTGTTGAAAAAATCAATGACGACTCGTGTGCAAATCTTCGCAAAAGCATCAATTTTCAATACCTGCTTAAAGTCATCATAGAACTTGGAATGGAAGGTAGCAACGATAGGAATGTTATTCTTCCTGGCAATTTGCTGAGCAATGACGCCCGATGTAAACGGACAATGGGCATGAACAATATCAAAGGGAATGGTTTTGATGGTGCTGCGGAAATTGATATCCAGCACTTCCAGGCCAAACCGATAGGGCTCTCTTTTCTTTATGGGGATGGAATAATAGCGCAGCACCGGAAATTCCTCTCTGTCAACATACCCGGGATAATCCGGTGTTGCAACATAGCTTTCCCCATACTTTTTATCAAGCCAGTAAGCATAGTTTTTAACTACATTTGTTACACCATCCATGACTGGTGTGAACGCGTCATTAAATTGACCTGTAACCAGTTTTTTGTCCATAATACTCCCCAGAGTTTCTGTTACCTGCACACGTAATGCAACCGATTGCACCGGTTTACTGTAGTATATGTATATCGTGTAGTTGAACCATGAAAATGGTCGATGATTAACAGTCTCTACCAATATAGTACGTCATCACGCCTGGAATAGTCTGTTCGATACTATTATAGCACATTCAAACAGAACCGGGAACAGAATTTCCCACTACCCATCCAGTATAGCCTTCAAAAAGGCCGCACCGCTGATGTCCACTTTTTTGGTGTTTGCACCCAGCACCTTACTGATTTCATTCAGGGACAGATCGTCAAGAAGGATTTCCGTTCCTGCCCTGAACATATTCGATGGCAGCAGCAGCATATCTCCAAGGGGCTTACCCTTTAATTGACCGCAGATATCGGTTCCGGTTAAAAGCCCGGTAACCGTAACAGTATTCCCAAAGAATTGGTTTTCTATCGGATACACAAGAACCCTCAGGCTCGGAAAGCGCTTTTCAGCACGTCGAACCGCTTCGGTCACAATACTGCCGGCTAAAACCCCGGTAACCAGACTGATCGTTCTGTCCCCGGGCTTTTTCCTCCGCCTTGCAAGGGCATCATCAAATTCCTGCAGAAAAGAGGAGGCCATTCCCACCCCGTTTTCGATCTGCGGAAAATCTTCATAATGGCTGTAAGGAGGAAGCTCTGAGTCAGACATCAGATACCATTCATCCGACAGGTAAACCTTTCTGGAACCTGTTTTCTTAAGAAATAACTTCTGCCAGCGCTCAACCTGTGCAATAACCCCCATGGAGGAATCCCTGTCAAAGGGTTGCAGCAGTGGAAGCCCCGCACGAAAGCGTGTTAAACCCACCGGAACAATAGAGATGCTGTTCAGCGCGGGGACCAGTCCCGCCAAATCCTCCAGGGTCCTGTCCAATTCGTAAGCGTCATTGATACCACGGCATAAAACAATTTGCGCATTCAATAAAATATTCTGGTCTGCAAGGAACCTCAGCTTCGGGAACAGGTCTGCCGCAAAGCGATTGTTCAACATGGAAACCCTTAACTGCGGGTTTGTTGTATGAACCGATACGTTCACCGGGGACATCCGATACCTGACAATTCTGTCCAATTCATCCTGCTTCATATTGGTCATGGTAATATAGTTTCCATATAGAAATGACAGCCTGGCGTCATCGTCCTTATAGTAGAGGGATGGCCGCATTCCTTTAGGTAACTGGTCGATAAAGCAAAAAATGCATTTGTTACAACAGCTTTTTTCCTCATCAAGCAATGGCATTTCAAAGCAAAGCCCCAAGTCTTCCCATTCATCTTTCTCTATCTCAACTTGCAATATTTCGCCATCAGCCTTACAAACCTCAAGAAGCAATTCCTCTTCTGCCGAAAGAAACCGGTAGTCAAAGATATCCACGACGGGCTGGCCGTTGATTGAAACAAGCCTGTCACCGGCTTCAATTCCGGCTTCCTGGGCAATGCTTTCGTCCTCGACCCCGGATATGATTAAGTTGCTCATCTCTCGTCCCCCAGCTTCTCTGTTAGAATTGCCGATAATTACAAACCACATCAGTGGCATGAAAAGTAAAACAAATAGCAGCCCCCGGTTTTATGGTTCAAGCGCTTCAATTGCCCTGTCAGTGACTTTTCAGCCAATGACCAAGGCTACAGAAGCGTTTCAACTCCGTAAACCCCTTGAACTGCTACTTCATTTTCTGAACTATTTTTGGACTATGCTTCCACCTTTACGACTTCTTTGCCATCATAATAACCGCATTCCTTGCATACGCGGTGAGCCATCTTCAAGGTATGGCACTGGGAGCATAACACCAGCCCCGGTGCGCTGAGCTTGAAATGAGTCCTTCTTTTATGCTTTCTTTGTTTGGATGTTTTTCGCTTTGGTACTGCCATTAATAACACCTCCGTTCCGGTTATCGGGTTAATCCGCCTTATCGGCTTGTTGCTTGACGATTAAATCTTTCAAAGCGGCCAGTCTCGGGTCTGTGCGCTGATCCTTGTCGCAGCCGCATCCTGAACCGGTGACGGGTTCTCCGCATTCTGGGCATATAATTTGACATTGCTCTTCACATCGATGATGCATCGGTAATGTCATGGCGATGTTGTCCGACAGAATCTTATCCAGCTCCAGCCAATTCCCCTGATAAGTGAATTGATCCTCGTCGTGTTTTTCGCCATCGGGTTTTTCTTCCAACAAATCTTCATGAATCTCCACCCGATGCACCCTGTGGATGGGTTCGGCACAAAAATCGCACAGCGTGTCATAGATGCATTGGGCTTCCCCATCCAAACGAAGCAGTCGAGCCTGATTTGTCAGGGTTCCGTTGAAAACTACCGGCTGTGTTACTGTAATAACGCCGAATACATCCTTTAAGTCGGCGATGATGCCAGACTCACTGATAGTAAGCCGCGCTCCTGCTGCCCTGCTCACAGCCGATATATCAATTATCATGATTCCCTCCGGCCTGTTAAAAAGTCAACAAACTCCATTATAAACACTGTAAAGTTATTTGTCAACGACCCAATTCTGTTCAGGCGGTTTGGGTTTCATTGGTCTATGCATATAACGGAAAACGAGAGGTCAGCTGTTTGACGGTTTTGACCACCTCTTCTTTGTTCCCCTCAAAATTGGTCAGCGTCATCGCAATCAGCCTTGCGATCTCTGCCATTTCCGCTTCCTTCATGCCCCTGGTGGTAACAGCAGGTGTACCGATGCGGATGCCGCTGGTGATGGTGGGTTTCTGGGTATCAAACGGGATTCCATTCTTGTTGACGGTGATCAATACTTCGTCGAGAATATTCTGCGCGTCTTTCCCTGTGATGTTTTTTCGCCTTAAATCCACAAGCATCATATGATTGTCGGTACCCCCCGAAACAATGTCAAACCCCTGGC
Source organism: uncultured Ruminiclostridium sp. (assembly GCA_964450305.1). Taxonomy (GTDB): domain Bacteria; phylum Bacillota; class Clostridia; order DSM-8532; family DSM-8532; genus JAAYJG01. The sequence goes on from CAYVFB010000022.1 coordinate 8,228, forward strand.
TCTGCAAAGCCTGGGCAAGGGCTTTCGCGTTTTTGGTTATCTGCTTTTGATATTGCCTGAACTCTTCGGAGAGTACTTCTTTGAACGATACTGCCTTTGCGGCAATGATGTGCATCAGCGGCCCGCCTTGCACGCCGGGGAAAACAGCCCGATCGATATCCCTGGCGTATTTTTCCCTGCACAGGATCATGCCGCCTCTTGGGCCCCGGAGGGTTTTATGGGTGGTGGTGGTCACAAAATCGGCATAGGGTACGGGGCTCGGATGTTCACCCGCAGCAACCAGGCCTGCGATATGCGCCATATCAACCATTAAATACGCACCAACCTCGTCGCAGATATCGCGAAAGGCTTTAAAATCTATCGTACGGGAATAAGCGCTGGCCCCGGCAATAATCAATTTGGGTTTGTTGGCAATTGCCAGGCTTCTCAGCTCATCATAATCGATCAGTGAAGTATCCTGCCGAACACCATAGGGCACTACCCTGAAGTACTTGCCGGACATGTTAATGCCCATTCCATGGCTTAAATGCCCCCCATGGGCCAAATTCATGCCCATAAAGGTGTCTCCGGGGTTCAGAACCGCAAAGAAAACTGCCATATTGGCCTGTGCGCCCGAATGAGGCTGAACATTGGCATGCTCAGCTTTGAAGATCTCTTTTGCGCGTTCAATCGCCAGGTTTTCTACAACATCAACATGCTCACAGCCGCCATAATAGCGTTTGCCGGAATACCCCTCGGCATATTTATTGGTCAGGGGAGTACCCATCGCTTCCAAAACACTTCTTGAGACAAAATTCTCTGAAGCGATTAATTCGATATTCTCCCTCTGTCTGTTCACTTCATGATAAATAGCCTGAGCGACCTGTGGATCCATCTTTTCAAGGTTTGTGAGCTTCATGATCATATCCTCCAAATTCATATGGGAACCTGTACTGATTTGTGGCTTTTTCAACTCAAACCATAACCCCATGCCAAAATCCCATTTATTTCATAAACAATAAAACACCCATGAACCGTCATGGACGGTTTTCTGAACAAATTATACGTTTTTCCATGGTTTCTGTCAATCTTCGTGTGGCTCTTCCTCCCGAATGATTCTGGTACGGTCAAAATACATCAGCGCAACGAGTCTTTGCCGCACCAGCAGAACAATCACCTCTATAAATGAAATAATAAAGAGTGCCAGTGTAATACGGGAACTCTCCTGTAAAATCGTGATGATCGGAAGGAGAAAGAACATCATGGCCAGTGATTCCAGAAAAAAGGTGTTTATGCCGATCATGGTACGATTCCCTGCTGACAGCTTCCAGGAAAGTCGGAAATTCTTCAGAATACCCACCCGGGTATCCAGCAGAGTAACATCCTTAAAAATAAAAATCACCTGTGCCAAAAACCACGCAACCGGCAGTAAACCCGAAGCTATTGGCACAATCATCATGAAAAAGGACAAAAGAAATGAAATGATTATAAAAAGAATGCCCATAAGAATATAGTATATCGTATTAAAGCCCAGGAATCTTGGAAAAGCTTTTACGAACTTCGTGAAATACTGTGGAGCAGAAGAAGCCTTCGTTTCCAGATCTGTCAGGCAGGCGCCCAGATAAAAGAAAAGCAGCACAAGAAGAAGAACCTGCTGTAACAATAAAACACCAGACGCCTTTATGAGTTCAGTTAAAAACAGGCGGAACTCATCTGAAGTGATGATTTGAAGCATCAACCCGTTCATCGCTGCGGGATCTTTCACTGTGGCGGATGTCAGGCCTTCCAGATATGGAATAACCCATTGCTGCTGATAAATGGACATATTCACCAGAATCGGCTGCGCAACAAGCCGCAGGCCAAAGGTTACCAGCAGTAGCATGACAAAAAGAATCTGCGGGACATATGCTGCCTTCAGGTCATAAAACTTATACATCCGTTTGATGTAATATGTAAAATGTCGAATTCTTTCGTTTACCATATTCCTGTATCTCTTCCCAGCTGTTTTTGTTCACCGTCTGTCAAATAACGCCATTGGCCCGGTTTCAAGTTCCCAAGCTCAAGGCTCCCATAGGCAACCCTTTTCAGGCGGATCACCGGATGACCAATCGCTTCACACATCTTGCGAACCTGCCGGTTTCGGCCTTCATGAATTGTAATTTCCAGCTTTGTCTTCTCGCCATAATCCTTAAGCACTTTAACAAGTGCCGGCGCGGTGGTGTAATCCTCTATTCGGATCCCTTTCTCAAGCCTGCGGATTGCTTCAACAGAAGGCGTGCCTTCGATGGTGGCAACATAAACCTTTACAACCTCATGGCTGGGATGCATCATTCGATTCGCGAGCTGACCGTCATTGGTGAAAAGCAGCAGCCCGGAGCTGTCATAATCCAGGCGCCCAACGGGATAAACCCGCTCTTCGACCCCCTGAAGGAGATCCATCACGGTATCCCGCCCCTGCGGATCATGCACGGTTGTAACATAACCTTTGGGTTTATGCAACAGGATATAAACCTTGTTTTTTTCGAGCCGGACTGGTTTCCCGTCCACTTCGACGCGATCTTCTGAAGTGACGGATACGCCCATTTCGGTGACAACTTTTCCGTTCACCTTAACTTTTCCGTCGCGAATATATTCTTCGGCCTTTCGTCGGGAAGCAACCCCGCAGTGAGCCAAAAACTTCTGAAGCCTGAATGTCTCCGTTGATATCCCCTCTTGGGTTTCAGATTTCCTGTTTCCGCACTGGCAACTGTTGAATAACCACCAGGATGGCCGTAATGATTGTAATGCGTGCATTAGCAAAGCATTGTTCAGCTTGCCGCAGTGGAATCACCATTTGCGTCTCGTCCGGATTCAAGTTCTTCAACAATTATAACATATCGCGGCGATACTGCAAGCTTGAAGGATGAAAAACGCTGTGATAAACCGTTACGGCCAGAAAAATAAAAAAGCCACCTGCCCTGATATAACGTGTAGTTAGGAACAGGACAGGCAGCATAAAATAACTTGTGGGAGGCGGTAATTATTCTGAACCCTGAATTGAAGGGAGAAGAATAACTACCGCCCGGGGTATGCCAGTTTCAATTACTGTGGCTCCGACTCCGCTGAGCCAGGAGACTTCGATTATTTAATAAAACTTTAATGCCTGATACTCATTTTTGTTCTTTTCCATTTTTGTTTCTTCCCCGATGCTGCCAAGAACCGCATCAAGGGTGGTATCAATGGTAATCCATTCTTCGTTGATGTATACTTCGTTCCAGGCATGATATCCGTCCACATTGTCCGAATATCCTTTCACAAGCTTTGTGGGAATGCCCTGGCTTCTCAGCATTGCTGCGAACAAAGCTGAATAGTCGTAACAAATTCCCTTCCCTGATACATGTGTACTTTCAACATCTGGTACATACTGCTTGTCCAGCTTGTTTATCTTTGCATAATCGTAATCAACTGTCTGTATTACATATTCGTAAATGGTTTCGACCTTCTCTTCCACGGTGCTGAACGAACCGGCCAGATCATCCGCCATTTGAATAGCTTCCATATCAAAGTTCCAGTTTACATTCTGTATGGATTGCAGAAATACTGCATTTTCCACGTTTAAGCTCACATTTACTTTTTTGCTCTGCACCACTTTGTAGCTTGTCCCGGATATTTGCTGCAGAACACTTACCTTATAGCTTCCGCTGCCAAATTGTAACGGAAAATATTCCTTTTCGGTTCCGAAGCAATCATAGGTATATTCCTCAGAACCCTTCGAGATCATCACCTTGTACCGGTTTCCCTCCCCGCCGTGAATGGTAACTCCCATCACGCCGTCCCCTGTTTTGCTTGTATCCAGGCTAATGTTTGCTGCAAATGCGTTCAGGCTGTAAACAATAATCAGGAGGACCACCGTAGCGATAGCGATTGTTCTCTTCATAAAAAATCTCTCCCTTCGGTGGCCAGGCTGCCATTGCTTTCGCTTTAGGCCCTATAGCTTTGCGTCCCTGTCTTTGGACAGGTTTGCCTTTATCGATGAAAAGATCACTCATCGCTTAGCTTCAATATGCGATTCTAACGACTTTCGGTTTTAACACCTACCCCTGTTTTTTTGAAAACAAAAAACTCCCACTTCGGTGGCCAGGCTGCCATTGCTTTCGCTTTAGGCCCTGTAGCTTTGCGCCCCTGTTTTTCAGCAGGTTTGCTATTATCGACTGAAAGTCGTGTGATTTCTTGATTCACTTATACAATTCTATTATACACGATTGGCACCATTTGTCAAGCAGTTTTTTGTCTTATTATAAGATTTCGTCAGATTTTTTCGGTATTCATACAGTTCAATGATACAATAAATTTCCGGATAAAAACATTCCCTGGATTACGAACAACAATAACGATATTCACATTTCGCAATATCCGGCAGATATCTTCTGTATATGTGCGAAAAGCACCCGTAATGCGAATGCATTTCGGGTGCTTGGGCGCAAACTATAATGAAGACTAAAGCTAAAGAGAAGAATGATTACATTTGTTGTTCCAGCCGTTTGCGGATTTCCTGCAAAAGCTCAAGGGTGTTGACAGAACGCTTGTGGTCCAGTTCGGACAACGCAAAAAGATCTCCCGTCATAACACCTTCCTCGATGGTTCTTTTTGAAGCGGTTTCCAGTTTGTCGGCAAAGTCCACCAGTTCCTGCAAACCATCCAGTTGACCGCGTTTTCTTAAGGCTCCCGTCCATGCGAAAATGGTCGCTATCGAATTGGATGAGGTGGGCTTGCCCTCCAAATGCCGATAATAGTGCCGCTGCACAGTTCCATGAGCAGCTTCGTATTCATAATACCCTTCCGGAGAAACCAGAACCGAAGTCATCATCGCCAGGCTGCCGAAAGCAGTGGCAACCATATCGGACATCACATCGCCGTCATAATTCTTACAAGCCCATACAAACCCGCCTTCAGAGCGTATTACACGGGCCACGGCATCATCGATGAGTGTATAGAAGTATTTAATTCCCGCTTTTTCAAAGCTTGACTGGTATTCAGCATCGAATATTTCCTGGAACACGTCCTTGAAATGATGATCATAGGTTTTCGAAATAGTATCTTTCGTGGCAAACCATAAATCCATCTTTTGATCCAGCGCATAATTAAAACAGGCCCGTGCAAAGCTTTCAATGGATTTATCCACATTGTGCATGCCCATGATCACGCCGGGGCCGTCAAAGGAATGGATCAGACTTCTGGTCTCGGTTCCATCGTCACCTGTAAACACCAGCTCGGCCTTTCCTGACTTTTCAGTGCGCATTTCCGTGTTCTTGTAAATATCACCATAGGCGTGACGTGCGATGCAAATCGGCTTTGTCCAGGTTCTGACCGAGGGCTTAATTCCGTTCACAAGAATGGGAGCTCGGAACACGGTTCCGTCCAAAATGGCGCGGATGGTACCGTTGGGGCTTTTCCACATCTCTTTCAGGTTATATTCCTTCACTCTTGCGGCGTTGGGGGTAATGGTGGCGCATTTTACTGCCACACCATATTTCTTAGTGGCCTCTGCCGCATCTATGGTGACCTGGTCATTGGTTTCATCACGGTGGGTAAGGCCGAGGTCGTAGTATTCGGTCTTTAAATCTACAAACGGCAGCAGCAGCTCGTCCTTGATGAACTGCCACATGATACGGGTCATCTCGTCTCCGTCCATCTCGACCAGGGGGGTGGTCATCTTAATTTTGTTCATATGATTACTTCCTTTCCTCCATGAGCTTTTTGATCCATGGGAGCTTTCCTCCGGCTTTCAGGATCTCCGCGTCCAGCGGGGACAAGGTATGGGTTAATTCGATGGTAACACCTTTCGTTCTGTTATGAAGGGTGCAGTTCCCTTTCAGGTTTCCAATCTCAATTTCAAGCTCATCCAGCTTGTCGATGCGGTCGTAATCTTCCAGGTTGACAAAGGTTAGCGGCACAATACCGAAGTTGATCAGGTTTGCCAGATGAATGCGCGCAAAGGACTTTACAATAACTGCCTTTACACCAAGATACTTCGGGGCCAGTGCGGCGTGCTCACGGCTGGAGCCCTGACCGTAGTTCTCCCCGCCAATGATAAACCCACCGGCAAATTCCTTTGCAGTGTGGTAAAATTGGCTGTCTACAGCCTCAAAAACATACTTTGAAATTTCAGGTATATTGCTTCGCAGGGGCAGGATTTTCGCACCCGCAGGCATAATATGATCTGTTGTAATATTATCTTCCACCTTGAGCAGAGCTTTTCCGGCAAGAATATCTTCCAAAGGCGAGAAAACCGGCAGCGGCGCAATATTGGGCCCCCGGATTATTTCAATGGCTGAAGCTTCCTGCTGCGGCAGGGGCTTTAAGATCATATTATCATTCACAAGGTACTGGTCGGGCATTTGTATATCGGGGAATGCACCAAGTTCCCTGGGATCGGACAGGTAACCATTAATTGCGGTGGCTACGGCAACCTCGGGGCTGGCCAGATATACATCTGCATCCGCAGTTCCGCTTCTTCCCTTGAAATTTCGGTTGAAGGTTCTGACCGAAACCGCGCCTGAACTCGGTGCGCAGCCCATGCCGATGCAAGGCCCGCAGGCGTTTTCCATGATTCTGACCCCCGCCCGGACAAGCTCAAGATATTCTCCGCCTTCAACCAGATGCTCTACCACCTGCCTGGAACCCGGGCTGATCGTCGCGTGCAGACCGGCGTGTACCGTACGGCCTTTTAAAGCGTTGGCCACTATCTTTAAGTCGCGAAGCGAGGAGTTTGTACAGGAGCCGATGGATACCTGATCTACCTTAATTTTTCCAACCTCCCGGACGGTTTTCACATTTCCGGGGCTATGCGGCAGAGCAATCATCGGCTCAAGCCTGCCAAGGTCGATCTCGATGATTTCATCATAGATCGCATCGGCATCAGGCAGCAGTTCAACCCATTGTTCAGCCCTTCCCTGGCTTTCCATAAAGGCTTTTGTTACTTCATCGCTGGGGAAAATGCTGGTGGTGCAGCCGGTTTCGGTGCCCATGTTCGTAATGGTGGCACGGTCGGTAACGCTAAGGGTTTTCACACCCTCACCGCAGTATTCCAGTACCTTTCCCACACCGCCCTTTACATCAATTCGCCTTAACACTTCAAGAATGACATCTTTCGCTGACACCCATGGCTGCAGCTTACCGATAAGACGAACCCCAACGATTTGGGGGTATTTGATCCGAAATGGAGCCCCGGCCATCGCACAGGCTACATCCAGGCCCCCTGCCCCCATGGCGAAGCAGCCGATGCCGCCTGCAGTGGGCGTATGACTGTCCGAGCCTATCAGCGTATTGCCCGGGCGTGCGAACCGTTCAAGGAACAATTGATGGCAAATGCCATTTCCCGGCCTTGAAAAATAGATGCCATAACGCTGCGCAATGGATTGCAGGAAGCGATGATCATCGGCGTTCTTATAATCGGTCTGAAGGGTGTTATGATCCACAAAGCTGACGCTGAATTGGGTTTGAACCCTGTCCATGCCAATAGCTTCAAATTGAAGATATGCCATGGTTCCGGTAGCATCCTGCGTCAACGTGTTGTCGATATGCAAAGCGACCTCTGCTCCCCGTATTCTTTCCCCTTCGAGAATATGTCTGTCTAATATTTTTTCGGTAATTGTTCCCGCCATTCTTTCACTCCTCTTTATATCATACATCATGAATAATAACCCTATTATAACAACAGAAGCGATTGCGTGCAATTGATTGTGTTGATGTAAGGGATTATTTAGTGATATTTCGTGGGGGATTATAAGATGTAAAAACTGCTCTGAAGCGCTTTAATAAACTTTTGAAACCCAGTTTAAAAGGTTTAAATGACCTTACGAAAGCCAGTTCTTACAGGCTTGAGCATCCGGAAACCAGTTCAGAAGCAACGTTCCGGTTTTTCACCCAGTAGCTTGAAGCTCATATTTCGTCAGGAAATCTTATCCAGCCTGGCTTGCACGCTTTGCTTCTGGCTTTCCGAATTGGCATGGGCTAAGGCTTGTTCATAACATTGTTTTGCCTTTGCCGTATCCTGAATCTGGTAATGGGCATATACATCGCCAAGGGCTATCCAATAGGCGGCTGCATTCGGTTTTTCACGAGTGAGCATTTTAAAGATTTCCATCGCTTTGGACAGTTCGCTAAGGTTCGCATAAGCCCACCCAAGAGAATTCCAAACATCATAATCCTTTGTTTGAAGTGCAAGATATTTTTCATACCAGACGATGGCATTTGCGTGATCCCCTTCCGAGGCATAATGCCTTGCCAGCTTCAAGGAGGCGCCGGCATAGTTGGGGTTATCCTCCAGAACCTTCAAAAATAATGCGACAGCTTCAGCGCGTTTTCCGTTTTCATAGGCTAACACGGCTTTCTCATATAAATCATCCGGGTTTGCGTTCTCCAGCGTCATGATGACCATATTCCGCTGTGCATCAAACCTGATTTCCCCACCAAACAGCTCGGTCATAAATCGTGCGGGCACATGGGTACGGTTATTCACCACCCTGCAGGGCGCCAACAGCTTTCGTTCCGTACCGTTCACACTCACCAAATCACTGCCGTTCCACATCTCCACCCGGGTATCACGCTTCATTGCCCAAAGTGTACCGGAACCGGGATCCCATCCCGCCTCGGCGCCAAGAGCCTCCATGATTCCTCGAAGGGGAACCATCGTGGTCTGGTTTTCAAAATACGGATCGGTATCCAGGAAAAGCTCGGTACCATTTAACTGCAGTCTGATGGGACGTGTTTTCCTTTTTGTGATCACGATAGCATTGCTAATTTCTCTGCTGGGTTTTGTGACGACCTGTCCTTTGAAATATAACGCGGAAGATGCCCCTCCATCCAGGTTCATACCGTCCTGTATATCAAGCTTAAGCAGGATTTCCGCAAGCTCTTTCAAGGTAACATCGGGCACTGTTCCCAGAATTAAGACCTGTTCTTTGGTTACCCCGATAAAGCTTCTTTGTGCTGCCCCTATAAACTTGTTATCTGTAAACCCTTCCTTTTTGGCATCCAGTATGTTTTTCCCACCCTGTACCAGCAAGGGCCCTGCTCCAAGAGTTGAACGGATATCAGACCACTGGATGGGATCCCCTTTTTTCCCGCCATTACTGTAATCAATTTGGTTATGATTGATTCTATAATCCACTTTGTCCCCCAGTTTAAACATGGACGCGTACACCTCGGCTCCAAAAACCAGTGTGTATCCGTCGCTGTAGATTGGGACAACGCCTTTCTTAATTTCAACTACTTTTTTGTTGCGGATAATGATGGCGGTTTTCTTTCCCGCATCCACCTGTTTCCCAAAATCGGGGGTATAAAGGATATTGGCGTCTGAACGGCTGTAAACCTGGTTAATGCCCCATACGCTCCAGTTATAGGGATATTCCCACATTCCATTCACGCTGCCGGAAACAGTGGTAAAAAGATGCGCAAACCGGATCGTATTATCGGCCGCAAAACCGATAGAGGTTCCGGAGTTGTTGATATAAGCGGTTCTTCCCTGGATTTGCAAATTCCCGGCTGGCTGCAGATCGGAATATGCATTAAAGAAAGTACCATTAATTGCGGCTATCACTTCAGTTTCGTTGTCTGCAGGTTGTTCGGCGAGGCTAACAAAGGGTTCCACCTTTCCAATGCCCTTTTGAGGCAAAACAACCTCGGCACGATACAGGGTGTCTTTCATGTCGATACGGACAACCCTGACCTCTCGTGAGCCGCCGCTGAACTGAATGCGGAGGCTTTGGGAAGATGCCGGTTCCTGCGCCATAACGCCGAAAGAAAGCATCAACCACATTATGAAACCTGAAAAAACAGTAAACCAAATTTTTTTCATTTTTCTGTTACCAAACCTAAAATCTGTTCACTATCCTTCTGTGTGTTCCCGTGCGCAAGGACAAAAAGATTCTTTATGATGGAACATTTCTCTTTGAAAAAAGAAGTTCTTTTTGAAATTACACTTCAAATATAACACGATCTGACTTTATTCACAAGTGACTTTTAAGTAGGTTATCCAGGATGATGTATCGTTCCGTTACTGTTCACTCCCCTCTTTATTCAGCTTATAAGTTTCTGCATAGGGTATGTGTTTTATCCTGAGCGCAACGATGCCATCCTGAGCCCAGTGAAGAATCTTATCAGGAGTAATGTAAGCTCCTTCACTTCGTTCAGCAGGCTGCGCTTGTTTACCTGTGAACAGTATCGTATCGTTCCCGATTGTATAAAATTGAAACGAACTGATTACGCACGAAGCCTCTGTACTGCTGCATTCAACAGGGATTCCATTTACTGCGCAACTGTGTTATAATACTTCACATGCAAACCATCCCCGTTCTGGAGGCGTTATGTTTTTATTGGATGAGCCCTCGGATATTGCTGAAAACAAAATATTCATCCTTTACTTAATCCATAAATTAGATACGCCTGTCGGAAGCATTCAGCTTGTAAAGATTATTCTGGAAAACAGGTTTATGAACTATTTCTTTTTTCAGCAATATTTAAGTGATTTGGTTGAGGAAGGTCTGGTCACCGTCCGAAACGATCAGGGTTGTGCGTACTACGAGATCAATGACAAGGGTTTGCGGGTGCTGGATATGTTTCAATCCATCCTTCCCGCGGGCTTGAAGAAACGCCTCGAAGAGAGCATGCCCTCCCTGCGTAAAAATGTCCGTATGGAAACCTTTATTACAGCAGATTATATACCGGAAGATGAAAACAGTTATACTGTTACCTGTAAAATCCGGGAGAATCATTTTACTTTGTTGGAGGTGAAGCTGGCCGCCGGCTCCAGAGAGGAAGCACGCAACATTTGCAGGAACTGGACGAGCTCGCCGCAGCAGGTCTACTCTGAAATACTGGATACTTTAATGAAGGAAAGAGGCGATAAAACCGGGAAAGATTAATTCCCGGTTTTTCATTGAAATAAGAAGTTAAAAATCAAACACCAGCGACTTGAACAATGCAAAAAATTCACGAATATAACAGTTCACCAGCACAATCCCCGGGGTAGGGGTTCCATGCCCATATCCCTTCAAACCATTTCTTTGGGCCAGGATGGAGGATCGGAAGATATGAAAGTCACTGGTGATAAATGCAATTTCCTTCTGTTCTCCAATGACTTCCTTTGAATATTTAAAATTCTCCATCGTGCTTGTAGATTTATCTTCGATCAAGATCCTGCCTGCGTCTACTCCCCTGCTCTTAAGGTATTGTGCCATCGCCTGAGCTTCGGGCATGGGTTCATTGCTTCCCTGCCCACCTGAGACAATAATGGTTGTTCCCGGGTATTGAGCGGCATAGGTTACGCTGAGTTCCAAACGGTTCACCAGTGATAGTGTGGGGCTGCCATCTTCCTTGATCCCCGCACCCAGAACAATAACGTATTCAGGTTGTTTTTCAAGAATGGGTGTATAGATGCCACCAAGAATAATACAGCCCTCTGCGACGACAAAAATCAAAAGAAATAGAAGAAAACCCCAATAAACGGCTTTTCTCAGAAATGGGTTCACTTTTTCCAGATACTTTTCCCAATAAGGTTTAAAAGCGAATATGATAAAAATAACACCGATCACCGCAGGCATCAAAGTTCCTATATCCATGCCCTGCACAAAAGCCCTGACCATAATCGTATCCAAAACACCTGCCAGGCCGATAAAAAGAAAGATAAAAAACCTGATCTTTTTCTTCTTCATTGTTGTACCCCCATCCCAAAGGATTTTATCATCAGCTGTATAATAGAAAAATATCGGCGCAGTGAAAAATGTTTTTATTAGCCAGTTTGTTAAGCCCGGTATCTTCGCAGTACTTCCATTTTTCAATGATAACTTCATACACCTTCAGGCAGCCCGAATCTTGTCAATTTTCGCAGTATCATGCTGACATTCTATCTCAATAGGTAGAAATGCGCAAGCAAAACACCCATGGCACATGATAAACCCTGGTTTTGCGGCTGGATTCCAGCCCTTACTGAAGCCTATAGTTTTACAGATAAATGTCAGAAAACTCGATATTCATCATGGAAATGATTCTCTTATTATCCAATTCGTCGCATTCGTTATCGTTTACGCTAGATTCCACCGGCAATTCAGGCAGGCGAATGAGAAAGGTTGTCCCCTCGAAGGGGATGCTCGCGACCGAAATCTGGCCACCCATTTTTTCAACAAACATTTTCACCAGGTAAAGCCCTATTCCGCTTCCTTCGGCTTGGCGGGAAAGGCTGTTGTCTACCTGTCCAAACCGCTCAAAGATCACATCAAGCTTTTCCTTCGGAATACCAACACCTTCATCCCTAACGGATATGTTCACATAACCTTCTTCATAAAACAGGTTCACACGAATGTTTTTTCCCTTTGGAGTAAACTTAATCGCATTGGACAGGATGTTTAAAACAATCCGTTCATATTTCTCTTCATCGATAAATAACACTTTTGACCCGATATTGGTATCAAAGGATAGTTGAAGGTTTTTCTGTGCGGCATAAATTTTTACCGAATCCGTTAAAAGCCGCGTAACAGAAACGATGTCGATATTTTTTTTATAGAAACGGATTTGATCCGCCGTGCCACGCGTGATGTCCAGAAGGTTTGACACAAGCCGCAGCTGGCGCAGCGAATTCTGCTTAATGATGGATATATAGCGCCTTGCCTTATCGCTTAGCCCCTGTCCGCAAAAAAGTTCCAGTGCCTGTATGGCTGAACCGATGACTGTGAGAGGGGTTTTAAACTCGTGAGAGATCAAAGTCAAAAAGTCATCCTTGATGGCGATGACCCTTTCAAGGTACTCTTTTTTCTCTGTTTCCACCTTCAGAATGTAATTGTCCTGATTCACCTGGGTGGTGACATCCCGTATACATACGATGGAGAAGTATATGTTCTTATGGTCGTCATACACCGGCCTGCCGCTGATGCTGAAATGGTGTGTGGTTTCAGGTGTTTTGACGGTGATCTGGAAAGCTTTCAGTTGTTCACCCTTCAACAGCCTGAAAACAGGCAAATCATGAAAGGAGATGGGATTCGCCTGGGAGTCGAAATACCGGATATCATCCGGGCACTCCTCTTTGTATTGAAAACCATTAAACAGGTACCTGACAGCTTGCGCTTCCGTGTTCAAAGATACTGCGCTGTAGTCGGTATAGATGATAAACAGCGCATCCGACATGTTTTCCACAACGGTTTCAAACTGCTGAAACTGCTTGAACAGCTGGTCCTTTTGCATTTTGATCTTATTGCGATTTAATACCGCTTCGGTAACGTCATACGTGATCTCAACGAAATAGGTAAGCTTGCCTTCCTCATAGATGGGGGTGAGGGATATGTTCCAGAAGGACAACCCCTTTTTAAGGCCGCTGTAGCGGTATTCCGGCATGTGGCAGGCCTTTCCCGAGTTTAAAACCGTGCGCCATACGTTTTCAAATACGCTGTCCTTCCAGCCCGTCATGATCTCGCTGATATGTTTTCCGATGCTTTCTTCCTTTCGGTTAAAGGGCTCATCCAGGCGATTGAGCCAGGATTGGTTCGCATTCAGAAGAACAATATCCGGCACACTGAAAACGGCGATGCCAAAAGGACTATTTGCAAGGAGTTGGTGGATAATACCAAGATCTTGCTTTTCACACAAGCTATCTTTTTTTTGGAAGATATAAAGGCGTTGATGACGCCTGACATCTTCGCTGAAATAAACATTGAAAAAAAATGCTTCTCCGTTTTTTGCATGTATCAGATAAGTGCTTCGGCCCCCTGTCAACTGGGCGGTATTGCTTTTCCCGAAGAACATGTCAAGAACTTCAAGCTCATCAACCCCAATCAGTTCCTCGCTTTCATAGCCCAAGCAGTCGAGCAGTATATTACCAACCCCGACTACAATACCATCTTCAATGAAAAGGTAGGGTGAGTGCTCCATCAGAAACATGTTAAAAAATTCGTTCATATCTTTTTGATCCTTTTACACGCATAAGTGTCTTAATTGGTAACCGGAAAAATGTTGTTTCAATCTTTATAGATAACCTTTCCGCCTGTTCACACATATGAAGTATGAGTACTCCTGTTGTTTTGTGTCGAAATTGATATTTTTATAACATATTGCAATATTCTCCATTCTCATTATATTGGATTTCTTTGCTTGAAGCAATACTGCTAAAAAATTCTTGACCTCGGGTTCCGTGGATTTTACAGTCTCCTAAAGCCGGATAACTGATGATTGCGGATGCTCTGATTGCATATTTACAAGCAATTTGGAATATGGTAAACAAGATGAATCTATGGTAGAATAGTTGAAAAACCAAAAGTACATTATAGAAAATCAGGAGTAGAGGGATATCATGCAAGCTTATGGAGTATTGGATCTGATTGGGAACACCAAGTTGATTGATCTGAAAAAAGCAACCGGCTGCAGCATTTTCGGGAAGGCTGAGTTTTTGAATCCTGGCGGAAGTATCAAGGACAGAATCGCAAAGTATATGCTTGAAGAGGCAGAGCGCACAGGCGCACTCAAAAAGGGCATGAAGATCATCGAGCCTACTTCAGGAAATACGGGCATTGGGCTAGCTTTGGTAGGCATTCAAAAGGGATATGAAGTGATCATCGTAATGCCCGAGAATATGAGCGAAGAGAGAAAGAAAATCATTCAAGCCCTTGGCGCGGAGCTGGTTTTAACCCCAGCCGACAAGAATGTGGATGGAGCCCTGCAGGAAGTGGAAAGAAGAAGACGCGCCGATTCGTCACTGTTCGTGCCGATGCAGTTTGAGAACCCGAATAATCCAAAGATTCATTATATGACCACTGCACCTGAAATATGGGAGCAGTTGGATGGGCGGGTAGACATCTTTGTATCCGGTGTTGGCAGTGGCGGTACCCTGGGCGGAATCGGAAGGTTTCTGAAGGAGAAAAACCCGAATGTCCTGATAGTAGCTGCAGAGCCCAAAAATGCATCCGCTTTGCTGGGTCAGCATCCGGGGTTCCACAAAATACAAGGCATTGGGGATGGTTTTATTCCTCCTGTTTTGGACACCTCCCTGGTCGACTCGGTCGTTGAGGTGACCGATGAGGACGCGATACAAACTGCAAGGGATCTTGCCCTGAAACAGGGGCTTTTGGTCGGTATTTCGTCGGGTTGCAATGTCTGGGCAAGCATGCAAATGGCCAAAAAATACGGTCCGGGTTTGAACGTTGCCACCATATTATGTGACAGAGCCGAAAGATATTTTAGCACTGAATTACTATAGCAACAGAAGCAAACCGGAGGGTTATCATGGCAAAACTATATTTCCGGTATTCTGCGATGAATGCGGGAAAAACGACACAATTGCTGCAAGTAAAGTATAACTATGAAGAGCGCGGGCAAACCGTTCTTTTGTTCAAACCGTCCATCGACAACCGCGGGAACACGACCAGGGTGAGGTCGAGAATTGGACTGGAAGCCGAAGCCATCCTTATTAAGACTGACACTGACCTTTTGCAGGAAGTACAGGCGACGTTAACAAAGCACTCCGTTCACTGCATTCTTATCGACGAAGCACAATTCCTTTCAAGGCAGCAGGTGTTACAGCTTTGTACCATTGTAGACGATTTAAACATTGCTGTTATCGCTTATGGCCTAAGGGCAGATTTCAAGGGAAACTTGTTTCCTGGCAGTGAAGCACTGCTAGCCTTTTCAGATAGCATCGAAGAAATAAAAACCATCTGCTGGTGTGGAAAAAAGGCCATCATGAACACACGTTTACTAAATGGTAAGCCCGTTTACGAGGGAGATCAGGTTCAGATAGGCGGAAATGAAAGCTACATTTCACTTTGCCGTAAGCACTGGAGTGAAGGAAAAAACGCACCAGAGTAAACTCGCGGCAAAATCTGTTCACTTTTAGTAGCGTTTCCGTTCGAAGTGAGTGATTATTCTGTATTCAAATCCTTCCTGGCAACTCTCCACCGAGGCAGAAACTGATCCATATACCCCTTAAAAACATGGTTGTGGCTCTTTTCCAGCAGATGAACCAGTTCATGAACCACCACATACTCCATGGCCTGTGGTGCTCTCTGCATTAATCGGAGGTTTAACCATATTTTCCCTGTTTTTACGTTGCAGGAGCCCCAACGGGTTTTCATATTCTTTATACCCACATCGGATGCACGGACACCAATAATTCTCTGCCACTTTTCAACCAGTGCGGGAACCTCCAGCATCATCATTTTCCGATACCAATCGTCCATCAGCTTTTTCTTTTGCTCCACTGTACTATTCTCGTGGATATACATCTTGATTTCCCCTTGGCTAACTTCTATTCTTTTTTTCTGGGAGTCAATAACCTCCAGTTTTAGGGTTTTTCCCTGAAATGGTATGCATTCCCCGGAACAGTACATTCGTTGAGCATTTTGTGATGTTTTCACGCATGTTTCTCTGTGGGTTATTATCCATAATATTTTACTTTCAGCGAATTGCTTGATTTGTCGCAGGCTCATACGCTGAGGCGCTGAGATATGAACCTCCGCCATGGGAGGCTTGATTCGGATATAGACATGCTTAATCCTCTTTTTATGAATCGTCATTTCAATGTCGTTTACAATGATTTTATCCAAAAGCTTAACCCCATTTGCCTTATATACGCAACAAGCCGGGATGCTGTCCTGTAATGCATTCCGCGCCTTCCTCTGTAACGATAAAGGTATTTTCAGTGCCCACCATTCCAATGCCTTCAAACCCCTTTTTGGGTTCGAGGGCGAATACCATTCCCTCCTGCATCGGTTCCCGGAATCCTTCCGCAATCACCGGTGCTTCATCGATCAACAGACCGATTCCATGGCCCAGAAATTTAACCCGTCGGCTTCCGAAACCCATAAAGTTATGCAAAAAGTCTTGATCCAGGCTGTTCATAATCGATTTGTATATGGTTTCGGGAATGGAACCTGGCTGTAAAAGTGCTGCCATCCGGTTCTGGATTTCGATACATCTTTGGTGCGCATGGATCACTTCTTCAGGCAGATCTCCTCCGAACACGTAGGTCATGGTTTTATCTGTATGATACCCATCCACACCGCACCCAATATCTATAAAAACCAGGTCACCTGCTTTCAACCTGTTTTCCCGGCTGCCAAACGTAGGAACTGAAGCACTCAACCCATAATTCCCGCCGGGTCCGTTAAAGTAAGTGGGATAGATGGAGCTTTTTCCAAAGCAAATGTTGCCGATAACCATTTCAGTATCGAACATGCCAAAGCGCGTAATACCCTGGTGGCCTTCCTGTATCAGGATGGAATACAACTGGGTGGCAAGCTCCGCTTCGCTCATTCCTTCCCTAAGAACTTCAGGAACTCTCTGCTCTAACACCCTTTGATGTATCCGCCCGGCTTTCCTCATCAGATCGAGCTCAAACGTGCTTTTCACCGCTCTGACCGAGGCGAGGACAGGGTCGACCGGTTTCACGTTCTCAAAGGGGAAGTATTTTTGAATGCGCTGAAGCATCGCAAGAGGCACAAATTCGGTTTCCAGATATACATCCGGCGGAAACCTGCCATAAGCCCGGGCAACATCTCTGTAGCTTTCCATGGGATGAATCACGGGAAACGGCGATTCGTCCGCAGCCCTTTCATAGCTGCGCCGAACCCAATATTGTGCCTGATCGTCCCGGGGAATGAGCAGCATGCCATCCTGCATGGTTCCGGTAAAATAGTACTGGTTGATCTTGCTGATAATTACAACCAGCTTCCAATCGGGATCCATATCCAGCATTTTGCCCTTCAAAGCATTCATTCTGTTTTGCAGCTCGGTAAGGGTCACTTTTTTATTCATTACATATACTCCGCATCGAAAAGATGGGTATAATATACCATACTCGTTCAAAAATATAAAGCATTCATCTATATGTTGCATATTATGGTCTTTTTGTTATTTGTTTTCATCTATGAGTATAAGGAATTCTCCGACTCTGATTGTTGTTCATAAAGGGCTGCATATTTTAAGGCCCGTTTTCACGGGCCTTAAAATTCGGGATTTTATAGCTGCTGACTATTGATTCATTTCTACTTTTTCCACATCCCGCGTCCAATCCCAATGGGTCGTAATACCAGGGGTTACGGTATCCATATTGATCCTTTGTGTGCTGAACGCAACCAGGTTCTTTCTTTGATAGGTGGGGATTTCAACACCCCAGTCAAGGATGATATCCAGTGCTTTCTTATAGGTTGCTTTCTGGTAGGCTTGGTCCACACTTTTTCTTGCGGTCATAATCGCCTCATCCAACACTGAATCTTTGATGTAATAGTAGTTGGTCTTTGGTTCCGTTCCATCAACCGTTTTGGAGCTGTGATATGCATTACATATATCCATGTCAACAGGTGCACTCCATGCGGCCGCCCACATTTCCTGTGAAAGTGCGTTCAGAGAATCCAATAAAACATTGGAGTCGGGGACATCTTTGATCTTCAAGGTTATACCGATCTTTGCCAGTTGATCGCGGGAATCAGTGAGGATTGCGAATGCGGGGTGAGCGCCGACACCGTACGCCGGAATAATGATTTCATATTCCAGTTTTGCACCGGCGGGAGCAGCGGTAAATTGACCGCTGGCTTCATCAAAGGTGTAACCCGCGGCTTTAAAGAAACCAATGGCAGCCTCCAACGCCGCGTCCAACTTTGCCTGCCCTGTCATATCTGCGGTATAAACAGGTTTTTTATTGACATCGGTGGAGTATGCCAACTGATATCCCGCGTCTGCCTTTTGCGGGGCTGCCCAGGAAGTGTTGGAAATGGGATAATTGATGACGGAAGCGGCATCAACGTAATAGTATTCGATAGCAGTATCACGGTTCACAGAGAAAATAGCGGCAAAAGCCTTTCTTAAATTCTTACTGGCCACAGAGGATGGATCTCCGCCAACATTGACGTTCTTTGCGCTGATGCCAATATAACCGTAGGCAAGGTCATCAATGGCTCTGGTGGTAATCACATCACCAGTAATCTCACCATTTGAGTTGTAAGCTTTAAGTTCGCTAAACTTTTCGCCGGATTGGGCTGCTAGATCGATAATACCTGAGCGGATACCCACGAGCATTTCATTATCGGTGAGTTCCTTCAACCGCAGGAGCTTGGTCTGTGGTACCCCCTTATAATAATTTTCATTGGCTTCGTAATAAACAACCTTATTTTCATATTTGATGAACTTATAAGGCCCTGCGCCCATGGGTCTGGTCGTTTTCGCCTCAATGATGGACAGATTTCCTCTTGGGAAGCCGAACTTGTTATTCGCGTAATCATACTGTGCTTCATTACCGTAATAATGCAGTGGTGCAACCTGAATGCCACAAATACTATAAATCGCGGTGGCCTCAAATCCTTTGACCTTGACTTCTACTTCGGTTTGGCTCAGTTTCCTGATGCCTTCGATGTTCGGTACTTCTGTACCGCCCGAAGAATAGAGCTTTTTCGTCAACAGGGTTTCACCAACAATGCCTTCGATATCTCCGAGAAAATTAGCATTGTACTTCTCACCAAGAGTTTTAAAATCAGTGCCATATTGTGCAACGATGTCTGCAAATACCTTGGCTTCATCCATAACCTTTGAGGAATCGTAGGTTTGATCTATACTATAGAAGTATGCGAACAAATCCTTAGCAACGGGATATGCATCCGTATACTTCTTGTAGCTTGCATTGCCATAAATGCCCTTCACCCAAGCCAGCTCGGAAGCCAGAAGATCAGCAATAAATTTCTCTATGGCGGCCTTGGACTCTGCGCTGGGGTTGGCTATTTCATAATCTATTTCAGCTTGGGTAACAATTGATTCTTCAGCTTTGGAATTGTTTAACCGGTAATTCTTCAGGCCTAATATTTTGCATGTACTGAAAGAAGAAGCTCCTGTGTAGCTTGGATCAGAAAGAACATAATAGGAAAAGATGATGTCATCTGCATCCATTATGTGCCCATCACTGAATTTGATGTCGTCTCTGATTTTTATATGGTATGTAGCTATATCGGCTATTGCATCGTATGCCACCTTTACATTGGCAATTCCGCTGTAATAATAATCTACCCCGTTAAATTTAATTGTTTCACCCTGGATGGCGTTGTATACTATTCCACTGGCTCTATCTGTGGTCAGCAAGGAAACCTGGGTTAACTTTGTAGCATCTATGTCGCTGGGTGTGGATGCAAAAAAAGGGCTGAATTTCTGGCTGAATGCCGTATAACCAGCCACCAGTGGTTTTGTGATGGCAGGCTTTGGAGTAACAACTGGATCTATTTTTGGTGTGTCTGTAGCCCCGGGCATCTTTGTCGGTTCCGGTGTGTCTTGTGTTTGCGTATCAGATGATGCAGGCACATATGTGGTAGGAACACATGCTGTTGCAAGAACCGCAATCATCGTGACTGCCAACAGAGTTGCAAATGTTTTTTTCAAATTCATACCTTCGCTCCCGATACATGTTGAAACTCATATCACTATGGGCTTTCAACAGTCTTATTGTCTTAAATGTATCAAAATGATAGAATTGTGTCAATGTCATTGTCTTATGCTATCTGAATGAACCTGATCGCTGCAGTGTCAGGGTCACGGCTCCACAGATAATGGTAATGATTTCTCATGGATATCCTCCCCCTTTGATAATTTATTTTAAATACATTTTTTGCAACGCTTCATATTCAGACAAGATAAAAAAGCAGGAGCTCCATATTAAAGTGCACACAGCAAAAAACCCGCTTGTTACGCGGGTTTTAAGTTTAATTTTCGGTTCATCTGGGATCAGAATATCCGGTTCGATCGGGTCTTTCACGACCGATATATTATTGGGGCAAAAACTCAAAAAATAAATCTTTCTCTATATAATCCTGGGGCGGCAAAATTTTCTGGTTATATGCGATGTTTAGCTTCGCATATGCTGCTTCAAAAGAAATATTTTGTAAAGGTATCGCACCATACTTCAATATTTCTCTACTTGTCACGTATAAATCACTATCAATATTTTTAAACGAAATCAAATAAAAATCTATACCTTCATCTTTGCACTTCTTCACAAATTTCGGTAAAGAAGAACTGCTGTCACTAATACAACCGGTCCCTGAATGATATAAGCTATGTAAAATTGCTTTAGGCTTATACTCAAAATTAAAGAAATTATAATCAAGACCTGGATATGGCTTAATGGCAAATACCTGATTCGTGAAATCAATATCACAATCCAATAGCTTTCTCCTATGTTCAACCAATTCGCCCATTGTTGGGTTAATCCTATTTTTATTTATCTTAAAGCAGCCATCTTTTATTTCTCCAAGGTCGATACCACCAAAACTATAAAACTGATCATTGTAAGAATCTGCTTCTCGAATTCTTGAAGATAAATATACAATATTTTTCTTGTTATTGCTTTGATAAATTGTATAAACTCCTCGAATACCGGAATTGGTAATAAATTCAACAGAGCTATTAAAGTTATCTAGCCCATTGCTTTCTTCAATTTCTAATGCATGATTACTTCCTGTAATAACTATTGGTATCTCGGTATGGTGAAACAAAAAACCTAATATTGCAGATGTGTATGGCAAAGTGTCCGTTCCATGAGTAATAATGATGCCATTATACCTGTCTATTTCAACTTGATTAATTGTTTTATATAATTTTTCCCAGTGGTTTGGTGTACAGTTTTCACTTAAAATATTAATCGGTTGAATCGTATCAAATTCAACGTCTGTGTTGTATTTCTCTTTGTATAACTTCAGTAAATAGTAGCCTGTAGAGTCATCTACATCTATTGTAGAATTTTGAATCCTGCTTCCTATTGTACCTCCAGTAAAAATAACAAGTATCTTTTTCATAAACACCAATCTCGCCTTCTTTATATATTCACTTTAAATGTACATGTTTTCTTGAATGCATTTTCCTGGGGGCATTGAGTATTTAAACACTCAATTTTTACGGATACCCCATTCAATAGCTCTTCTAAAACTCCATCGCAATAGCCTTTTAAAAAGCTACATAGCTTTATATCATTTTTCCTTCTGTTACAGCACAAAAAGTTCTCTGTAATATCAAGAGTGCCATCAATTAAACCTTCATCAGTATTTACACATAAATTGCTTGAAAACTTTCCCCATCCAACCTCCGAATCAAATTCACACCATTTTGAAACCTTATCTTCATAAAGTATTTTGTTATCTTCAACTTCCCATTTCTGATTCATTACTCTGCCAAACCTGGTGCCGCTTTCATAACCCATTTCATATAGAACCTTATTTGCGGATTCTTCATTTACCATTTCTTTAACTCTCTTGTACATTACCTCAAATAACATATTTATAGTATCAACTTTAAATGAAATGTTTCTGCTGCCATCCGCCTGATTAATTATGATACCGCGTTCCTTAATTAATTTTATGTTCGCTTTATCCTGATCATTCTGATTTTGTGATGGGTATTGCTGATAATTATGTTTTTCAAAGGACTCTGTAATTGCTTTTTCAAGGTTTATAAAGCCTAAACTTGCTAACATGTTTTTCAAATAGTTAAAAACTAAATCGGCTTCAACCTGGCTGCATTCCTCGCCATCATGAACAAGTTTATTTCTTAATTTAACAATCGAATTATAGTTCAATGTATCAATTAATCCTATATCTTTTCCTGTATAGTCAGCCCACTTTTTCATTAAATCGCTTTCCCTAAAAAGACCAACTAATTCTCCAAGCCCAAATTCCTGAACACCCTTTTTTTGCTTACCAATCTGTTTTTCATATTCAATTAGTTGCATCCTTTCATTATAAGGTAACGTTGTTACAGCTTCGCTAAAGATTTTTTTGAAAACAACTTCAAATAAGCTGCAGCATTCTTTTACAACAACATCATAAGCTCCTGTTCTATATGAACTTTGTATAAAACTCAATTTATCTTGAACAGCCCTATTGGAAATATTTTTTGCCTCACTATCAAACATAGCAATCCTCCTTATATATCAAGTTAAGTCTCGACTGTTTCAGCGGGCAGCGCAGGTTAATTGTGTTTATTCGCTTTCAATGAAAGGCTTGCTTAGAATACTCATTTTTAGAGTTTCTTTCAGCAAACTCGTAACAATATGCGGTTTTCAAAGAACATTTTCCTTTACAGCTTTTTTATGCTAATCTATAGATTAAATTTCCCTGAAGATGATATTTATGGATATTTTTCGAGTTCTCTCCCTATATATATGCATGATCAAAAGTAATTGTATAACATTTCTAAAAATAAAACAACGATGGACAGGATAAATGTTAAAACATAAACAAAATACCACTTTACGTTATTCATCTGTATACTAAAAATAATGGTTTATGGATATAAAAGAATTGTATATTACATTTATCAATTTTCCTGGTAGTCCTTGTTTACCGGTATTACTTTTAGTAATTGTTTTGTCAACATTAGCGTTCTTATTGTGGCAAGACTGTCTGAAAACTCGTCTAAACTAACTAATTATATCTATTTTTGTATAGTCGAAACATCCCTTTGGCACTATAAAGTGGTATCATGGGGCACATTATCTGTTATGTAAGGGAAAAGAAAAAGCAACCGCAGAACTTAGGCTTAGTTTTCCTGCATATAATTTAAGAAGAGCAATTAATATGGTAGGTGTTAAGAAGCTGATAGCGGCAAAGTAGACCGCTATTACTCCAGATATTAAAAGGTTAATAAAACTTCATCCCGAAAAGGCCTCCGAAATGCTGAAAACCCTTGATTTTTCAAGGGTTTTCAGACAAATTGTGGTGGAGGCGACGAGAGTCGAACTCGTGTCCGAAACCGCATCCACAAGAGCTTCTCCGGGTGCATTTCCTGGTTTAAAATTCCCGCCTTATAACGCCCAGGAACAGGCTTTATAATTTGGTAGCTTCATAAATCCCACCAGGCTCAAAGCTTTGTCTGGCTGGTTCCCTGACTTATGACGCCGGCTACCCGAGGTGCAGGAACCCCGGACCGACGGGCTGCGTTAATTACGCAGCAGCTAAAGCGAAATTATCGTTTTTAGCGTTTATATTTATTTTCCCGTTTTTTAAAGAGGCCCACGAGAATCCTCTACCCGCTACTCCGGTTTCAACAATCCCGTCGAAACCATTACGCCCCCATATTCAATTATCAATCTTCAAGCTTTGTAACAATATATATTATATCACATTTTCAGCAAATAAAACAGTGCTGCTTTTTCCTGAAAATCCATCTCGGGTAATCACCGCTCCTGCTTTCATATTCCAGGGCAGGCACGGGCAATATGTCATCCTATCCATCGGGAAGGAACCGTAAGGCTTACTGATTGAATTCCTTCATTCGGCGATCTATTTCCCTTTTAGCATCACGGTCTGCAATGTCCTGCCGTTTATCAAACAGTTTCTTGCCTTTTGCAACAGCCAGTTCTATCTTCACCCTGCCGTTTTTAAAATATACCTGCAGGGGAACCAGTGTTAGCCCCTTTTGCTGCGTGAAGCTGATCAACTTATTGATTTCATACCGATGCAGCAGCAACCTGCGATCCCTTAACGGATCCTGATTATAGATGTTGCCCTGTTCATACGGGCTGACATGCATCCCGCTGATAAAGGCCTCGTTGCCCTTGATATAGGCATAGCTTTCGCGCAGGTTCACCTTGCCCAGGCGGATTGATTTTACCTCGGTTCCGGTTAATTCAATACCGGCTTCGTAGGTCTCCTCAATAAAATAATCATGTCTTGCTGTTTTATTCTGCGCAACAGTTTTAATTGCTTCCTTCGCCATTTTACCGCTTTCCAATCCGGTACCTGGTGCTCTATTTGTTCTATGCCACCTTACAGGCCGGATTTATATTATATAACGAATGGTTGAAAATTTCAAGAAGCAGACTCTGCCATTTTCACTGAAGTATTTCCCTTTGTATTGACAAATATAAAGCTTTATGACAGAATTATGTTATGATAAGTGTAAGGAGACAACAATATATGGAACGTAAAATTGTAGATAAACTTATAAGGTGGAGGAAATCATCAAATAGGATGCCTCTTATCATACATGGCGCAAGACAGGTTGGAAAGACATATACGGCGTTATCTTTTGGTAAGGAATTTTATAGAAACACGGTATACTTTAATTTGGAAGACACTACTGAGGTATCAAATATATTTGAAAGAGATTTAAACCCGGAACGGATCATAAGAGAGTTATCTGCAAAATCGGGGCAAAGCATTTTAAAAGAAGATACTCTCATCGTTCTTGATGAAATACAAGCCTGTGAGAGAGCGCTGACATCGTTGAAATACTTCTGTGAAAATGCTCCTGACTACCATGTCATTGCAACAGGAAGCCTTTTGGGGGTGGCGATTAACAGGGAAAATTACTCCTTCCCCGTCGGAAAAGTAAGCATGCTAACCCTTTATCCTTTGGACTTTGAAGAATATTTATGGGCATTGGATAAGCAAGGTATCGTTGAATTGATCCGCAATTCATTTAATAAGAACGAGCCGTTATCTCTTCACGAAACAGCCATCGACTTGTACAAATCATATATTTTAACCGGTGGGATGCCGCAAGCTGTGCTGGAATACTTGAGAGAAAAAGACTATAATTTTGTGATGGCTGCTCAAAAAAATATTAATGATGCCTATATAGCCGATATGGCCAAGTACGCAACCCCAAATGAAACTACAAAAATCATGGCTGCTCTCAACAGCGTCCCCGCCCAACTTGCAAAGGACAACCGGAAATTTCAATACAAAATAATTAAAACGGGAGCCAGAGCTTATGAATACGAAACACCTCTGGATTGGCTAAAGGCATCAGGTGTGATTATCAAATGTCATAAGGTAACGGAAGGCAAACTGCCTCTTTCCGCCTTTTCATCCAATGACCTTTTTAAGGTGTATATGGGGGATACCGGCTTGCTTTGCTCAAAGTTTGGCATTCCTTCCAATGCCATTCTTTCAGATATTCCGCTCTTCAATAGTTTTAAAGGCGCGCTGGCTGAAAACTATGTAGCATCTGCTCTGACCACGAATGGTTATATACCTTATTATTGGGAGTCGCAGGGAAAAGCTGAAGTTGATTTTTTAATCCAGGATAACGAGGGGAATATCATACCCATCGAGGTTAAGTCTTCTGATAATGTACGTTCAAAGAGCTTGAACCAATATGTTGCCAAGTATAACCCCAAATACTCTGTCAGAATTTCAGCAAAGAACTTTGGGTTTGAGAATGGAATCAAATCAGTTCCATTGTACGCTGTTTTTTGTATTTAGGTTACAGAGTGAAACACGGATTTGCTATTGACGGTGCATATAAAGGCAGCTGTTTTGGCAAATATGTGCGATACAGGTTGTTATTGGAGTAAGCCAGCACCCATACACCTTCTTTACACAGGATCATTCATGTAACACAGATGGGGCGGAGTCTTGATGCATCGGTTCTTTCCGAACTGCGCATCTGTATCCGCCCCATACTTTTGATTATTTAGCCGGGATTTGAACCCTTGCCTCTTTATACTCGTTTAGCAGGGAAGCCTGCCAATGTGGTCATTTTTCATGCTCGATTAGAAGTGAACCTGTCGCTGTAGTTCATTGGGCCAAGGTATCTTGATCCCACCCTCTGGTTGTCCTCTCTGGTTTTATTAAGTCAAGGGACCCAGGCCCCGCCCTATGGTTTTATTGAGCCAGGGGACCTGTCCCCTATGGTGCTGTGACGGTTATTTCCACAGGTGAAAGAATCGCTTCGAAATCGGGGTTGTAATAGTCATAGACCGTTACACTTCCGGTGAGCACTTTCACCGGATAACCAGCCCAATAACCCAGCTTCAGGTTCCTATACTCCTGGGGCTGTACCCGGCGGATATAGATCTCTATCAGATCATAGCCGATGCTGTATTCACTGATGACGCCTTCGGCCTTCAGGCTTTCCAGGAAGGTATCGTTTACCATGAAGCCCTGCGGAATTTGAAGCAGAACCATCATGTTTTCCACCATCTCATCGCGGCGATTGGTAATACGAATTTCCTGCGTTACCTCATCATTAACGCTGAAGGCTTTGTCCATCACCATCTCAATTTCAAAGCTATCACCGGACTGCACTGAATCATAAGGAACATAATACTCCTTGATGATCTCATAATTGAAGCTTCCCTCGGTAGTTTGAATCCGGACGGTATTTTCCTTACCCGCTCCCTTAAAGTCGCTGATGTAATAAGAAAGGGAATCAGCATGAAT
This sequence comes from uncultured Ruminiclostridium sp., assembly GCA_964450305.1. Lineage (GTDB taxonomy): Bacteria > Bacillota > Clostridia > DSM-8532 > DSM-8532 > JAAYJG01. Next base: position 35,368 of record CAYVFB010000022.1, read on the forward strand.
CTCAATCTTTTCCTCACGGTCATTGACCTTCAGCGTGATGGTTCCTTCCTTCATCGTCGCCGTTTCGGTGGCTGCAACCAAGGCTTTCAGGGAAAGGATTGTCGCTTGTGTGTTTCCAAAGGTACCGTAGGTGTCCCGCTGCGCAACAATATAGCTTAACATGCGGCTGTTCACCGTTTGGTGTGCCTTTGCCCGGGTGAACGCAGTGGAAGTCAGGGCTGTTGCCTGAAGATCCTGAATATGTCCGCAAGCCCCGTAATAATCGATGGTTGTACTCTTGATGTATGCTTTATCCTGTTCTGAAACCACCATTGACGCCAGCCGATCCAGAAGGCCTTTCGCATCCTTGTCTTTTGTGTTCACCAGAATATTCGCAATGAGAGATAATGTATAACCATCCTGAACATCTCCCATTTTTTCTTTCAGATAGGAAATGGTTTTCTCAAGCCTTGGATCGTCCCCGCATGCCTCCGACAATGCCCAACCGATATATGCATTCAAAGCAAGCCTGTCGGAAGTGTTTGCGCCACCATAGTGATGCTCCTGGAACTGGAAGGTGCCGTCACTGTTTTGCTGTGTAAAGAGGTATTCCTTCATCCTTTCCAGCAGACCCTGATCTACATCGAATACCTTGCTGAGATCGGTAAACTCCATCAACCCGTACGCGGTGAGAATATTCTCTGCAGGCGGATCGCCATACAGTGAAAACGCACCGTTCATCCCTCTGACCTCATAGGTAAGGATCTTTTGAAAGCCCTTTTCGATATAGTCATACGCCATCTGTTCTATTTCAGGGTTCGACAGCTTGTTGTCCTGCAGGTATTTCAGAACCAAAATATTGGGGTAAAGGCTGGAGGATATCTGCTCGAAGCAGCCATCCGGGAAGCGCAGCATGCCTTCAAGCCCTTCCACAACCTGGCTCATGGACGATGGGAACAGCTTAACCCGGATGTTCCTGGCATCTTCAATATCGGGTGTAAGGAAAAAGACCTGGTTCATGCTCTCCTTCTCCACCAACCCGGCTGCGGCGATTTCCTGGCGTAGCAGCCCTGCAGGATAAACCCTGATCTCTTTTTCCACGGCATCGGCCATGACCTGCCCGGCGACATCCACGCGAAGCTTTTGTGTACCGGCGGTTTTAACCTTGATTGGAATATAAACAAGCTTGCGCTCTTCAGCGCCCAATTCCATTTCCATGGTATAGTTTGCGTCGGTCAACTCAAACCAGTCTCCTTTTTGAACCTGCAGCCTTACTGTTTGAGGTTGCTTCAGGTAGTTTGAAATGGTCACCGGTATGCCGGCTTCATCTCCCACCGCAAGGTTCCATGGCGCGTCGAAGTCTGCAAAGAATTCCTGGAAAACCTGGATGCTGCCAGAGCCAGAGCCAATGTGGCCTTCCATAGAATTAGCCACAGCCTGCAAACTCCAGTTTGTGATATTATCAGCCAGAGGCACTGTAATGGAAGCACTGCCATCCTTTGCTTCAAGCTGCGGATGGAATAACATGACCTCCATGAACCTTCTTCTGACTTTTTCTACTGCGGCAAAATCATTTGCAGCCTGTTCAGGGGCCGGGGTCATTGAATCGTTAAATGATTCGGAAGGTGCGGCGGTTGTAGGAGGAATCGCGCCAGCTGTGGCATTTTCACTTTTCATCATTCCATCAAGAAATCTGTCGCCCCCGAACAAACCTTCAGCACTGGGGGCACTTTGTGTCGATTGTTCATAATGTGGTGCTGCCGAGCAGCCCATAATTGACACTAAAATGATAACAATCAGAATAAAGTAAACAGGTATCAACACATATCGTAAATTCTTATCGGCCATAAAAGCTTTACGCACCGCAAGAATAATCCCAATATAGCACGCCAGGAATACCAGCATGACGATAATAATGACCGCGGTTTCATAATAGTAACCAAACCGCCAGGTCATTTCACTGGCTACATACGCTGACAGCAGAAAGATCGGAATATATCCCAAAAAGTAAAGTACACCGGCTCGGAATTTCTTAAAGATCACACACAATAAAATGATGAGCAGCAGAATGCCCCCGACCGCCCATAATATCAAAGCTTCGGTAATGGAAGACCTTCTTGCGTAATTATTATACGAACGCTCGAGTAACTGTGGCTTAAACCCGCTTTCGTTCAACATCAGCGAAGTAAGCACCGCATCAGAGGAATTGTTCAGGATGGCTTCGTATAATTCATCCGCATCAATTCCCCTTTCTTCTTCGATTTGGCTAAGGGCAAGCTTGATATTGTCAAGCGTGATATCATTGTCGGCAAGTGATAAGAGGGCTTCATCTGCAATCGTTAAAAGGATGGCACTGTTGATGGCGTTACCTTTTTCGTCTGTTGCCTGAAAGCTTAAAGAAATATCTTCCCCAGGCCTGTACACTTTATCATCCTTCGATATTTTCAGGTTAAGGCTTTTATCTGGCCTTACAAAAACCGAACGAGAGGAAGACAGACTTTGAAGAACTGAGGTTCTGTCAGGTTCTTCAAATCCATATACCAGATCGATCATGCCATAGGTTCCCGCCGGCAGTACCAGATCGGTTTTATCATTTTCGGTCTTCAGGGAGGTGATGATCTGTCCGTTTTTCACGGCGTAAACCCACACGGGAGCCTCTCTGTGGCGGACGATTGACAGCGGTATTGTGTCATTTTCCTGATAAACAGGTTTATCGGGACGGACAATCACATCCGCCCAGTTTTCGCTGACAGGAATCTCAAAGGTGTAGATTTCATCAAATTCCAGGGCATTCACATGAAGCTGTAACCTGTCGCCCATGGGTGGCTGGGCAAGAAAGCTGGCCATCCCATTTTCATCGGTGGCAAGCTCAAGGTTCGCATCACCAAAAACCTTCAGGTAGGTTTTCAGCGGGCTGCCATCGGGCTTTGAGACAAATACGAAGATTTCATTTTGTACTCCGGGGAGCGCAGTGCTGCCTTCCGCTTTCAACGTTACCTTCAGGCTTTTGTCGCTAAAGAACACACTCGTGTTTCCGCTTTCCCTGTTATTAGAAGAATCAGTCACTTCAGCGACGATCTCATATTGTCCTTCTTCTGATATTTTGTATGTAAAATCACATTCTCCCTGCTCATTTAATGTTAGCCCGGTAGGCTGATTTTGGCCGAGTCGAATTTCCACCGCAGCATTTTTCACAGGCTGACCAAAGAAATATTCGGCTGTGATTTTGCCCTTCAACTCTTCGCCTATTTTGTATTCATCTTTGTCGGTTGTGAGGGTCACTTCAAATTTTGGCAGCTTGTAGGGCTTTACTTCAAATTCACGCTGATACGTTTTGCTGCCCGACTGTACCTTCATCATATACATACCGCTGTTCACGCGGTCTGCCAGCGTGAAGCTGCCACTGACAATGCCAAATTCTGAGGTTTTCATCGTTTTTTTATACACCTGGTTTTCCCGTCCGTCCAGAATAATAATCTCCACATCATTGCTGACGGGCTTGTCATCGATCAGGTCTGTGACCAGAACCCTGTATTGAATTGTATCCCCGGGCTTATACAACGCTTTGTCCATGGTGATGGTGGCATGGCCGGAGGATTGCTCGGAGTATATGTTCACCTTTTGACGGATGACATCTTTTCCTCCCTTTGATTTCGCTGTGATTTCCAGATAGTACTCACCATCGGGTACCTTTGGTGTTTCAAAATTCACTACGGCTCGCCCGTTAATATCGGTTTTACCCTTGTAAAATTCGGCGATAGCTTTTTGTTTGCTGTTTAAAAGCTTGACCTTCAGGTTGGCTTCCAGCGGTTGCCCGTGTTCCTTAACGACATGGACTTCGCAGATTGCGTTAAGGCCGGAATAATACGTGCCTTGAGAAGATACGTTGATCTTTTGGTGCGAAACAGTAAGTAAACTCACCAGTTGAAAGATGAGCACCAAGCCAAGAACAATCGTAATCCCAATGGTGACTTTCTTTAAGACTTCTCTCGCTTTTTCCATTTGATTGACCTCCTTCTTTGTTACGGAATAAAGGCGACATGAATGTTCATCAATCCTTCAGCCTCCGTCTTGTTGCAATCAAGGTTTCTCTTTATGAATAATAGATGTTGTATTACTATTATGACTTAAATTTTATCGTAATGTTCCACTAATTACTAGATTCTCATCGGTTTATGTCAGGTTTTGAGGGACATGCTATGGAATGACCGTAAAAGTACCTTCCTTCATCGTGGCCGCTTCAGTGGCGGCAACCACAGCTTTCATAAAGAGTATTGTCGCTTGCGTGTCTCCAAATGTACCACAGGTGTCTCTTTGTGAAACAATATGGTTAAGCAAACGGTTGCTCAGTGTGTAATAAACAGTCGAGCCCTGTCTGTCGATGCGTTAGTCCAGCCCTGGGTTAATGACAAAGGCTCTCTATTTTTGTAATAACAATTGCATTATTGTAACTCTAATTATATAGAAGAATTCCACAGTTTACCAGACGATTTACAATCGGGTTGATTTTCTGAATGTTTTCAAATAGAATTGTACTGATCAATATCTGGCGGAACACAGGAGGGTAAGGGTTTGAGCATAATAAGAAAGGTTTATCTGATCGGTCTGGGGGCTATCGGCGGTATGATCGCATGCCGGTTGCAGAAACGTGATCATTGTGATCTGAAAGTAATCGTTGATCCCAAAAGGCGTTCTAAATATATGGAACAAGGCGTTACCGTAAACGGTAAGGCCTGTTATTTCGATTATATTTGTCCAGGTGAAGCGGAGGAGACAGCAGATCTTATCATCCTTGCAGTAAAAAACCATCATTTGGATGCTGCCATTGGGCAAATTCGTCCGTTTGTTGGTCAGAGCACCCATCTTCTTTCCCTCCTGAACGGGATTGACAGTGAAATGGTTCTTGGGCGGGAGTTCGGAATGGAAAAGCTGCTTTACAGCTTTATCGTTGCTACCGATGCAGTTCGTATCGAAACAGGCATACAATATTCCAATATCGGAAAAATTGTCTTTGGTGAAAAAGGCATGTCCACCCCCTCAGCCAGGGTTGAAATGATTCAAAGCCTGTTTGAGAGCGCAGGCATTCTCTGTGAAATCCCAAAGGACATTTTGCGGGAGTTATGGTGGAAATTCATGATGAACGTTGGGGTGAACCAAACCTCAGCGATTCTGAGAGCCCCCTACGGGGTATATGCCCGTTCACAAACCGCCCGTGACCTGATGCGTGATGCTAGCCTGGAGGTGGTTCGGATTGCACAGAAAGCTGGAATTGCTTTGGTCGAAGCAGATATTGAAACATGCTATACGATTCTGGCAAACTTATCAGCTGATAAAAAAACATCCATGCTGCAGGATGTGGAGGCCTGCCGCAAAACTGAAGTGGAGGCGTTTTCCGGAACCATCATACGGCTTGGGCAGGAGTATGGCGTTCAAACCCCGGTGAATCAGGTGCTGAACCAAATGATCAGGGTTATCGAAGAAAATTATTAAATGCTCCTTCTCCTGCATTCTTTGCCTTAGAGCGCGTTTTTTATCCAGCTGAAATAAAGATTCTTCACCGCATTCGCGATAAAACCGTTACATTGCTCTGATCCGTTACATCCAATGGAGTTTGCCACGGAATTAATAGACTCGCGACGTGACAGATTAATTTGAAAAAATAGTTGACTCAGCGCTTTTCCCTTGCTATAATAATCAATGTCGCCTGAGAGTCATCCATTGTTTCAGCAAACACAGACAGGGGATTTTTCAGGGGATAAGCAGTTTTTAACAGTTTCATATGCACCATTAGCTCAGTTGGTAGAGCACCTGACTCTTAATCAGGGTGTCCAGGGTTCGAGCCCCTGATGGTGTACCACTTGAA
>CAYVFB010000023.1:0-39712 GCA_964450305.1 uncultured Ruminiclostridium sp.
ATTATGTGTACGGAGAAAATCTTCAATTTGTACCGGATATAGATTTTCCCCACCGGTGATAATAACATCTTTTTTACGGTCAACCAGATAAATGAAGCCATCTTCATCCATCCGGGCCATATCTCCGGTAAAAAGCCAACCGTCCTGAAGAACTGCCGCTGTTGCTTTCGGATCGTTGTAATAACACTTCATTACACCCGGGCCTTTGACAGCCAATTCACCAACATCCCCCTGAGGGACGTTATTTCTGTTCTCGTCGACGATCTGAACCTCCCATTGGAACCCTGGTATGCCAATCGCACCCACCTTGTGGATGTTTTCAACCCCCAGGTGCACACAGCCGGGGCCAATGGATTCACTAAGCCCGTAGTTGGTGTCGTAAAGGTGGTTTGGAAAATATTTCTTCCATCGGTGAATGAGACTGGGCGGAACAGGCTGGGCACCGATATGCATCAGGCGCCACTGCGACAGGTTGTAATCCTTCAGCTGAACATCCCCTCGTTCAATTGCGTCAAGGATGTCCTGTGCCCACGGAACCAACAACCAGACAATCGTGATTTTCTCATCGGAAATTGTTTTCAGAATCCATTCGGGTTTGATCCCGCGAAGCAATACTGCCCTGCTTCCGGAAACCAGGCTGCCAAACCAGTGCATCTTCGCACCGGTATGATAAAGCGGCGGAATACACAAAAAGTTATCTTCCCGGTTTTGTCCGTGATGATTTTGCTCGGTATAACAGGAAGATACCAGACTGCTGTGGCTATGCAATATGGCCTTTGGAAACCCGGTTGTTCCCGATGAGAAATAGATAGCCGCATCATCTTCATCACGAATCGCAACGCAGGGTGGTTCGGAAGAGCAATTGGCCGTAAGCCGATCATAATTCTCGGCAAAGCTGGGGCGGTTCTCCCCGGCAAAAAACAGGGTTTTAACCCTGGGGATCTGATCGTAAATGCATTCCAGACGGCCAATAAATTCCGGGCCAAATATCAGCGCAGAGGTTTCTGACAGGTCAAGGCAATACTTTATCTCTTCGGCGGTGTAGCGGAAATTCATCGGCACCACAATTGCACCGGTTTTTAATATGCCGAAATAAATCGGAAGCCATTCCAGGCAGTTCATCAGAAGGATGGCAACCTTGTCCCCCTTCTTCACCCCTCTTTTGATCAGCAGGTTGGCCAAGCGGTTTGCTTTTTCTTCAAAAACACGCCAGGTCATGTCCCTGCGGTACTCACCTGCTGGGTTGTTTTCTATCAGTTCATATTCGCGCCAGATCACATGATGGCTTTCCTGAAGATCCAGATTGATCTCGGTCAGACAAATTTCCGAACCGTATTGAGCTGCATTGCGCGACAAAAAATCAATAATAGACATGAACAATCCTCCCGTTCTACCCGTCCATTGGTATTTCAACAAAAAACGCCGTATTGCTTCGGCTGAATTTCTCATTTTATTATACGGCAATACCGCCTGCTAAGCAACATCTGTTTCAGGCTTTTGGTATACGCACCACAAGCTTGTTACTGTTCACAGGTAAGCAGGCGCAGTATGCTGAACAAAGTGAAGGATCTCGCATTTCTCCTGGCAAGATCCTTCGCTGTGCTCATTATGACAATGCTGCGCTCAGGTTGTCGCTACGTTCAAATTAAAACACATATCTTAGCAGCACATATGAACTTATTAAGTGCGAGCGAACAGCAACACACATTTTTTATCTCTGGCTGAAAAAAACAGGTTGGGTATGGGCTCATGCTTCTTTGTTATAACTTCTTCAACTCATCACGTATTCCGCGATACGTGATAATAGGTCCATCCCCCACAATCAGCTTTTCTCCAGATCGATAAGAAGAGGCCTTGGGCTTTTGGGTAATGACAACGCGCTTGTCCTGCCGTTCAACAACTTTATTTGCAAATTTACCCAAAAAAGCGATTAAACTATTTACGGCCTTAATCTTAGTCAGCTTACAATAAAAACGGATATATAGTATTGTATTCTCATCATCTACCGGAGCGAAATAGATAATAACTTTTATTTTTGAGCTTATATGGTTCATCCAAATGTTTGGGAAGATAAAATTGAGATTGGTCTCCTTTATCACGCATTCAGCAGGAGGCTTCGGTTTTTGTCCATTATCCACTTCATTGTTTGCGCTCGTTCGCAGGATGCCGTTCTCAAACTCAACTTTTGGGCCGTTGATTAAGGTTTTGTTCCCTTTTCCTATTGTATTGTAGTGGACAATCGGTACATGAACCACATCAAGTTGATTTTCTATGCAGCGGGAGTAATGAGAATTCCAATGATCCTCAATTTCACTAACAGAATAAGAGTTATCCACATCATTATCAAAGAAAGGGACTTTTTCTGTTGCTTTTTCTGCTTCTCCATACCAAATATAGACTATTCCGTTCGATTCTTTCGTCGGGTAATGCTTTACATTAAAACGGCTGAGATTATCGGTGGAAGATTTACCATTGGCAGGTATAAATGTACATTTACCGTTTTTATCAAATTCCAAACCATGAAAGGGACACTGAATGCAGTTCTCTATCAGCTTACCTTTGCTCAGTGCCGCCCCCCGATGTGAGCATAGATCCTCAACACATGCAATTTCACCCTTTGCATTACGGAACAATGCAAGGTCTAAATTCATTCTTTTCACTGCAATGATTTTGTTTTTTTTAATTACTTTTGAAGGTAATATAGCATACCACTGATTATTAATCATTGATGTTCCCCTCCTTTTACATTTCAATTTGGTGGGTTCATGTTTTTTCATTCGCGTGTTCTCAACATCACGAGCTGCAAGTGGGTAAAATGTTATGCAGTTTGACATAACTCCACTTAAGTATGAAAGTTTCAACAAGATATTTCCCTCTTTACCCCCTCTGCAAACACATCCTGTAATATAAATATTCTTTGCAAAAACAAAAAAACATAAAAATGAATAAAGCTCTGCAACCGAATCGTCACAGAGCTTTCATCATTTCCAGAAAAATTGTACCTTTATCGCAATCAACGGTGTTAATTGCCGGTTTCAGACTTTCCTGCGGATGGTACAGGTGCTTTTTCTTCGGTTCCAACCCTCAGTTTTTTACAACGAATGCCAGAACGGCCAGGACTATTCCCAAAATGCCGTAAAAAATGCGCGCACCGTTGCGCCCGAACAACTTAACAAAAATATAGGCTTTCCTGTTCTCAAAAAAGAAATTCCAGTTACAGATCGATGATACAATACAAAAAAGACCAATAGACACCATCAAGACCATGAATAGCAAGTTACCCCCCATTTGTTTCCTCCTCTATGGCTTCATCCGGAACAACCCATGATGATACGATTTTGTTCTGTCATTCTCCTGAAAGTACCTTTTCACTGTATAAGATAAGCCCCCTGTTTGCATTCGGGTGAATATAATCGAGCAGATAGCCAGATGGAGCGTACCTGGTCAGCACCTGGGCAATAGCGGGGTTAGGGTTTACAAACACATGATCGTTTTTGAAACAATAATCCTTCAGGGCCTGCCCATATTCCTGTAAAAGGACATCTCGCTCACCCACGGGAACCTTTGTATATGGATCATTGTCCATCGCAAGCCAAGGAGCAATGAAAGAAAATTTTGCCCCGGGGTTGTTCTGCCTTATTTTCAATATCAGTGTGTTGATATTTTCAATAAAGCTTTCCGGGTTCATTGCACAGATTTTTTCATCCCGGTACCTCACGTCATTGGTACCAATGGCGATCACAAAAAGGTCGGCGCTGCACCCTGAGATTGCATCGGCATGATCCAACAGGGTCATTGTCGTAGCAGAACCCCATGCCTGCCTGTAGACGGTACTGCCCGGGAATGCTGCCATCATGGGCTCATACCATCCAAACCCACCGTTTTTCGAGCCTGCTGTGATGCTGTCGCCAACAAAGCAAACCGAGCCTGATGCTTCAAGCAGTTGATAAAAAGCAGTATTCTTCATCTTTGTTGTCACCTCGATTGGATTTACGGCCTGGCGGAAGTAACCCTTTGGGAACAGATAATGCCTTTCCCTGGCCTGATCCAAAGTTAAAGGCGTTCCCAGCATCACCTCGGTGACAATGCGGAAAACCTCGTTGACGCGCCGCAGTTCATATTGACCGACTTCTCTTTGCAGCGCGGGATCATTCAGAAGGGTATAAACCGGGAGAGCCCTGTAGTTTCCGTCGGATGAGGCCTGGGTGTACATCGGGATCACCCCCGCGCAAAGCACCTCTTTCTTCACCGGATCCAGATGGACTTCAACGATGGCCGTTGCGTCTCCATCATGCTCAATATAGGAATTGGCGAAGTTTCCGGGGCAATTGACGATGATTACATTCTTATCTGCAGCATTGCCGGGTTTCGATCGAAACTCGATGGGTTGAACGGCATGGGCATGATCTCCAAGAATAATATCCGCACCCGCTTCTAAAAAAATATTGTTCCAGGTATCCTGATAGTTGTCGGTTTTGTGGGAGAATTGCGTTCCCATATGAGGGATTACCGCAATCAGATCCGGCGGATTCTCCATGGCCTTTATTTTTTGAAAATCAGCCAGGACAGCCGACTTCACCTGATCGAAATTGGGGCTTGCAGGGTCTGTCAGGATGGACGTTACGGTTGGGTTCTCTTGAAGAAAGTATCCCTCGGTTGTATAATTGCTGCCATAAGTATAAGCCAAAAAGGCTATCCGGATTCCTTTCACGTCGATCACAGGTATCGAAGCCTTTTCAGCTTCATTCCGCCAGGAGCCTGTATGCAGCAGGCCTGTTTGATCCAGAACGTCCAGCGTACGCATGGCCCCTTTTTCACCCTTATCCAGCAGATGGTTGTTCCCCGTGGAGACCAGATCGATTCCGGCTTCTTTTACAGCGGCTGCAAATGCATCCGGAAAGTTCAGGTACAACGGAATGCCATCGTCATAATTGCTGGTGGTATAACCCGCTTCTTCTCCGGCCATGGGGCCTTCAAAAATGCCAATGCCAAGGTCGGCCTGTGCCAGATACTGTTGTGCGTACTGGAACATCGGTGAAAAATCATACTCACCGGATTGTGCATCATAAGCGTTTCTGACCTGATCCTGCAGCAGGATTAAATCACCCGCAAAAGCAAGGGTTACCGTGTTTTGCAAAGCAAGATTCTGTTCTTCGGTCATGACCGGATGAATGATATCTTCAGAAACCGGTTGAGGCGCAGCTGCTTCCTGCAGTGCAGGCTGTTTAAGGGAATACAGCGGCAACACCAGGAACAGAACCACTATCAGTGACAAAGTGATCGCTCTGGCGGGTTTGGCAGGTTGGATACCATCGCGGGCACGAAATGTTAAAAATTTGGCTGCACCATCCATAAACCTGTTCAATAAGCCGGCCACAAGATCAGAACCAAGGACGAGGGTGGTTAACAGGGCTGACGCAAACGCCGGTATGAGGTATTTGTCGGAATAATGGGCTGCAGGAAAAACCTTTACGAACAAAAATGTGAAAAAGCGATGCAGCACATATACAGCCATGGAGTTTTTTCCCCATTTGGCCAGCCAGGGCAACGGTTTGGCAGGCACAAGCATAAACAATCCGGTGATAAGCATTACGGCGATACTTATCATCACAATCCTGACAAACATATCGTTGAACGAACCATAGCTGTCCATTAAAAAATCAGATTGCTTCAACCAGGGGAAGGTTTTAAGGAAAATCACCGAAAGAAACAGCCCATAGGAAAAAATCAACCCGCCAACCAGGTAATCCCGCGATTTGCGATGATGGATGAAGTGCACAAATTTCTCGGCAGGCAATTTGTAACCGATATAAAAGAATGGGAAAAACACAATGGTTCTGGCGATGGCGAGAACATTCGTTACATCCTTCCACCAGCCCACTAAAATCGCTGCGATAATACAGACGATGATGAAAAGCCTTGATTCCGGTAAGTATTTTGCCACTGCCCGCCATACGATCAGAGAAAGCAGAAACCAGCAGGAATAGTTTGGTGTAAGAAGCTGGAATGTTGTTTTGAATAGGAGCGAACTCAGGAGCATGATCGCGGTGTTGAAAACCACATAGATGACCGCCAGCCTGATCAGTGCCTGCTTTGATCGGGAACGCTCGCTTTTGCTTAAAAAGCCCGCGATCAGGATAAAAGCCGGCATATGAAATATATAAATAAAGCTGACCAGGTCTCCTGCTACTCCCAGGCCCAAATAGCTCCATAAGTAATGGCCCAAAACCACAAGAAAAATCAGGGTGCCTTTCAGATTATCCCAGTATGAAATCCTGCCGTCTTCCGGCTTCGCCTGCAAGCTCGTCATAGGTTTACCTGCCTGTCCCTGTATATGGAGAATAAAGTTTGTTTTTGACATTATAACATATTTTAATATGGATCCGCTACAATCTTCGGATATCCTGCCATTGAATTGATGTCTGAAATGGTTTACACTCAAAGGGTATGTTTTTACCAAAACTTACAAATGTACGGGTTGTTGGAAATAGGCAATTTCATACTGCAGATTGGAGCACGCATATGGAAAAGACAGGTATACTCAAAAAGGTTACCCTTTTCGTACTGATTACGTATCTGACAAGCTGGGGGTTATGGATGATCGCTTACGGCGGTGACAGTACAAACAGCCTTTTAGCACTGGTTGGTGCCTGCATGCCCTCTATCGTAGGTGCTTTCTTCCTTGTTTTTGATAAAACAGTCAGTAAGACCGGCTTTGGCAAAAGGGTTTATAGCTTCAGGCGGATAGGGTTCAAGCAGGTTCTCATTATATTTCTGTTTTATCCGATAATTCTTATCTTATCGGTCATTGCTCATAAGCTTACAGGAGGAACTGTTCCACCATTGAGTGATATGCTGAAAGCTCTAAGCAATCCATCACAGCTGTTTATTTTCATTTTTATGGGGTTCGGGGCAGGACTTGGTGAAGAGTTCGGCTGGCGGGGATATATGCTGGAGCTTCTGCAAAGACGTTGGAATGCCTTCACATCAAGCATTGTTGTAGGGCTTGCCTGGGCTGCCTGGCATATTCCTCTGAGAATCGTGCAGAAAGTACATGGGTTTGAGTTATTCATATCTCTGTTCATGATCTTCCTGCTGTCTTTTCTGTTTACCTGGATTTATAACAACTCAAACCGGAGCATCCTATCTGTCATGATAGCCCACGGCATGGTGAATTTTTCAACCTATATCCTGGGCAGCGCAAGCAACGGGCAGCCTCTTCCGATTGGGCTGAACGTTTTTATAACATTGTTTCATCTTGTTTTTACCATCATCATTATTTGGGTATACAAGCCCGATACCTTTACGCGGAAGTTATCAGCTGAATCATAGCAAAAAACGCACCCTGCAGTGCGTTTTTCCAGGTATATGATTCATTTTTAATGGGGTGATGTACTCCCCACCACATGTTTTTTAACCTCTGGTAAAATATACGTTGGAGAATTCTTGTTCAAGGTAGTCAAAATAACGATATAAACTGCTGGCTTATAGCTAACACTCCGTTAATATGGAATCAAGGCAAGCTTCCCATCCGCCATGACCCAAATGAAATACAGCCCTCTTGCCTGTTCTATGATGTTTCCGCCATAAAAGAATGAATTTCCAGGGGGGAGGTTATCTCTTGCTATAAACTCACAAAGGCTCCCGTTGCAGGTTCCAACAACGCGATAGCTGATATTTCCGTTTCTCTTATGAACCTTTAGGAGCACTACCGGCGTTCCGGTAATATTCCAGTACTCGTTCTCAATATCAGCATGAGAAGGATTGTCCACAGTCCAGACATATTCGGTGAGCCAATCGCCCAAGCCGCTGTCAAGGCGCTGGATGGCAAAGGATATACGGGATTTGCCGTTCGGAGGTGTTAACTCTTCCATGACGACCTGTTCATTTCCTATGACGCCATCCAGTTCGATGTCCTTGATTTCTTGAAAAATACTGCTCGCCGGTTGTTCCCCAATACCCATATGACCACCCGCCCTCATTAAATTTCACTTTATTCTATGCTTGGTTTTAAACAGATAGTTATTCCCTGAAAAAAATACTTGAGGGCAGATGATACAGGGATGTAACCATTGGAACACTCTCTAAAAAATACCCAATAAAAACGGCCCCGTTGGAGCCGTTAAAGGTATATGAATCATATTGCATACCGGTTCATCAAATGCTCTCCCGTGGGTATTTGAATCACCCACTGAAGCCGCGTTCATTGAGCCGCCTAATATTTGATTGGTTCTTTTGCCGATACACGTTTGACTATCAATAAAAATATCATACCAATCAGCAGGAAAGCAACGATAGAGCCAATCGCCCAGAGAAGGCCGTTTTGCTCTGCGGTTATCGCATCAAACCCATGGTTCACGTACCAGTTGTGAGCACGATAGGAGATGGTTCCAAACACCAGTGGCCCGACAAAGGTGGAAGTCCTTCCGGCAACCGACAGGAACCCGTAGAACTCCGCAGTTTTTGTGGCCGGGGCCAGCTGGCTGACCATGGTTCTGCTGACGGCCTGTGCGCCCGAAAGTGAAAACCCTGCAAAAAAACCGATGACGTTAAACCAAATAAGCTCCTTGACAAAAAACAACCCGGTAACGGCGGCAATGAGGATGATAAGAGACAGAAGAATGGCTTCCTTGCTGCTTCTCCTGTCTGCAATACGGCCAAAAATCAAAGCACCGAATGCCCCGGCTATCTGTATCAGAATAACAAAAATAATCAGCTGAATCTGTTTCATGCCAAATAAAGTTGCGCCAATGATTGCGGCAAAATCCATCAGCATCATGATTCCATCATTATAAATTAAAAAAGCGATCATGTATTTGATGAATTCCTTATAGTTGCGGACATCCCGAAAGGTTTGAGCAAGCTTGGTAAAGGCCAGCTTGATTGTACGCCTGCCCGCATTGACCTGTGTGTTGTTCTTTTTCTCTTCTACCCAAAGGAAGGTTGGAACAGAAGATATCAGGTAAATGAAGGCAGTAATTAAAAACGCCCATTGGATGAAATCATTGCCCAGCAGCTGAATGGGCAGCAGTACGATCAGAAGGGCAACAATACCGCCAACCATCCCAATCGCCCAACCTTTTCCCGACACGGATCCAATGGTTTCTGGCGTGGAAACGTCTGTTAAAAGTGCATCGTAAAACACTTGAGCAGCCCGGTAACCAATTTCGGCGATGATAAAGAATACGATCCCCATGATCACATCACCTTCACCGACAAAAAACAGTAAAGCTGTGGCAACAACGGAGATTCCGGTAAAAAATATCAAAAACCTTTTTTTGGACCGGGAAAAATCTGCAATGGTGCCCAGTATCGGTGAAACAAGCGCAACAACCACCGCTGCAATGCCCACTGAAATCCCCCAAAGACGTGTACCTTCTGCACCGCCAACAACAACATCTTTAAAGTAGGCTGAATAGACCGCCAGAAGAACGACAGAAGCATATGCGGAATTGCCAAAGTCATAGAAATACCAGGACCAACGGGATTTTTTAGTTAAATCCATACTCTTTTTGCCCATATTAAACTCCCATTAAACAAAGATTAACCCCCCAAGGGCTTCACGATAAATTCTACAGGATTATTGCATACAGTTCAAGGTGTAATCAATTCTTTGTTGAGTGGCAAACAGATGTGCCGAAAAATGTTCTGTATCGCAGCAAGCAATGCTTGATGTTTCACAATACGCAAGAATTGGTATATATGATATAACGTTCACCATATTTCCCTACTTGAAGGTGGAAATTTGGGGAGCTCTTTCTCTCAAAAATCCGGTGCAAAGGATAGTATGATGCTTAATAACAATATGGTCCAAGCTGCAAAAGATCACCAGGGGAAACAAATTGAGAAACAAGCGCGTTCAAAAATCCAGAATTTAAGCAGGCTTATTTCTTTATCGCTCATATTCTGCATCATTATCATATTCTATATTAGAATACCCTATTTCTCCCATCTAACTTTTACTATCTTCGGAAGAACATATAAAATCTCTATTGTCAACGGTATTCTAGCTGAAACTCAGGTACTGGCTTCTATTGGCATTGTCATGATCCCAGAGAAAAAATCTTATTGGATTGCTATGGGTTTGAATGGTGTTCAGGTTCTGATGCTGCTGTATGCCATTATCTTCAGGGATGCCACAGAATCGATCCCGGGCTTCTTTGTTGCTATCGCAACAGTGATCAGTATTACGATCATCCATCGATATGGAGAACGGCTGAACAACCAAATTGAAAAAATAACAAAGCAGAAAGAGGAATTAAGCATTCTGTATGTAAAAGATCAGGAAACAGGTAAAAAGCTTCGGCATCAGAATGAGCAATTGAAAAGATACAACCGACTGTTAGAAAAAAAAGAAAAGGTATTACAGTATACCGCTTATCATGACAGTCTTACAGACCTGCCCAACCGAAAAATGATGATCGATCGGATGAAGCTGCTAACAAATCCGGATTCCGAAAAGAAAAGCTTTGCATTTGTCTTCATCGACCTGGACAACTTTAAAATGATCAATGACACCATGGGACACAGCTTTGGTGATGCGGTTTTGAAGGTTATTTCCCACCAATGGAAAAAGCTTGTTCATCCGGAGGATATATTAGGGCGCTTTGGAGGGGACGAGTTCGCATTGCTTGTACTGCGTGACCTTACGCAGGAAGACCTTTTGAATTATGTGGAGAGTTTTCGAAAAGTTTTTCTTGAGGCAATAACCGTGAAACACAAGAGTATATTTATCAGCCTCAGCTGCGGCATCACCCTTTATCCCAAAGATGGTGCGAACCCTGTTGAGCTTTTAAAAAATGCAGACATTGCTCTTTATGAGGTAAAAAACAATAAGAAGAACGCTATTCAATTTTATACGAACCGTATGAAGGAAGAAGTTGTACAGAGAGTTCGAATGGTACACTGCCTTAAATCATCCTTGAAGAACAATGAAATCTTTCTTGCTTATCAGCCATTATACCACTGTGATACAAAATTGCTTCGAGGGTTTGAAGTACTGGCAAGGTGGAATTCCAGGGAAATGGGTATCATAAGCCCCGCCCAGTTTATTCCGATAGCCGAAGAAACAGGATTTATCATAGAACTGGGCCAATGGATCCTCCGTACAGCTTTATTGAAAATGGTATCTGTGCAAAAGCTCTATCAGGTTAAGCCGGTGATATCTGTCAATATATCAGTTAACCAAATGATAGAGCCCAATTTTATTCCGATAGTGAAGAAAATACTGGAGGAAACCGGATTTGAAGGAAGATATCTGGAACTGGAAATTACCGAATCAATTTTTATATCCTATCCTGAAAAGATCATTGGAGTGATTCAACAACTGAATAGCCTGGGCATAAAAGTGGCGCTGGATGACTTTGGAACAGGATATGCTTCCCTGAATAATCTTCAAACACTCCCCATTCATACCCTGAAGATAGATAAAACCTTTATTGACAGAATTCAGGATCGCAAGAAACTCATAGTTGGAAACATTATCGATCTGGCGCATGAGCTGGGCTTTGAAGTTGTAGCCGAAGGGGTGGAGACTCAGGTTCAGCTGGATTATCTGGTCTCCAAACACTGTGATTACTTCCAGGGATACTTGTACAGCAAGCCCTTGGATGAAGAGCAGATGCTAAAGCTGCTGCATGAGGTTTGATTTGTCGGCGGTATGTCGTCACCCGTATTTTAACAATAATATTCCGCTCAGTTCGTGAAGAATTTAATGGTTTCGATTGCGAACCCATTCCAACCTGTCACGTGCCGCAGAAGGTTCGATAACGGCAGGCCGATGGCTCCGGCAGAATGGTATATTCCTCCTGTTCAGCCGAATATGCATATGGATTTGACAGAACATTCATAAGCCTTTGCATCACACTGTAGTCCCCTTCGCCGACTGCTGCTTGCAGGGCTGCTTCCACCCGGTGATTGCGCGGTATTACCGCAGGATTGCTGCTGAACATCAGCTCCCTGGATACGGACTTTGACTGCTTCTGTCTGCTTCGTCTCATCTGCCATTTCTCATTCCACGTTAAGAATTCCGAGCATTGAAACAGACTTGAGCCGTCTGTTTTTTCCAGTGTAAGGCTACGGAAGGTGTTGGTAAAATCTGCTTTGAACTGGTGCATCATTTCGAAAAGCTCCTTGATAAGAGCCCCATCTCCGGGCTCTTCTCTGAAAAGCCCAAGCTTTGCCCGCATGCCTTCCATCCAATTGCTTTCATAAAGCACCGAGAACTCCTGAACCGCATCCTGGGCAAGCTCAACAGCTTGCTCCTGATCATCCTTCAGCAGCGGCAGCAGGGTTTCGGCAAACCTTGCCAGGTTCCACACCGTAATAACGGGCTGTCTTCCATAGGCATAACGGCCTTGGGTATCTATGGAGCTGAATACCGTTGCCGGGTCATAGGTATCCATAAAGGCACATGGTCCATAATCGATGGTTTCACCGCTTAAAGCAACATTATCCGTATTCATCACACCATGAATGAAGCCCACCAATTGCCATTTGGCGATCAGAAAGGCCTGACGCTTTACTACTTCCTGAACGAACGTCAGATATGGGTTTTCGGTCTCCAACGCACTCGGAAAATGTCTTTGAATTGTGTAATCCGCCAGTGTGCGCAGCTCTTCTGTTGTACACCATTGCGATGCATATTCGAATGTGCCCACGCGTATATGGCTTGCTGCAACACGTGTCAATACAGCACCGGGCTGTTCTGTCTCCCGGATCAGATTTTCTCCGGTCGTTATTACTGCCAGGCTTCGGGAAGTAGGGATACCAAGGGCATGCATGGCTTCACTAATGATATACTCCCGCAGCATCGGCCCTAATGCCGCTTTACCATCCCCTCTGCGAGAGTAGGGCGTTCTGCCGGATCCCTTCAGCTGTATATCAAACCGCTCGCCCTGTGGAGTCATTTGTTCGCCTAACAGAAGTGCCCGCCCGTCTCCAAGCATGGTAAAATATCCGAACTGATGGCCGGCATAAGCTTGTGCAATGGGCTGAGAGCCTTCGGGAATGCTGATACCGGCAAAAATCGCCGCTCCATCCTCACTGTTCATAATTTTTGTATCTAAACCAAGTGATTCACCCAATAGCGAATTATATACAATCAGCTTTGGTGAACGAACAACTGTGGGTTTCACTCTGCTGTAAAATACCTGCGGTAATTCTGCATAGCTGTTCTCCAGCTTCCAGCCCGTTCTGACGGATTCCTTCAACGCTGTCATGATAACACCTTCTTTCCGATTTTCTTTTTTATCGTTTACAGCATGATATATGATTATTCTGTCAAAAGCTTGAAGTTTCCTGTTTTTCCTGCTGAAAATCATGATCAGGCTTCGAGGTCAAAAATGGTAATTGAAAAAGCTTGTCGCCAATGGACAAGCTTTTGGGGGCTTTTTATCCTACGGAGGGTTTCAAGTTGTATTACCGTTCAAACCGGAACCATGCAAAATCAAAATCACTGCCAGGTAAAAACAGGAAGGTGACCTTACGGTTGCCAGTAATCTTTTCCAGTTCAAACTCCCGCTCGGCATAGCCGTCCGATTTTAAGAATTCCACCAGTTGATTAACGCTCCCGTCTTTGCTGGCAAACCGGATTTGAATGGTGTTCCTTTCAATGGGTGAGCATCCGCAGATAACAAGTCTGGACGCGCCTTCCTCACCAAAATCCATATTTTCATACTCCAGCGATACATTGTTTCCTATCCCCTCAACTTTATCTTCGTGAATGGTATAGGAATCTCCATAAATAGAATCGCTTTGCGCGACAAGATTCCGTATAAATGCCCTGCTCTGTCTTTCGAAGGAAAATCCCTTGATATGCACCTTATTGTTCAGTACAAAGCAAATGGAGGTTATACCGTAAAGCCTTTTAGACAACCGCCAGGTTGCTTGCTGATAAACATTCCATATGGATGGCCGTTGGTAGATTACATCGGCCAGCAGGTAACTTCCCTCTTCACCAGGCATCCCCTCCCAGATCTGGAGTGGATATTCATCATCATTCAAGGCAAAGATTGGAATGGTGATGATATCAGAGCCATAGCTTCCGAAATCCAGGTTGCGGAACCCCACATGGGTTTCCCCGTCTCTGCCGGTAGCCACCCCTTTTTCGTTCCCGTTTCCAACCTCACCCTTGCTGTAATCATAAAGCCCACCGGTAATAAAGCTATAAGGATCCTTATATGCAATGCCAATGCCATCTGCTTTAAATTCCAGTGAAGAGATTAGCTTTACTTTATCGGAACCATTCTTGCTGGTGCAGCGCAGGCGGAATTCTCCGTCGCCAAGGGCTGTAACCTTCGCTTCAAGACCAGAGGCTTCAACCTTTGCAATATTGGAGATAATTCCGGTGTCATTCACCGCGCTCCATTCCACCTCGCAGTAAGAGGTGTTCTCAGGATGTAGCCTGGCTTTTACAATAATCTGTCTTTTTGATGCACTGAAAACCTGGCCCGAATCGCTTGAAAGCTCTATCTTGCGTAAAGGTATTTCTTCAAAACTGCCCATCACACAGGGCATATTTTCATTTTTTATAAGGCAGTAAACCCCTGCAAGCTCGTTCTCAGGTGCAGGAATGGCTTCGAATGTCAGGGTTCGGCTTTCCAGTCCAACGGAGTTCACCTTCATACAGATTTCTCCGGCCTTTTTTGTAGCCGCGATTATGGCCATCAGCTTTCCGCTGAACAGCCTTCTGCTCAACCCTTTATACTGATCATAATCAGTGCTGTCCCCATTATCCAAACCAATCAGGCGACCCGCACCGCTCACTTCAACCTGTACACGGTTATTCGCATTTTCCACGGGATTACCATTCCCATCCTCTGCAGAGATTTCAACAAATATCAGGTCGGTTCCGTTGGCAATAAGTCTTTCCTTATCTGCCTTCAGACATATTCGCTTCGCTTCACCAAAGGATTTACGGATGCATGTGGCTATCATCCTGCCCGTTTCATCGTAAGCGATTGCCTTCAGCTCACCTTTTTCAAAAGGTATCTTCCACCAGCCAAAGAATTGGGTTCCCTGTGAAAAGTCGATATCATGAGTACCCACAGTGGTACCGTTCAGCTGCAGTTCAACCTTCGGCGCGTTTGAGATAACCCTTACATCAATGATCTGCCCCGGATTGAAATCCCAGTATGGGAAGATATGAACCATAGGACTCACCTTATAATCCGTCCATGCCGCTTGGTAAATGAAGAACGGGTCTTTTTTAAAGGTTGCGGTATCAATTTGCCCGAAATAAGAATTTTTTGTATGGTATGGCGTGGGCTCACCGATATAGTCAAAGCCCGTCCAGAGGAATTGCCCCAAAGAAAAGTCTGCATCCCTTTCGGCTGCAATACACGCCTCGGGTGACTTTGCTCCCCAACTGACCTGGCTGTTTCCCAAAGACGAGCATTGTTCATCTTCATCGGCCAGTATGGATTTTTCATAAGGGAAATGATATACACCCCGGCTTTGAACCACCGAGCTTGTTTCACTGCCATAGATCACCCAGTCGGGATTTTCTTCATGGTGTTTTTGATAATACTTTTCGGCATAATTATATCCTGCTATTTTTAGAATGTCGGCACATTTGCGAGCGTTCTCCCAGGGCATATAATTGGAGCCGATAGTAATAGTCGCATTGTTTTTGGGGTCAAACTCCAACACATAATCCCGAAGCATCCGGGTGATTTCCTGGCCTCTGTCATCAGCATGGGTATCGTAGATTTCATTACCGATGCTCCACAAAAAAAGGCTCGGATGGTTGCGATCCCGCATGACCCAGCTTTTGATATCCCTATGAGCCCATTGTCTGAAAAACCTTGCATAATCATAGGTTGTCTTTGGCCTTTCCCACATGTCAAAGGCTTCAGTCATCACCAGCATTCCCATCTCGTCCGCCAGATCCATCAGTTCAGGTGCGGGCATATTGTGGGCCGTTCTTACGGCGTTAACGCCCATTTCCTGCAGTATTTCAAACCTCCTGCGCAAGGCCGTTTTATTGAAGGCTGCCCCCAGCGCTCCAAGGTCATGGTGCTCGCAAACCCCGTTCAGTTTAATCTTTTTACCATTCAACTCAAGGCCTTTATCAGGATCTAGAACAATGGTGCGAAAGCCAATATTTTGTGAGATGCATTCAATTTTTTCCGTCTGATGGTTTTCAATAGAATATAATTCGGTTGTAAGCCGGTATAGGTTAGGCTTTTCAATAGACCACAGCAATGGACTATCAAGGGTCAGCGTACAACGATGGTTTGTTCTGGCAGCCGACGTTTGATGAGTTTCCCCTAACCCGATCTGAAAATAAGCTCCTTCGGATGCGTTTACAGCTATTGTACTCTTTTCTGAAGCAACAATTTCATCCCCATACCATAGGGTATGAGAAAGCTTAACCTCATTGCAAAGATTCATTTCGGTATCTATTTCAACTTCCCAGCCATTTCGTGTTTGGCGGGGTGAAACATAAATGCTGTCGGTGACTATATAGCTGCTTTGCCTGGTTTTCAACCATACACTGCGATAGATACCTGCACCAGAATACCATCTGCTGTTAGGGCTATGGTGTACGACCTTCATGAGGATCTCGTTCTCTCCTGTTACCAGGGCTTGTGTGATCTCATGTTCAAAAGAAGAGTAACCGTATTTCCACTCTCCAACCATTTTCCCGTTTACATAGAGGGTGGAATCCATGTAAACTCCCTCGAAATAAAGAAGTACATGTTTTGCCTGTGTATTATATGTATAATGCCTGCGATACCAGCCGATGCTGTTTTCATAAAGATCGAGCGTATTATATATCAGCCAGTCGTGGGGCAGATCAACCGGCTTAAACTCAAGAGAATCGGTATTTGCTGTTTCCAGGCTGCTTTTGGCAAATTCCCAGCCATCGTTTAAAAGAATTTTATCGTTCATAAAACCCCCAGCTTTCTTTATCTGGTACTTCCTGAAAGAAAATGAACACTGCGTTGAGCACCGCAGTAATGCTCCAGTTCCAAGGCCAAAGCCTGGCCCCAATATGGTTTAATTGTGCAGATTCGCTATTACATTATAACATATGTGGTCGGTAATATCTGCTCCAGTTCGTGTATTTTTCTAAAGAAAACCTGGTTATGGCACACTCACTTAACATAAATCATACCATATTATAGTAGCTGATAGGCACCTGGCTTCTGGTAGAATCTGTTATGAACAGGCAGGCAATTTGTATTGTTGGCTTGCCGGTGAATGAAAGGAATGAGAAATATGAACATGATGAATCGTTACCCTTATGCTAATAATATGCAAATGAACAACCTCTATTCTCCTTATGAGACAAACCTATATCCAAACTCCACAGTCTCTCCCTATCCAATGAATCAACAACCATATGAATTCTCCAATGATGAACGAATACTATTCAAATCAGTATCTGGGGCCTTTTTATCCCCTGTATAATCCAGCGCAGCAGGGCGCTTACATTGAATTAAAGGATTATGGGCCTGCACCTTATGCGGTGAACATCCATGATGCCGCTGTGCAAAACACTGCTTTCCGTACAGCTTTATGGACAGGAAACCATTTGCAGGTTACACTGATGAGTTTAAACCCGGGGGAAGACATCGGTCTTGAGATTCATCACGAGGTTGACCAGTTCATCCGCATCGAGCAGGGGGAAGGGCTGGTGATGATGGGTGACAGCCAGAAAAACCTTGATTTCCAGAGGATGGTTTATGATGATTTTGCTTTTATCATCCCTTCAGGAACATGGCATAACGTAATCAATACCGGCAGTATTCCTTTGAAGCTGTATTCCATTTATGCACCGCCGCAGCACCCTCATGGAACAGTTCATGAAACAAAAGCCGACGCAATGGCTGCCGAAGAAAACCACGGTTAAGATTCGCGGGAGTATGTCATTGCTGCAATAAGATGGATGGGAGTACGTCATAGTCGCAATAAGATGGAGGAAGTACGTCACAACCATAATAAGATGATTGAGAGTTCGTCCCAGTCATAATAAGATATATGGGGGCACATCATAGCCATAGGATGAAAGCGGTTTTATCTTTACAGTTAAAGCCGCATTTTTCGTAAAAACGAAGAGTACTCTCCACCTTGGCACCGGTAAGCAGCATGATTTTATAACAATTTGCGCTCCGTGCAGTCCCTGTGGCTTTTTGCATTAATGCCTGTGCATATCCACGGCACCGGTAATCTCTGTGCGTAACAACATTTTCAATGAGGGCGTATGGTCTTAACCCTCGGGTAAGGTTTTTAACAACCACAAGCGTTACGCTCGAAACTAACTTCCCGTCAACCTCACCAACCATCAAATGGTAATCAGGGTTTTGAATAATTTCATCCCACAGCGAAATAAGCTCCAGTGTAATCAATGGTTTTTCATTTTCATGCAAATGCAGATACAGCTCCAGCAATCCTTCCAGATCGGATTTCTCTGCTTCCCGAATTATCATCTCATCACCCCCATGTTTTTATCTTTGAAATAGAGTATCGCGGCACACCGCTATGTGAAAAATCCAAGCACAGCGACGTTTTTCATTCAATGGATGGTTTCCTTCACTTCGTTCTGAAAGAGCATGAAACTACTTTAAGTCGTTTGTCGGGAATTGAGCCAGCACGGGTTTTTGCGCAGGATCCAGCCAACGAATGATTTTCAGCAGGTTTTCCTCGGAAAATGCGGTACAACCTGTTGTCGGATTGTTCTGATCCTTCCAGACATGCAGAAAGATCGCGCTCCCAGCCCCGGGAAGCGGGTTAACCGTGTTATATTCTACCACAGCAAAGTATTTGTACCTGTTGCCTTTGGCGAACAAGTCTTCCGCGGAGTTCCACCTTCCGTTGGAAGGCCCCTTTTGGAAGGTATTATAGAATTCAGATTGAATGTCATCCACCCAAAAGTCATTTTGATAAAACTGCGTATAAGTAAGCTTTGTGCCGGGGTTCTCAACACTGCCGAAGGCTCTTTCCAGAGGATAAACCCCTATGGGGGATTTTCTGTCTCCTTCTTTTTTGTTGTATGAAAGGCCTTTTGAACCTAGCACTGCAGCCATCGGTTCAAATGAAGGCTGCCAGCTTCCATTGACCTTTTCATAAGCACGGGCTTCGGCCTTTATTACATCAGCGCCATCGGCGATGACCAGTAAAACCTGCTGCGAGTATCCAATGCCGGGAATACGGTCTATTTTGTCGGCATACGGGTCTATCACCAGGCCGTTATCGTCATTGGGAGCGTCTCCTTGCACGAATTCCTCCAAATTCACATCAATCGCCTCAAATTTATCGGAATCGCTGTCATTATAGTGCCACCATTCAGATGTGATGGTGGTAAAGCCATTCCTGACCATAGTATCGGTTAGCAGTTGCATATTCTTTTTGGCTATCTCGGACATATCGGCATTGTTCCTGGATCCCTTCCCGGAAAAGTCGTCAAAGCCCGACGGCATTTCCAGTTCATTCCCTTCCATATCTATGAGTGTAATATCCACTGCAGTACCACGATTATGTTTGGAGCCTCCTTTATCAGGGTTCGCAACAAACTTTGAATCGGGCACAAGTTCCCAAAATATACGTTGTACAGCCAATGGCCTGTAAGCATCCCATACCTTGATGCGATATCCCGATTCCATCAGCTCGGCATTGGCTTTTGCCAGCTTCTCGGCTGTCTGTTTTTGCAGCACGCAGATGTCCAAAGGGTAAACCTTTTGTTTAGTAAAATTATCGGTTGTAGCATATCTTAACTCAATGGCAATTTTGGGATCGATATCCTTCATGCGAACCAGTCCCTGAACCTGTTGAAAAGACTTGTCCCCTCCACCGGGTTCATCTTCGCCCGGGATACCTGTAACCGGAACATTCGAATCTTCGCCTGAGCCAGAAACATGAGCCTGCGAGGCTTCGCCCGGAGCAGCCGTAGCAGGAACATCCCGGGTTTCCTGCCACACTCCGGGAATAAGGGTTGGAGCAGGTGTCGTGCTTTGAATTTCTTCCACAGGTTTCCCCGCGGGTGCCTCCGGTTTCTTGCATCCGCCCAACAGCATAAGAACTGATATGATAATTGCAAACAACAATGCGTTTCTTTTATGATTCATCTGTTTCTCCTGAGATACCTTTGCAGCAGGTCAGAGGTTTCTGCTTTCACAGAATGTATGCTCTTTTAGTGAGCAGCGCCTGTTTATCTCTGAACCTATAGCCCTTTTCCTATATGTTTCACTATTCAAGCACTGCCACATTGGACAGAAGCATGATATATTCAGTTCCTTTTGAGTTAAATACCTCCAGTGGGGTGACTGCAACCTGATACAAAACGATCTGCTTCAGCTCTCCCCCTTTGCTTTTCTCATAAACCGATGCTACATCGTGAATGATGTAGTGTTTGCCTTCATATTCCCCCAGATACATCATGGCATGCCCCGGCATGTAAAGGGTGGAACCAGGGCGAAGGCTTTCTATGATCTGCAAACGCTCGCCGCGATCTTTGCCTTTCAAAGATATGGCACCTGTGATTTGCTCCTGTTGATCGGAATTCCGGGGCAATCGTATGCCAAAGGATCGGTAAATGTCCACCAGAAAAGCCGTGCAGTCCCTCGTGTTGTTCATTCCTCCCCAGCCATATGGCTCGCCGATGAACTTAAATGCCTGATTCAGCACCCCAGCGGTGGTATAATCCAAATAGCCTTTCGACACCTCGGAAGATTGAGCAAGCTTCACAGAGACATATTCCAGGTTTCCGCTATCATCCTTTACCGGGTAAGCCACGGAATATTCCTGCTGATTTTCATTCTGGATGGGCAGGGAAACACCCATATCCAGCTGTATCTGTGAAATTCGTTTGTCGACTGCTTCAGGTGTGAAAAGCTTTGCTCCCTCGATAACCAATTTGTTTAGATTTGCCTGAAGCTGTACCAATTCATCTTTGTTGCATAACGCCACATCTTCAGCTGATATCCAGGCTGTGTAATGGTATATGCCCGCAAACAGCCATTTTCCATCCTTACTGACATGATATATGGAAACCGGTTCTGCAGGATAAACGGCAGTTTCAACAAAATAATCGCTCCTTTGATCGGTCGGCTTGGAGAAGGAGCCTTTCGCACAAGGCCATGTTCGCATCAAGGTTCTGTTCACAGTGATTCCATACTGCACTGTAACGTTTGCAGGTATCGCTTCCAGATTTAAGTTCTGCTTCATCGCATCATAATCAGCAGCCTTGTATTCCTTTCCGTTTTCATCGTAACGTATGGAAGACGAAGGGTTACTCAGTCTCTGAACCCATTGGCGCACTTCTTCGCCAGACAGTTTAATGGGTTGATCGGCCAGATCAGATAGAAAAGACAGACATTGAAAATTACCCGCATTGTATAACGTTATTTCATTTTGACTTAGTATCTTTTCATCGGCAGACTGAAACCGGCTGCTCCAGAATACAGCCTTTTGCATTTGAGGTATTACACCGGGTATTTCAGGGCCAATGTACTTATCGCTTTGTATGGTTTGTTGATCACCCGGGGTTTGGTTCTGTGGTTTTGGAAGCGTGGCATTCCCATTGTTTATATCAGACTCCGCCTTGAATTGCTCATTGGAGCCCTGTTCCTCTGTTTTACCTGGCTCAACTTGTGAAACGCCCTCCGGCTGAGTGGATTCACCGTGTTGAACCGGCGGTGCTTCAGAGGGTTTAGCCCCGATTGGAAGGTCTTGATTGCCGTTTTGGCTGTTTTCATTTTCAATCTGGCTCATGTTTACTGCCTCCCGTTCTTTCCCGCTGCAGGATGCTAACAGAACAGACAGTAATAACAATATGACGAAGATTTTTCTCATAGACCTCACCCGTTTTTTATCTTTTGCGTAATATGACGAACCGTGTTTTTTTATGATCTCATCATACCATAGAGCATCGTGCAGAACAAGAAATCCTGACCTATCAGCATGTGGAGAATGATTCCATACACTTGTTGTTCAGAAGCAGGCATGTACTGCTTAACCCCAACGGAAGTTGAAGGAAGATAAAATTAAGCCTTTAAATTCAGGCTGTTTATGCAAAATCCATGGCTTTGGGAGATAATTTGGTACAACTTTTGTTCAGATTTTTCATTGATTAACATTTTCATCAGTAGTAATATTATTAATCGTGCAATCCTTTTAATAGGTATGGGTAAATATACATCGTCGAATGATCGCAGTTACAAAGTTCAATCAATACTGTGATTGAACAAGAAGCAGTTTATCCAGATTATTTAGGGAGGGCTTACAGGAGTGAATGGCATGAAATTAGTGATCATTGTACTGAACAAAGTAGAAAAGCTTGATGATTTCCTGGGAGGTTTGATGGACCAGGGGGTTATGGGTGCAACAATTTTAAGCAGTACCGGAATGGTAAAGGAGCTTGCGAAAAGAAGCAATGATTATCCCATTTTTGCTTCCATCCGTTTCCTGCTGGATCTGGATCACCAGGAAAGCAAAACGATTTTCATGGTGCTGAAGGATGAACAGGTGGATACGGTCAGAAAGGTTGTCAGGGAAGTCATTGGAGATTTGTCACAGCCAGACACAGCCGTGATGTTCACTTTACCGGTACTTACTGCCGAGGGGGTTGGCTTTCAGGAATGACTTTCAATACATTATTCTATCTCGCCCTGTTGCTGTTTTCAGGGCTTATTTTCGGGCGCATGGTAAAGCTCATCAAGCTTCCGAATGTAACCGGGTATTTAATTGCGGGGTTGCTGATTGGCCCCAGCTGCCTGAAACTGCTTTCTGTTGATTTAGTGAGCCAACTGGAGTTGATCTCTGAAATAGCTCTTGCTTTCATCGCTTTTTCCATCGGTTCGGAATTTAAAATATCCTATTTGAAAAAGGTTGGTGCTGCGCCGATTATCATCGCTGTTTTTGAAGGATTGGCAGCGACAGTCCTGGTAACCATAGTGCTGGTTCTTTTCGGATTTGATTTTGAGATTTCTCTTCTTTTGGGTGCTATTGCTTCTGCTACTGCTCCTGCTGCCACACTGATGGTCGTCAGGCAGTACAAGGCAAAGGGACCTGTTACCGAAACATTATTGAGTGTTGTTGCGCTTGACGATGCAGTGGCATTGATCGCATTCGGTTTTTCCATGGCAGTGGTAAACGCCTTGCTGCATCCTGGACAAACTTCATTGGCGATGTCGATTATATCACCCTTTATTGAAATTATTGGCTCCGTTGTCCTTGGTTTCTTATTGGGAATCCTGTTCAAGCTGCCCCTGCGCTACTTTAAAAAAGATTCCAACAGGTTGATTGTCACTGCCGGCTTTGTTCTGCTAGGCTCTTCTCTGGCCTCCATACTGGGGCTATCTTCCCTGCTGCTTTGTATGTGTATGGGAGCTATGTTGGTAAATGTCAGTGAATCCGCCGGTTCTGTTTTCAGGCTTTCGGAAATGTTCACCCCACCCATATTTTTGATGTTCTTTGTTGTGTCCGGTGCAGGCCTGGATATCAGCTACCTGCCGAAAATCGGTTTGATCGGAATTCTTTATGTGGTGGTCAGGGTTATTGGAAAGTTCTCCGGTGCCTGGTTGGGCGCGGTTATCTCAAAAGCGCCTGCCGTTGTTAAAAAGTATATTGGGTTGACGTTGATACCCCAGGCCGGTGTTGCAATTGGTCTTTCGCTGATTGCCTCCCAGACCCTACCCGAATATGGTGCTACCATTCGCGCCGTCATCCTTTGCGCCACTTTCATTTACGAATTGGTAGGCCCGGCCATTACCAAGATCGGTTTGAAAAAAGCAGGAGAAATTGTGGAATCATAATTTCAAGAGCGAAAGATGGAATTGAACCTTTTTGTTTTTCTTTTTGTCGTTATAGAGCTTCAGCTTTCTTTTACTCTCCTGTGGACTGAAGGCCGTTTCTGCAATAATACTTTCAGGGGTATCCTGCACGAAACGATCTCCCGTGCATATATTATGAACAGAGATATATTTACAAATAAGTGTGACGAATGCATCGTCACACTTTGTTCGTAAAGGATACACAGGAGGTCAACTCATGGAAACCATGTATAAAGGAAATATTTATGGTCCGGCGACAATGCTGACTTCAACAATCTCTGCAGCAGCCACTTCCATCACTGTCCAAAACGGTTCAGTATTGCCGGATGCCCCGAATATCGCGGTGATAGGGTCGGGGAATGCTGCTGAAACCATTCTCTATGGGGCAAAAAGCGGGAATACCTTGAGTTTGGTAAGCCGTGGTTTTGAAGGCAGTCCGCTTCCGTGGCCAGCCAATACAGAAGTCGCCCGGCGTTTTACGGCGTATGATTACAATGCATTGGTAGACAACATTCAAACGTTGAAGACACAACTGGATAGCATAGGCACAGGAACAAATAGAACTACCGACATTTTATCCTTTGCAAACGATGTGAAAAATAACGTATCTCTACTGATGACGCAAACACAGGTCAATTTGACAATCCCATTGTTTTCCGACCTGGTAATCCCTTTCGGAAATAAATACTATGTGAATTCCCAGCAGGGTAATAACAATGCGGACGGCTTAACCCCGGGAACCGCCAAACGAACTATTACTGCAGCCATCGCTTTGGCACAGGACAACCACCATGATATCATTTTTGTTAAGGGCGGAACCTATACGGAAGCAGTGAATTTAAACAAGAGTACGACCTGGCTTGTGGGTTATGACGGTGATGTTTTGATTAACGGAATCAACAGACCTGTGGTGAATGCAAATGGTACCGCCATCCCTAAAAACAACCGAACACCCAATATTTCTGTAAATGCCCCTTACTGTATCCTCATGAACCTTGATTCGGTGAATTCACCGTATTTCGGAATTGATCTGGGCCCTCAGTGCGATTATAGCATGATCATCAATTGCGCCGCCATTGACGGCGCGGATGTGGGGATGATTTGCTCGGACATATTCGGCAGTCCAACCGGCGAGGCTGCTTCGTTCAATCAATTCATCGGCTGCACTTGCGCATATAATTACGATTTTGACTCCATGCTCATTGGAGATCCCCCCGGAGCCCATGGGGATGGTTTTGAAAACGAAGGTGTAAAAAATCACTATATAAAATGTACTGCCTATGCGAACAGTGATGATGGATTTGATATGTTCAGGTCAAATATGTCCAATTTATATCAATGTACTGCGTTTTACTCGGGCAGGACGGAGCTGGCATATCAGGGCTCCAGAAACAGGGCAGCTGAGAAGGCTCTTGTTGGGAATCCCGTTGTGCAGGGTGACGGCATGAACTTTAAGATGGGACCGGGGAACGGCATTCGTACAGATACCGTAGTGGATGGAGGCGGCGACTGCAAGGCCATCGGGTGTTTATCCGCCTATGCCCGAATGATGGGTTATACAAACAACCAGGCTTTAAAAATGGTTTTGGTTCATTGCACTGGAATTGGTAATCTAAACCGCAATTTCTTTTCCGATGTATCCCCATATGGCGAAGAAGAAATACTGGCGCAAAACTGCTTAAGCTATGCCGGTGGAACAATCGATACCTTATATGGAAATTCAACTCAGAATACAAATTCGTGGAATCTGGGGGTTACGGTAAGTGCCAGTGATTTCGTCAGCCTTGACCCAGTCAATCCCAACTTTGGTGTATTGGCAGCCAACAGCCCCCTGAGAAACAGAGACGATTTGGTGAATGACGGCTATAATCTTGTCGGGAACAATGATCTTGGCTGGTCTGAAGTGCTGGATGTCATGCCGAAAATCACCTATCAGGCTTAGCCTGTGTACGAATATCGTATAAAAAGGGGGGGCATACGCCCCTCTTTTTAGCAAGGCAAAAAAACATGCTATTCCACGCTATTATTTCGAAAGCACTGAAGATTCACGGAACTTATCCAGCCTTGCATTGCGAAAGTATAATGCAAAATCAATGGTAACCATCAGAAAGTTCAGAACATAAAAAATAAACACGTAAGTCATTTTTCCGTAGAAAATCTTGCTGAGAATCCCGCAGGCATAACCTAGCAGGATAAATATAATAAAAACAATACTTTTCCCCTTGTTGGTTCCTGACCTGAAAGATTTTAGAATGGATACAGGCCAGGAGATACCAAAGCATATGACCATTGCAGCTTCAAAGACTTCTGCCAAGCAAAATTCCTCCCATTGCTGAATATGAGCAAAAGAAGCAGACCAGTCCGACAGGACTGGAAAGCTACAGCCATTATACCAGCAGAAGAAATGGCCTGCAATGAATCTGTTTAAATTCTTCGAAAAATCTGAGAAATACTATGTGATAGCACACCTCAGCATGTCGGTACCAGTGCTTTAAGCAATACTCACGGGTTGGGGTGGGAAACCTGGGTTACATCAGTATAGATTTCTTTTCCTTGAACGTCGTGACAACCAATGCACCCAGCAGGGCTATTCCGCAGTATCCCACTAGTGGATATAGATATCTGACCAGATTTGAAAACCCAAGGCTGCTTGCGAGCAAAGCTGCTGCTGCGGTACACACAACCACAATCTTCCCTGTTTGTGGTTTCCTATGCATGCTGATCATTCTGGAGGAAAAGCCAAAAAGCGCTCCGACTGCCGTTGTATATATCTCCGCAATTAAAACGATGGCATATAATATTTGAACAATCGGTGAAATCTCTCCTGCAATAAAAATCATTGGCACTTCGAGGTTTTCTATCTGTGCGCTGTGGCTGGCAAGAGATATATAGATCATGATGGCACCGGCTCCCAGTCCCAGGCCTCCCAGCAGTGCGCCCTTCCAAATAGCCTTTCTGCTTCGTGCGTTCATTCCCAGGGGTCCCAGAACGGCTACCGAAACAACCGTGTTATAGGAAACATATAAAACCGCCGCTGCGAGCCAGTGATGAATAATCCCGCTGCGCCCCTGAATCATGGGTGTAACCTCCAGGTTCAGGGGATGATTGATGACCGAATATGCGCTGATTCCCAATACTGCTGTCAACAGAAAGGGCACCACACAGCTGATGGAATTGATCACACCATCAATTCCTGTAAGAACCGTTAACACGGTGATGACTACCATAAAAGTGCTGCCCAGCAGGGGTGACAGTTTCAGTTGCTGTTCAAAAAGGGCTCCCGTTCCTGCAATCATCGCAGTTAAAGACCCAAATAAGAAAATTGTGATCACAATGTCGATAAACGTGCCCAGGATATTTCCCCCGGAGTACCGGATAACCTCCAGATGGGATCGGGCATTGAGCACCCTGCCCAGGTCCATGATGATATACCCGAAAACGATAAACAGGATGGTTGCGACCGCCAACCCCCCCAGGCCCCAGATGCCAAACCGGTTGAAGAACTGAAGTACCTCCTGGCCAGTGGCAAAGCCCGCGCCCACAATTGTGCCGATGTAAACTGCAGCCACCTTGAAGGTAGTTACACCCTCATTTTTCATCGAACCAACCCTTAATAGCATTCCATATAATATACTGCGGTGAACGCAGTTTATAACAACGGCTTATCTCGAGTTTGGCATTTAATTGTATTTAAAATGGAACCAGCATCAATGCCGGTTCCGGCTGTTCCTTCCATTATGCCCAGGCTTTTATTTCCTTTTCTAACAGTTCTATATAGCAATGTAGCGTATCATCTTTTAAATGAGCGAATTCAAAGGAACCACAACGGCATTTGTTATATGGCTTCCCCTCGTATTCGAAAGCAAACGCGCCTGCACAGTTACTGTGACAATGACCGCATTCCCATCCGCCCGATTTGATTGCCTCTCCGATCTCTTTGGGATATTGCTGCACGCTGTCGATGTATTGGCGAATATGCTCCAGATTCAATTTCGCCGATAATTCGTCCTGTTTGACGATTAAAGATAGAATAACTCTTTTATTTGAATTCAGCTGATATGCGCAAGTCCAATCATTCCGGCTGAGACCGCCCATTCTGACAACAGGCTTTGCATATTGGACAATAAAGTGATTTAAGCTCTTCGCAAGCTTTTTCTGTTCATCCGTTAATGCATGATGCACATGTTCAAAGGTCAATTTCGGTTCTTTCGGTTTTTCACTTTCCATTAACCGATAATCCATCATATAGAAATGATTCTTTTGCTTTTTCAGATCATTTCCAAGGATGTTCATCATGGACTCGGCCATGGATGTCAGGGCTGTCAGCATAAAACGGTTTTGCGGATAGCTTATCTTGAGTATGTCACCCGCCTGTATTGTCTTTGATGCTCCTTCCGTTTCAAATCCATAATCTTCAAGCTTCTTCAAAAAAAACTGTGGTTTAGTAATTTTCAATTCCTTTGCACCATTGAGAAAGGTATTCCCGTGAATTGTAATGGTCATGTCTGATTGCAGTTCCCCTTTGTATCCCAATAGCAGCAAAAGATTAGGGACCCGAAGGAAGCTGGCATGGCTTTGCGTGTATTCGGCATTTTTAGCATTTGGTACTGTATTTTCCTTCATCAGCATGTCAAATTCTTTCGGGCTTGACGCAATATCCTTATACAGGCTTTTGATAACAGACAGCAGTTCGAAGTAACCGCTTTGCAGCTCTTCTTCATCTGCACCGTGTAAAAAACACTTGTCAACTGTCAACTGAGCTGGCTGATCCACAACGTTCTTTAAATAGTTTCTTGCGATAACCTGTACATAATACTGAGCCATATCTTTGCCCCCCAAAAAAATAAATTTGCAGATTCCTCATCTGCAACAATATCCTACCATATTCTTGTGACAACTGTGTGTCCTATTTGGCTGCTGTCTATTTTCAAAAAACCCATGTTCATTCAGAAGCATTATAACAATGCTTATCCTCTTGTTTCGTTTATGGATGATCACCTTCCAAAGAAGGAGTTGTGAGAACTGTCATCTGCTTCTGTGTGCTACCTTCAAAGAAATAAATCTACCAGCAAACCTGATACCAGCGCAAAGAGAATTGAAAAAAGAATGTATAGTGCAAAGCGTTTTGCGCCTAAAACTATTTTAACCGCTCCGAGGTTTGTGATCTTCGTGGCAGGCCCGGTAATCATGAAAGCTGCGGCTGCTCCCATGCTCATGCCGGACTGCAGCCAATCTGCCAGCAAGGGAATCGTTCCGCCGCCGCAAACATACAGCGGCACTCCTATTGTGGCCGCCATTAGAACTCCAAAGCCCCTTTGGCTGCCAAAAATTGAAGCAAAGGCATCGGCGGGCACATATTGCTGAAATAGTGCAGACAGCACAATACCGGCTAAAAAGTAAAGGCCGGTTGCCCTGACATTTCTCCAGATGTTCTTCAGAAGGCGTAAAAGAAGATTGGGATCAGTATCCCGATTGGTCTGTTGTGTAAAGCCAGAAAAATTGAAGAAGCTTTTTTCCCTGTAAAAGAACCTGACACACAGCCCTGCGGCTATACCGCATAAAAAGCACGAGATAAACCGTATGATCAGGGCTGTCGTTCCAAGGGCCGCGCTGTAGATCATCAATTGCGGGTTCAGCAGAATCGAACTCATCATGAAGGCTGCCAGCCAGTCATCCCTCATGCCTTTTTCAGAAAAGGACGCAGCGATGGGAATGGTTCCATACATACACAACGGAGAGGCTATTCCAATCAGGCTTGCCGGTATGACCCCCAATACTCCCAGACGTTTTTCCTGCAATGAAGAAAAAAGCCTGTGAATTTTATCCTTTCCGAATACGGAAATCACCGAGCCTAATACAATACCCAGCGCCCAATACCGAAAAATCTGATCAAACTGGATGGTGAAGTAATACCAGAAATAGATGAGCTCCCGCCGGATTACATCAATCATCCAGTTTCACCAATTCATATTCCTTGCTTCCGAGGCCAAGCTCCTGTGCATAGTCCAGCAGATGCTGCCCCTGTTTCCATTTTATTCTGTTAACCAGATCCTTGCTCTCACTTTCTGGTGCTGCAAAGACCAAGTCTACACTGGCTTGATCCAGCGCAACAGGGTCCAGAGAAGCAAGAATTCCGATATCCGACATTTTGGGTTTGGCAGGACTGGAAGCACAGTCACAGTCTACGGAGAGGTTGTTCATGACATTGATAAAGACTATTTTCTCGCCCTTGTCCTCCAGAATAGCCTTGGTGACTTCGACGATTTTTTCCAGGAAGGCCTCCCCCTGTGTCGAGAACATTCTACCTCCGGGCTCGTCATGGATAGCCTTCTTTCCGTTCACAGAGGCTATACCTACCGCGAGGTTTTTAAAGGTTCCCCCAAAGCCCGCCATCTCATGACCCTTAAAATGGGCTATGGAAATGATGAAGTCATAGTTTTCGTAATGGGAGCCAACCGGAACTTCCGTCAAACGCTTTCCACCGGTAATTGGAAGCATAATTTCACCCTCCGTATCCAGGATGTCTACCGGTGCATATGTAAAGCCATGATCCTCGGCGGCTTGTATATGCGCGGCAGTTTGCGTGCGTTTACCGCCGTAATATGTATTGCTGTCGGTAAAGGTCCCGTCCACGGCAAGGACCAGCTCCTTCACCAAATCCGGTGAAATATAGTTTTTGTTGCCTGGCTCTCCAAAATGCAGCTTTATGGCCGTTTTTCCTTCCGCCGGGCGTCCGAGTGCTTCATAAACAGCCATTAAGCCTTCCGCGCTGATGTCGGAGGTCATAAACACCTTGGGTTTGTCATAGGTCACCTTTGCCTCGGATTCAACAGGTTCCGGGCTTTCAGCCGAAGGCGCTGCAGGCGTTGTCTGTGCTGCTGCAGGTGTTGTTTGCGGCTGTACTTCAGTATTAGCGGGTTTTTTGCCGCAGCCTGTCACGAAAGACAAAGTAAGAATGATGTTTATAAGGATGATTATCCGTTTTTTCATTTTAAACCACTCCACCTTTAGTTTATTTGAGTATCAATGTATGCAATCATTGTATTAAAAATACAGATCACAGTCAATATTCAGGTTACATAAAAAGCGCAAGTCCCTTTGACAAACCCCATGGAACATCCCATATAGTAACAGAGATAAGCATACTATCAGATGTATTTTCCGGCCTGGGCTTTCCACATGGCAGCGTATTTACCCTTTAGGCTTACCAACTCGTCATGGGTGCCTTCTTCTATGATCCGGCCATGCTCCATCATGTAAATTCGGTTGGCATGACGGGTTGTGGAAAGCCGGTGGGAGATGAACACGACCGACTTCCCTTCGGCTGCCTGCAGCATGGTTTTGTTCAGCTGGTACTCTGCAATGGGGTCGAGGGCACTGGAGGGTTCATCGAGTATGACGATGCGGGCATCCTTGTAGAACGCACGGGCGATGGCGAGCTTCTGGCTTTCGCCGCCCGATAAATCAATGCCGTCCTTCTCAAATTCGGTGGTCAGTTCAGTAGCCAGTCCCTGGGGCAGCTTTTCGAGTCTGGAGGTAAACCCGCTGTAATCAAGCGCTTGAAGCACCGCCGGCTTATAGTTCTTTTCAATGAAAGCTTCGCCTTCATCCAGCACAACATTTTCTCCCACAGCTGCGGCGAATATCTTAAAGTCCTGAAATATGGTTCCGATATGGTCCCTGTATTCATTCACGTCATAGAACCGAATATCCACGCCATTGTAAAGGATCTGCCCTTCATTTGGATCATACAGGCGCATGATCAATTTAATCAGGGTTGTCTTTCCTGCACCGTTGTAACCCACCAGAGCCACCTTTTCTTCCGGATGGATGGTCAGGTTGACATTTTTCAGGATGTAGCCGTCTTTTTCACTGTATCCAAAAGAAACATCCTTCAGCTCCAGGGTTCCGTGAGCTTGAGGAACGGGAAGGTTTCTCGTGCTGGTTATTTTTTGCTCATACTGCAGGAAATTTCGTATTTTTTCGATGTAAAGGCTGTTTTCCGAAAGCTGCGGAAAAACCTTTGTGATTTCACGCAGGCTATGCTTCAAGCCGCCTGAAGTGTTCCAAAGAACCACCACGTTGCTGTATGAGATGAGATGTTGCACAGCAGCGCGGAATACCAGGTAGGTGATATAGATAACATCACTGATGAAATCATTGGTCAGGTAGTTGGTCACAAAACTCAAAATGGATCGTTTCTTTGCATACTTCCTTTCAATATCCCCGATTTGTTGGTTCGTGCTGTCAAACTCTTCATATAAGCGGTTTGTGATCTTAGGGTTCAACCGAATTTCCTTGGCGTATTCATTCAGGTAAAAGACGCGATGAACATACGCACGTTTTCTTTCAGGAGGATTCTTCTCCACCCTGTTTTGAAAGATGACCTTGTTGCGTATCTGTGAGAACAAAAAGGTGAGGCCAAAGGAGGCCAGTACAAAAACAAATGAAAGTGCATCTGCAGACAGGAAGAAAACCCCTCTTGTGACAAGAGCAGTTAAACCGGTAAAAAAGGATTCGAGAATTTGATGGGTTCTGAGGATGGACTTTTCAGCCTCGGATATGGACAGCACAAACTCATCGTAATACTCCGGATTATCATAGCATTCCAGGTCCAGCTCCTTCACCTTGGCGTACATCATATCCTTCAGTTTTTTCTCTATTTTGGGCATGCCTTTCAGGGACACACGGTTTTGATAGATGCCACTGAAGATGAACGAAACACCCCATGCGGCCATTACGATCACAAGAAAGCGCAGCACAGCGCTGAAGGGCCTTCCAAATTCCGCAGCCTCAAGAACATATTGGATGCCATAGGTATGCTCAAGAAAGACGAGCGCTTGCTGCTTTATTACTTCAAAGATCATGAAGCACATAAAAAACGGAGCGGCCTGGAAGGAAAGCTTTAAAATAAACCAATTGTTGGACAATACTTTTTTCAGGCTCTGTTTTGGCTTGTTCTCCTTTTTCATCCTACGCTCACCTCCTTCAGGTTTTCTACCGCCAGGTAGTTTTTCGCCTGTTTATGATACATATCCGCGTATTTTCCGTTTTGCTCCATCAACTCCGGATGGGTACCGCGCTCGATGATTTCTCCATTTTCCAGCATCAGAATCAAGTCTGCGTTTCGCACCGACGACAGCCTGTGGGAGATGAAAACCACGGTTTTTCCGACACTGTCCTTTAAAATGCTTTCATAAAGCTCGTATTCTGCGATGGGATCCAGTGCGCTGGACGGTTCGTCAAACACCTTAATGGGAACATCCCTGACAAATGCCCTGGCAACAACAATTTTTTGGTACTCACCACCTGATAAAAGAGCCCCTTCCTCATCAAATTCTTTTGTCAGAATGGTATCAGCCTTCTTTGGCAGGGACATCACCTTTTCATAAACACCGGCTTTTTTCAGCGCGTCATCAACAGCTGAATCATCCTCTGGTGTAACGCTGCGCATCATCACATTCTCTTTTATGCTGAAGGCAAACACCTTGTAATCCTGAAAGGCAGCCGCAAACAAACCGCGATATGCCTTCAGGTTGTAATCCCTGATATTGCGCCCATTGAGAAGGATTTCCCCCTCTGTGGGGTCATAAAGCCGGAACAGCAGCTTGATAATGGTCGTTTTCCCGGCGCCGTTGTGGCCAACAAGCGCCAGGTTTGTTCGGCCTTCCAGCTTGAAGGAAAGGTTTTTGATGGTATAATCACCGCCCTCCTGATATGCAAAGCTGACGTTTTTGAATTCAATGGATTCTATTTCACGGTCGGGAAGAATCCCGTCATGGTCTTCGGGCAGCTTTGGCTGATACTCCATGAACACCCGCAGGTTTTCCACAAATATCCCCTGTTTCACAGTTTCCAGAATGTTTTTGGTAAAGCCGATCAATGTCCAGGTCGCTGAAACCATGGCGCTGGACAACACGGCCAGGTCGGACAGGCTCATAGTTTTGCTGACGATGGTGCGATAAGCTCCGTATAACAGCACCCCCTCAAAGATGATCGTAAAGGTAAAATAGTTTCGGAACCAGAGGGGCAGGTTTATCTTGAAAACATACTTCTCCACCGTATCAAATATACCGTTCATCGCCTCCAGGTATTTATGCTTCATCAGGGTAAAGACGTTGGAGAGGCGTATTTCCTTGGAAAAATCGGCAAGATGCATTACACGGTTCACATACTCAAGCCTGCGCCGATATGGAACCATTTCCTGATCTCGCTTATACATAAGCTTGTTGCATATGTACCCGAAAACAAAATTACCAACCATGGGGAAAGCCACAAAGAGCACTGCAGTTTTATCAATGGTATACATGGTGATAAACACCGTGACGGCGGCTCCCCCGCCAAACAAGATACCGAAAAGGTTTAAGACGATGGAAAACAGTTTTTCATCTGCTTTATCGATAGCCAGTGTATATTGGTTGTAAAAACTGCTGTCTTCGTAACACTTCAATTCAACACTGCCTGCTTTTCGGTAAAGCTTTCCATACAGCTTATGATAGAGGTCTGCAGCCGCGATGGGGCGGAAGCTGCCCTCGATGTATGCGTTGTACAGCGCAAACAGGAAGAACACAAAGCCCGACAGCGCAATGAACCCCATCATATGGCCAAAGCTTTCCTGACGCTCGATGGAACTGACGAGATAACGGATAAAAAACATACTGTAAAAGACCCAGCCAAAGTATTCCACAGCATTCACCAACGCCGTGTGGATTACGATGCCCTTGTTGATGCCCCATAACGTTTTAACGGCATATAGAATGTTTTTTGTGGCACGAGTTTTTTGAGTACCCTTCTGCTTCTTCAATAGTCACACTCCCGTTCAAGCCGGCAAGGAAGATGTCGGTCTGTTAAGATACGCTTTGTTATTCAGAGAACACCTGTTTTGATAAGAATATTTTACCAGTATCTGATTCCAGACATGTTCGAAAACCTACACCCTCAAATGGTCTTTTGTTCATCAAAGGTGAAGTTTGTGCTACGCTCATGTAAAAAACCCTTTCCGAGCCGTCCCACCGGCAACATGTCGCAATCGGGGAAGCAGCCTTCGCACACATGCTTCTGCCACCTCAAGGGTTAGTATAGAACAATGATCTAAAAAAACAAGCTAAGGCTTTCTGCTCGCCAGGTCAAAATGAATGTGTGTATTGTTTCACCATCAGTTCAAAAAAATAACTTAAAACGCTTGAAAAACCTGTTGACATTCCTCTTAGGGGAAGCTTTATGCTGGAGGTATAGTTTTAGTTCAACTATAACTTAACTTACATGGGAGGATTGTAAACATGCAAAAAACCATTGATTCATCGCAGCAATTAGAAATGACAAATAAGGCATATCTTTACCGCAATATGAGAATGATGGTGCTCTTCATGATACCGGTCGCCTATCTGGCGGTTATCAGCGCTGTCATCGTTCATGAAATTATTGGACATGGGTTGACCGCTGTTCTGTTGGGCGGAAAATTTTCTGGCTTTGGCATCCTGATAGATGGGATGGGCTGGGCGATGCTCGATTTAAGCGGCATGGAGGTCATTCATCAGGTTCTAGTATTGTTTTCCGGAGCCTTTTTTACCAGTTTGCTTTCAATTGCATTTTTTGTGATAGCCCACCGGTTCTCAAAACACTACTTGACGTCTATGATGTTTCTGCTTTTTGCGTTTGCTTTTTTAATGGATGGCGTGCCATACTTTTTTTGGGATGCGATTTACAGAGGCGGAATCGGAGATGTGTCTAAAATTTTATTGATGGTTCCATCTGATTTGCTCAGGGGAGTGATCATCGTCTTGACCGGCCTGCTATTTCTGGCAGGGATATTCTTTTTTAACCTTACAGCTTATACACAAACTATCGCCAGGTTTGCAGCAAAGGGTACATACCGGCTTACAGAAAGAGTAGTGATTGCATCAGGGTTAATTGCAATTCAAATACTCGGATGGGTTTCCTTCGATTGGAAGCAACTGATCCCTGTTCGCGAAATAGGCTGTTTGCCAATGGTTGTGCCAATTCTTCTCACCCTTGTGAGCATCCTCGGTATTATGCTTTATGAGAACAAAAGGAGGATGGATGTGACTGAAACCCGGCAAACTCTATGGAAGGCTCCGATACTGATATCCTGGTGTGTATGCATTGCATGCATTCTGACTACTATCCTGTGTTTTCAGAATGGCGTGGTATTCTAAAAACGCACCTGAAGCTCCCATGCGGTTTGTTCAGGATGGAAAAGGTTCGTCAGCAGTTCCGTCTGGAGAATATACAGAGGTTGAATCTCATGAGCAGCAATATACTCATTGAGCATCATCTGCCGTTCATAGGCATTGTCTTCAGAAAAGTGGATACAGAGGTAGGTACCTTCCGGAATTGAATCATAATATTCACTTCTTACAGGTTTCGCTACAGTAGTGAAAAGCTTGTCGGGCAGAGTGTTGTGATTGGATATTTTATACAGCACTCCGCTCTCATACGTTGCAATCCCGTCCAGCTCGTCCACCAGAATGTCCAGTGCTGAAAAAGCATTTTGAATGTTCTGAGGGTCATCAGCCTCAAGCCAGGGCCTTGTTAGAATATGACGCTGTGGTATTTCACGGGTATATACCGTATCACAGGCTATACTCTTTTCTGCAGCCAGCATGTTATTTTGGATGTGGTCAATCCCGGTGAGTACATTTTGCAGCTTTTGAAGCTTCTCCAGGGCCTTTTCCCTCTGAGCCTGCAATAAGGCCACCAACCCGGCCGAATCCTGCCGTGAAAACAGCGGAATCAGTTCGTTCGGGCTTATTTCAAGGTTTCTCGCTGCCTTGATAATATCCAGGTGCATCAGCTGATCGGGGTGATAATACCGGTACTGATTGATTTGATCCACTGAATATGGCTTCAGAAGTCCGATCTTATCATAAAAGCGCAATGCTTTCGTGGTCATGTTCTTCATCTTTGATACTTCGCCAATGGTAAGTAAATGCTTATCCATGGATATCCTCCTTGCTGCTGCTTGTCTTCAGGATAGCCGAAATCAGGATTTTTGTAAAGAATAAGCAGTAGACCTTGCAGATAAGCCTTTCTTAGGCTCAGAACGATTGAATTGATTTTTAAAGGGTAAATGGATTTGAAGGAATCATTGAAATGGCGGAACCATGTGATAAAATGGAAATGTAACTACCGTAATAGATTTACCCGAGTAAAGCAAAAAAGTTACGGCATATTGCCCTGTTTGGAGAAGTCAAGCAAATCAGAATTCACGTCCGGATGACACAACCTTTGCGGATACGAACAGGATGGCCGCACTGAATGCTTCTG
Organism: uncultured Ruminiclostridium sp.; assembly: GCA_964450305.1. Classification (GTDB taxonomy): domain Bacteria; phylum Bacillota; class Clostridia; order DSM-8532; family DSM-8532; genus JAAYJG01. The sequence goes on from CAYVFB010000023.1 coordinate 37,065, forward strand.
TTATTACGATAAGCTCAATAGATAAAAGCAGAAAAAATATCAGGGGCGGAGAAAACCATCAGCAAACCAGGAACCTGCAGCCCAAGCACCGCCAACCCAACAATAAAACCAATGATTCTTTTTGTATTCACTAGATATACCTCAACTCTTTTTGGGGTACTCATGGGAATGATTATGCCATGTGATCCCCTCTCGAAAGACCATTCGTCTTTATCGTTCCACTTGCACAATCCATGGGATTATTCCCAACGATTTCTATATGCCCGCCTGTTGCCTGTTCGAGCTCATCATCGTTCAACACTTTATCAGTGGATATCTGCAGATCTTTTTCTTTTTCCTTCGGCATTGTTCTTCCCTCCCTGTATATTATGGTAATCCAAACTTTTTCTACTATTTACCCCTAAGCGGCTGATGTTAAACAGAAAGCTGAGTGGCAAGTGATCACGGATGTAAGCGTCACTTCATTCTGTTTCTTGCAAGTGCTTTTTCCCGAATATTGTACAATTATTGTACTACATTCTGTCAAAGTAAATCAATTACTCGTAAGTTGTATAACGGAACAAATGAACAATAGGAAAAGGTGGCTTTGGAAAACCCCTTGCCACCTTTCGCGGCAGTTTACAGGCTGCTTATTCAATATTTTTTCCATAAAAGGATGCCTTGTCGGCACCGATCAGCGCCTCGCAGATTTTTATGGCTTCCGGGCTGGCTTGTTCTACATGACCGGCATTCCTGTATATTCCCAGTACTTGATGCAGTATACCGTATTCTTTCTTACCCAACCTGTACCCTTTCAGAGAAAGCAGCATGAATAGTAAAAACACAATGGGCAGAGCACAGAACATCAGCTTTACACCGATATCTGTCAATGGTAGTATCTGCCCTGTTTTAACGGCTTGTTCACTGTATTTGAAGATATCGAGCAAGGGGCCGATTCCCCCCACCGCAAGCCCGCCGGCCAACTTCCTTAAGAAGGTGGAAACCCCTGAATACAAGCCTTCCCGGCGTTTTCCCATCATCAGCTCATCCACGTCCGAGATGTCCGGCAGAATGGACCATGAAACAAAGTTGCAGCCGGCGGCACCAATGCCGATGAGAGCGCAAACAGCAATGATCACCATATCCGGTGTTTGCGGCGAGAACGTCATGATCACCAGGTTTGCCACCGTCCAAATCACCGCCCCGATCATGGCAGGTGTTTTCTTGCTGAACTTCTGGGCCAAAATGGAGAACACAGCGATGAACACAAGCTGAACCACCAGAATGGCAGCCATTGTCGGAACAAAAAGGTGTTCCTTGCGGATGGAAACATTCAAAAAATACACAGCCAGCGCCATGGTAATATCAATGGCCATCTGGGATGTGATAAAGATCCGGATATAATACTTGAAGGATTTGTTCTTAAACACCGAAAGCCAATCTTTCCACGAAAACCCTACCTCGTTGGGGTTTTTGGTATTTTCCCAGGTTCCCAGATAAACAAACAGCCAGGCCAGTGCAAATATAATGCCAAATACAATCGCCATCACAAGATAGCCTTGTTTGGGATCTGCATACGCCTCAGTTATCATGGCAGGCACCACTGCGCATACAATCGCCGCGGCGGCCGAAAAGCCAAGCCGAACACCTGTAAATGCACTTCTTTTGTTGTAGTCTGTAGTCATATCCGCAAGAATTGCGTTATACGGGATCATCACAATCGTAAATGCGGTTGAGAAAAAGATATAAGCAAAAGTATAGTAGATGAACTTCCCTGTGGTTCCGGAGATTCCGAAAGTATACCAAAGCATTATCCAGGATAGCAATACGGGAATCCCACCATAAAGAAAATACACCCTGCGCCGCCCATGACGGGATTTGGTTCTGTCGGACAGGATGCCCATAAACGGGTCTGTCACAGCATCCCAGGCCTTTCCGATAAAAATGATGCTCCCGGCCATGGTGCCGGATAATCCCTCTACGTCGGTAAGAAATACCAAAATCAGAACACCGACAATGAGGAAGGATCCCCCTCCATAGATATCGCCGCAGCCATAGGCCAGCTTGGCCAGCAGTCCATCTTTTTTCTTCATGCGCACTCCTCCTGGTTAATTATTCAACGCACTTTATAAACCTGTTTCTTAGCGTATTTTCAACGGATATGGTTGAAAAACGCTTACTGGCGCCAGTTCACCCCTTATTCACACCCTGCTGTGAATGAACGGATTTTTCATAGTATTTGTCCCGGATCTGCCTCACGGCCATCACCCATTTAATCTGTTGCCTGAGGTCGTCGAATACGAAACGGCTGATATCCGCTCCCTTTGCCACCTCGATATACTCACCCGCGGCATACGGAACCATAAGAATATTTTTCATCGCATATACCAGTGTTTTTTCTTCCCCATTTACGCAACCGTTATAGGTTATGGATTCCCTGGTGATGCTTACGGTACCATTCCCCAGGTACTGATAGCCATATTTTCCGGGTTCCGCACAAAGAAGCTTTGTTTGCGCAGACATATGAAAATCAGGGTTTTCAATTTCCCTTTCCAGATGCACTTTCTGAAAGTCGTACCATTTGTCAATCCCGTCAAAATAGACCGTGTCGTGGCTTTCGGGCTCAAAAAACAAATACTGGTTCATCCTTACCGTGTTCCCGCACGCAT
>CAYVFB010000024.1:0-39651 GCA_964450305.1 uncultured Ruminiclostridium sp.
ATTAATTCCGTCAGTATTCAAAAAGATTAGCAACATTTCTGGTTTGAATGAAATTCCTGAAAATACCCAGGCCCGCCACGTCATTCCCTTTGTTTATGGGAGCAAGACAGGCTATTTATGGGCTGACAAGCCTTGCTTTAACCTGGATGTGGCAACCCTGCAGCATTTTTTGGATGCATACCGGAAGAATAACCCTGAAGTTGATATTGATTATGTACACGGGGATGATGTAATTGAACGACTAGGCAGAGAAAGTAACAACATGGGATTCATTCTCTCCCCTATGGACAAGGCCGACCTGTTTAAAACAGTTATTCTGGACGGAGCGCTGCCCCGAAAAACATTCTCCATGGGCGAAGCGGCAGACAAGCGCTTCTACCTGGAATGCCGAAGCCTGACCGGAAGGTGACCAGAGGGTCATTTACACCGGGCGGGGCCCAGGTTCCTTTGTAAATATTATGTCTACATTACCATAGGCGACGCTCAGGTTCTTCTCTGAAGCTTATGACCAGAAGGTCGGGTCCCAGAGCCCCTGGCTCAATTTGACCTGAGTGACCTCAGGTCGGGGCCCCGGTCCCTTTACTCATTTTAACCCAGAGGGACCTTTGAAAAAATATGTTCACAGATAACGTGATTGAGGGGACAGAAGTATGACAAAAGTGTCAGACTTCATCCCCTCAATATGTTTTCTGCATTGTTCCTCATCATGAGCAAACGGTGGAGCCCAGGTTCAACAATTCCATGGGCGGGACCCGGATTTCTTAACAAAGAATCAACTCATGTCGGGCAAACTGAGGTATGACAACTTTTATCAGGCTTCCTCCCCTGAATATGCTTATCTGTAACTTCATGACAGCTCATTTGCGGTATCCGACAATGTGCAGGGGGCGATATTTTTGATAGGCATAACTCGATAATGGGTAAAAATCACGGTCATAGGTGTGGGTCGCGATTTTTATATTTTCGGGATCATCCCCTTTTCCCTTTTCAACAACGATTAATGAATGCCTGAAAATTACACCATTGAAGGAAAGCTGTATGATGTCCCCTGGAACCAGTTCTCCGAGAGGAACTTCTTTTGCGTAAGGTCCCTTACCTTCGTTTCCAATCAGAAAATTATATAAAAACTGTACCCCTGTCCATGATGCTGTTCGGTTGTAATTGCTGTAATAATACCAGCCATAAACGGGCTTTGGGTTCATTGTGTTGCAGCCGGCATGAATACATTGAGAAATGAAATTGGTGCAGTCGCCTCCGTACCTGCTGAAATCCAGGTATGCCGGATTACGTCCAAACGCCCATTGATGGGCATAGGCAAGCGCTTTCTCCCTGTTATAGGCTTGATTTTTCATAAGACAGCTCCGAATTTGTTTCTGTTACCATCTTATGAAAAACCACCGCGACTGTTCTCTAATATGATGAACAGATAAGTAAAGATGTTGTAACATGGATTACGTTTTAAGTGAAGGAACCTTGGCCCCGCCTGGTGACCAATTAAGCCAGGGGACCTGTCCCCGATGAGTTTACTGTGCATCAATGTAAACCCATTTGAGAGAATATTCTATTCCAACAGCGTTTCCAATGTTGGTCACATAGTCCTCCAACAGTGCCTGCGCCCTCTGCTGCGCATTTGCAAGCAAGGCTGTATCACTGGCAGCTGTTTCTTCCAGCCTTCTCTGTGCCACCTCAAAGGCTGCGACTTCATCAGCTGCTTCTATTTTCGCAGAGTCCTTTTTTACAATGAAGGAATCCTTTGTCAAAGAGGCGGAGTCCACCTTACAGCCGAGTACTTTGGCAGGCGGAAGTGTTATTGTAATCTGTGCATCATTGACTTCAATGGTTACCAGCGATATATCCACGCCTAATTTTACAACACCACTATATTCAATCCAGAACTGTTTATCTTTTTTCCACCACAAAGCACCCTGAGCATCCTCCTGTATAAACTTCGCAACATTGTGATAATAGCACTCCATAACAGCTAATTCACAAATCGCTTTCATCTGGGAGACTTGAGGCTCCATCGTTATCAGTTTTTTTTCGACAGGAGCGGAACAGGATACGCATATCCCAGTCATGACTAAAGCTAAGAACAAACTTAGTATCTTTCTCATTGTAATGCTCCTCCTATTCAATGACCAATGTGTAGTCTGAATCCAGTTGTTCAACAATTGGCTTAGTGAGGGCGGTCAGCACATTTACGGCGTTCTGCCTTGCCAACTCGAAGATTTTATCTTCCCGTTCGCTCTCCTTTCTCACGTCGATCTCGCACGCCTTAAAGGCCTCCTGTGTGACTGTTGAGGTATTGGCTTTATTGTTATAAAAGATAAAATCCAGCGACGAAATATCAACATTCACCTCTGTAATGTATATCTCAGGGATAACTATGTTGATTCTTTTCTTTTCAAAATCGACAGAGATTTCAAGTTTCTTAAAGTCGATTCCCGCGTCTACTGTCGCCTCATAGGACACATAGTAATCTGTTTCACCAGGCTTTTCATCATTCATCACCTGAGCGATTCCATTATAAACTGCTCTGAAAGTAGATAGTTTACTGACATTGATTATCTTCTCCAGCTGTGAGACGGTAATGATTACAGGTTTGCTCTCTTTTGGCGCTGTTATTTGCGGCAGGAATACAACAACCGCAACAACCACAATCGCAAGTGCCACGGTTATGATTGAGACCAGAACCATTATTGACATCCTTTTCCTTGTGTCATTTTCCATGCTCTCATTCTCCTTTGAAGGTATAACCCCTGTTTCATAATAGCACGTGTAATTACACGATAATGGAAAATATTACTTTCATTTTAACATATTTCGACAAAGAACTCAAGGTAACGGGCAGGGCGAATAAACGAAAACGCATGAATGCTCATCCCTTCAAAAAGCCCATTAGAGTTTTATCGATAACGATCTGAACCATGAAAAAACAGAAATGTGTGAGAATGTGCTTCGAGGTTAACTATGAAATTTCGCCGAAGATCAATAAACCTGGTGTTCCTCTATAAGAGAAACCCAGTCCATTATCAAAGACTATTTTTGTTGATTGTGTGTTTTGTATTTCTCAATATTTCTTCTTAATTTTAGAGATTGAAGGAAGCCACAAAGCGTTTCTGGATCCCGCCTGCTGGTATGGTTGAGAATTTATACAGAAACCTGGGCTCCTGTGGTATGGAAGTAAATTTATACAGAAACCTGTCCTCTTGTGGTATGGAAGTAAATTTACACAGAAACCTGTCCCCGGTGTAAACGACGTAAATGTTTTAAAAGCTGTTGCGCAATTCCTCCATGATTTTCTTTTCCAGGCGGGACACCTGTACCTGAGATATGCCCAACTTCATGGCTACCATCTGCTGGGTTTCCTCTTTGAAATACCTTAGGAAAACCAGCTCTCGTGATCGCTGATCCAGATTTTGCAAAGCTTTGCTGAGCGCAAGGCGCTCTAAAATGACCGATTCCTTCAGGTTTTCCTCGGATTGCAGAATATCAATTAAATAGATGGGGTGCTGATCGTTATCACCGATTGTTTTATACAAAGACTCGGGCTGATAGCCTGATTCCAGTGCTTGAACAAGCTCTTCGGGCTCTACCTCCAGCTTTTCCGCCAACTGATTTATGGTGGGGCTCTGCCCGCTTTCCTTTTCCATGGCCTCCTGAAGCATTCTGGCCTTCTGCCCCAGCTCCTTAAGCACCCTGCTGACCTTGATCGAACCGTCATCCCGAAGGAAACGTTTGATTTCTCCCATGATCATTGGTACCGCATAGGTGGAAAAACACACTTCAAAGCTCGGATCAAACTTCTTGATCGCCTTCACCAACCCAATAGATCCGATTTGAAACAAATCCTCCGTCTCAACATCCCTGGATTTAAAACGCTTCAAAACACTCCATACCAGACCCAGATTCTCCTTCACCAGCGTGTTTTGCGCATCGGAATCCCCTTCTTGAGCCTGTTTGATCAAAATCAGCGTTCTTTCCTCAATGGTCTTTGGTTCAGTCGTGTGATTATTCACAATGAAAACTCCCGTCTTTTGTACAATTGAAAAAGGGTCAAAATCGAGTTTATGTAGGAAGTTTCAGAACTGGTAAAATTCCATAGATACCTGGGCTGTTCCCGCGGTAAACGCAGTGTAAAGGTTATTGTCTATCTCCTGCAGAAAAACTTTTTCATGAACACTTTAGTTCCATTCCCCGGAAAGGATTGTACTGAAAGGCTGTCCATAAAGGTTTGCATGATTGTAAACCCCATTCCGGAACGCTCCAGTTCGGGCTTGGAGGTGTACGTCGGAATCCTCGCCTTTTCAATGTCTTCGATGCCTGTGCCGAAATCCTCGATAGTCACTTCAATACTGTCAGGATATAACACACACTCCATCGTGATGATGCCCGGCTGTTGCTCATACCCATGGATGATGGCGTTTGTCACCGCTTCGGATACGGCTGTTTTCAGGTCTGCCAGCTCCTCCAGAGTCGGATCCAGCTGCGCCGCGAAGGCAGCTGCAACTACCCTGGCAAACGCCTCGTTGGCGGACTTGCTTTCAAATTCGATTTTCATCCTGTTCATCGGTTGCATATTCCTACCTCACTCATCCATTGATTGCGTGGATCGGGGTTATCCTCATAGGGGAGCGTTCCATTGGGTACGCTCCTGGCTGGGGTTATCCTCATGGGGGGAGCGTTCCAGTGGGTACGCTCCTGTCTGGGGTTATCCTCACGGGGGGAGCGTTCCAGTAGGTACGCTCCTGGCTGGGGTTATCCTCACAGGGGAGCGTTCCAGTAGGTACGCTCCTGGCTGGGGTTATCCTCACGGGGGGAGCGTTCCAGTGGGTACGCTCCTTATCTAATCAATTTTCATCAATTTTTCGATTCCGGACATTTTTAATATTCGTAACAGCGAAGGACCGGGGTTGGCGATAATCATTTTCCCACCGATGCTTCTAACCCGGTTAAACCTACCGGCAATCAAACCGATTCCGGAGCTATCCATAAAGTTAACACCAGCCATATCCAAAACAAAAGTTTTAAAGGGAGCTTTGACCAGCAGCATGTCAATCGTATCCTTCACGCTGACAGCCGTATGATGGTCTAATTCTCCCTTTAAAAAAACAGTGAGTGTATGATGATCCTGCTTGACCTTTATCTCCACTATCATCACTCCATTAATTTCTGTTGGATGATCTCTATGATAGTATTCGATATTTCCCGTAAAAATCCTGCATCGATCCCTCGTGTTCTTTCCTTCTGTTTATGGCTTTTCACCACTATCTGCTGTTACGGTAATAATTTTGTGTCTTTCATCCGACTACTTTTTTTGTACATATCTTTTCACGGAAAGCTTTTCCTTTCATCCGCCTACAGCTTTTTGTACTCTTCTTTGTCTGATGCAAGCTTTTCCAGCTTCCTCAGCCGATGATTCACACCGGACTTACCCAATACCGGAGTCAGCATTTTTCCCAATTCAGTCAGGCTGGCCTCCGGGTTATCCAGCCTCAGGCGGGCGATCTCCTTTAGCCCCGGCGGCAGGTTTTCCAGCCCCATCAGTTCGTCCAGCAACCGGATAGCTTCCACCTGATTCACCGAAGCATGAACGGTTTTCTCCAGATTGGCCGTTTCACAGTTGACAATCCGGTTCACGTGGTTGCGCATCTCCTTCAGAATGCGGACATTTTCCATTTCCATCAGCGCATGATGGGCTCCAATGATATTCAGGAAGTCAACAATATCTTCCCCTTCCTTCATATACACGATTTCATAGCCTTTGCGGGTGAGCTGCCTGGGCTTCAGTTGAAAATGCTCCATCCAATGGCTGTATTCCTGCGCAATTCCCTTGTCCATGAATGCGATTTCCATGTGATAGGATTTGTCTGGGTTGATGATGGAGCCACCGGCCAAAAAACCTCCACGCAGATAGGAGCGGATGCAGCATCTGCTTGTGATGGGATACGGACTGTATTCCAGACGTTTTTCTTCCTGGCGGACATGAATGCCCAGATGATCGAATTGTTGAATGTTCCCGTCTGCGCTGGGTGCCTTGTTCAGGTTCAGCCTGTAAACAACATGCTTTCTCAGACGGAGATTTTTTTCCCCGGCAATTTCAGGCCTGCTGTTGGTTTGAGCCTTGATATGAGTGAACAGAAGCCTGGATACCGAGGCATGCTCGGTAATAAAAAGAAGTGTCGGCTGTCCCTGAACCTCTCGCAGCATCAGGCCTGTCCGCAACAAGCCGGCAAGCTCTGCCTGCCTGCAACACGTTTTTTCATTTTGCAGCCTGGCCAGTTCATCCTTGATATCAGAAGAAAATGACATGACAACCCCCAAATGATACATGGGGACGGTTCTTTAATATCAAGAATCATGATACATAAAAACCATCCCCCTCCCGATCTATCTTCACTTATCAACGTATGCTCTTAAAATTTCAGATACACTCCAGGCCTGGGCAAAACATCCCCTTGGCAATAATGGTTCATCTCCGTCAAAGATTTCGGAAATGCTGCCAATACAGGCATCCTGAAGGTGATCCTGGAATGGCAGGAAGAAAGCTTCCAGCTGCTTCTTTAGGCCAGGTGCATCTTTGTATACTCTTGTGTAAGCGGTTATAAACCGGCCCAAAGGCCAGGTCCAAACCGTCCCCTGATGATAGGCGCCATCCCTGGCATATTGATCGCCCATATAGATTCCTCTATACTTCGGATCGCTTTTGTTCAGCGTGCGCAGCCCCAATGCGGTATAAAGCTGCTGATGAACTGTGTCCACCACACCTTTGGCCTTTTCACCCTCCAAAACAGGAAAGGAAAGACTGACAGCAAGAATTTGATTGGGTCTGATCTTCCCGTCAGCGTTCTTTTCATACACCAAATCATACAGGCAATTGGCTTTTTCGTTCCAAAACACCTTGATGAATGACTTTTGCACTTTTTCGGCTAATTTCAGCCAGGCAGCACCGTCACCACCGGTTTGTGCGGTGATATCCGCCATCACGCGCAGGGCATTGTACCAAAGAGCGTTGATTTCAACCGGTTTTCCATGGCGTGGGGTCACCACCCAGTTACCTGCTTTCGCGTCCATCCAGGTCAGTTGAGTGTCTTCATTGCCGGCAGCGATCAAAGAATCCTTTTGCATGCCAATTTCGAAGGCAGTCCCCTTTTTATAACCCTGAACAATCCTTTCCATGACGGGCAGCAAATGCTGCTGAACAAATTCCAAATCCTTTGTATGCTGCAAGTATTGATAAACCGCCTCAAAATACCATAAAGCCGCATCCACCGTATTGTAGGCCGGCTCATCACCTCCATCGGGGAAAACATTTGGAATTAACCCGTCCTTTTCATAACGGGCAAAGGTGTATAGAATATCCCGGGCATCATCATAACGCCCGGTTGAGAGCGTCAGACCCGGCAGGGCGATCATGGTGTCCCTTCCCCAGTCGGTAAACCAGGGGTATCCGGCGATCACTGTCTTTGCACCGGTGGATTTGCGGTGAACAATAAATTGATCCGCCGCCAGGATGAGTTGATCCAGGAAAGGATCCCTTTTCGTTTTCCCTGGACGCTGTTCTTTTAGCAGGGATTTCTGCCTGGAAATCTCTTTTTTGATCATCGCTTCGCCGTCGAGGGAACTGATTTCCTCCCCGGCACTGCAGACCATTGTGATGGTCTTTTCCTCGCCAGGCATCAGCTCAATATCGTAATGGCCCGGAATAAAGTGATCCTCGGTGCCATCCAGGCCTCTCTCGTGCTCATAAGGATAATCCATGCTATAAAAGTAACAGGAGGACGCGAGCACAGGTTTTCCACCGGCACAGTCCAGATAAATTTTCCTGTCTTTGTCATAGGGTGCGATTTCCATACGATTGCCTTTGAGAGCCGTTTCGAAGTTCATATTCCATTGGTTGTTCAGATAATGATAATTTCTGTAATTCACAAGCGGTGTTAATCGGATGACAGCCTTTTTATCCGGCTGGTTTTTCACCTTGTAAACAACTGCCACCTGGTTCATCCCGTGACATAAGCACACGCGTTTTGTAATGGTCATCGTGCCGATACGGTAATGGAACTCCGGGATGAACTCATGATAAAAGCCTTCAAGAAAATACTCTCCATGTCCTTGAAAATCGGGTGTTCTGAAAGAATGCAAAAAAACAGGTGTCTGAAGCTTTGGCTCATCCTTCGAACCCTCTGCACAGTTGGGTGCTGTTTCTGATTCATAGAAACGAATGGATTCGCTGATAGCCGATAATATCAGAAACCGCTCAACGGGTGGATTGAATGAAGCCACCAGTAAGCCATGATAACGCCTTGCATTCATGCCGATGATTGTACTGCCGGCAAAGCCTCCGATGCCATTGGTGAGAAGCCATTCTCTTTGAATGGCCTGTTCCTGTGTCTTCCAGTAAGATTTTCCAAAAAACATATTTACCCTTCCTTACTCTTTTTCCGGTAACTGCACACTTCGGCAACCGCGTTCATCAGCTTCACGGGATCATGGCGCACATAGCCCTTGCTGATCTGCAGCAGATCCCTTTCGACGGTCTTAATCCCAATTTTCTTGATTTTACCGGTGTCTGTTTTTACCATGGCAGCGCCGTCCTTTAAATACCGTTTGTATATTTCGTCAGGCACTCTTCCGGTATTGATAATACAATAATCGATAAACCCTTCAGTCCGGGCATGCCCATAGATAGCCCGGATATGATCGTATACGCTGTAGCCCTCGGTTTCTCCGGGCTGCGTCATCACATTCGCCACATAGATTTTAATCGCCGGGGATTTAACAATCCGATCCACCACACCCTCCACCAACAGGTTGGGAATAATGCTGGTGTATAGGCTTCCCGGTCCAAGGATGATCACCGATGCGCGATCGATGGCCGCCAGGGCGCTCTCCAAAGGCTTTACATTAGCCTTGTCCAAAAAAACTCTTTTTATACGTCCCGGTCGTGATGTATAATGCTCCCCAATCCGGGACTCCCCTTTGATGGTGGTGCCATCCTCCAGCTCGGCGACAAGGTGGATATCCTCGGAGGTTACGGGCAGAACCGTTCCCGTTACAGCCAGCACCTGGCTCATGTTGCGCACCGCGTCTTCAAAATCATTACTGATGCCGGTCATCGCCGCCAGAAACAGGTTCCCGAATGACTGCCCCTTCAACTCCCCTTCCGTAAATCGGTATTGCAGCAGCTTTTCCATTTGGGGCTCGGTATCGGCCAGGGCCAGAATGCAGTTGCGGATATCCCCGGGTGGCAGTATGCCCAAATCCCTGCGCAGCATTCCCGAGCCTCCGCCGTCGTCCGCCACGGTAATGATGGCACTGATATTGGAAGTGTACTGCTTCAGGGCGCGAAGCAATGTGGATATGCCTGTTCCGCCGCCTATTACCGCTATCCGCGGACCTTCCCGCAATTGGGTTCGCTGGAAGATCGTCTTGCCGATGTCCCGGATGTTATGCAATGGCATGTGTCCGTTCTTCGAAAAATTGATCAACGCAAGAATGATTTTTCGAAAGCATGTAAAGCACAGAACCAGGCCCGTCCCCGTTATAGCAAGAGCGATGGCAAACTGGACAGGCGCTATCTGTGAGTCATACACAAATAGCATCATGCCCGCAAAAATCATCAGAAAACCGATGACACCGCTTTTCAGCCATTTCCTGTACTTATAGGTGGCTAAGAGCCACTTAAAGGGTTTCATTGTTCATTCTCCTGTTGTCTTTGTCAATGTCCCTGTGCTCGAGCACAACACTGCTGTTCTTGGCCTTCAGAATATCAAACAGCTTGTTGGCGATGGTGACCGAACGGTGTTTTCCGCCGGTGCAACCAATTCCGATGACCAACTGGTTCTTCCCTTCCTTCACATAATTTGGGAGTAAGAAATCCAGCATGTCCACCAGCTTGGTTAAAAAAACATGGCTTTCATGAAAGCTCATCACGTAGTCGCTCACGGCCTTGTCCATTCCTGTAAGCAGCTTCAGCTCTTCCACATAGAATGGGTTGGGGATAAAACGCAGGTCAAATACCAAATCACAATCGATGGGAACCCCGTATTTGAACCCGAAGGAGGTGACGCTGATGATCAGCCCCGAAAAAGGCTTGCCTTCAACAAACAGGTTCAGAATTTCCTGCTTCAGCTGCCTGGGAGAAAGGTTTGAGGTGTCGATGACATAATCGGCTTTATCCTTTACGGCCTGCAATATATGCCGTTCCTCGGCAATTCCATCGGAAATGCGCCCTTCGGGAGACAGCGGATGCATTCTGCGGCTTTCCTTGAACCTTTGCACCAGCACCTGATCGCTGGCTTCCAGGAACAGAATCTTGTATGAAATCCCATAGGAAGCAAGGGTATCAAGGGCGGGAAACAGCTGTAGAAACATGGAACCCCCGCGGATGTCCATGATCAGCGCGATTTTTTCCATCTTGTTCTGACCCTGCAGGCACATCTCTGCAAACTTCGGCAGCAACGAAGGAGGCAGATTGTCCACACAAAAAAAGCCGATATCTTCAAAGTATTTCACACACAGGCTCTTGCCTGCCCCTGACATGCCGGTAATAATCAGAAACTGCAACTTTTTATCCTCCCAGTATTTTAACTTCCTCCTCCAGCATCACACCGGAGCTTTCGTACACTTTATCTTTTACCCATTTGATCAGAGCAATAACATCGGCGGCTGTGGCATCACCGATGTTGACAATGAACCCGCAATGTTTGTCGGATACCTGGGCTCCGCCGATGCGGAAGCCACGAAGCCCAGCCTGCTCGATCAACCTTCCCGCAAAATTGTCCGGAGGCCTTTTAAATACACTGCCGGCACTTGGAAGGTTCAGCGGCTGCTTCTCACGGCGGCGGGCATTGAGGGATTGCATTTTTTCTTTAATTTTATCTGCTTCACCTGCTTCAAGCTGTATGGTTGTTTCCAACACAATCAGCTTTTGCTTTTGGATGAAGCTTTTCCGATAGCTGAACTCATGCTCTTCCCTGCTTAGATGAATGATTTCTCCATTTTCATCCATTGCAGTGGTTTTGAGAACAACATCCTTCATTTCGCCATCATATGCCCCTGCATTCATCGCAACGGCGCCGCCAATGGTCCCGGGAATTCCCGATGCGAACTCAAAGCCGGTGAGCCCGGCCCTCCAGGCGGCATTTGACACAGCAGCGAGGCTTGCGCCTGATTGCGCTGTGATTTGATTTCCGCAAACCCTGATAGCAGCAAAATTATCGGCCAGCTTGAGGATCACACCGGAATATCCGTTGTCCGAAACGATGAGGTTTGTACCGTTTCCCATGATCGTATGGGGTACATGAGCACGCAATAGCACGTGAAGAACCTGTTCGATTTCCGCCGCGCTGTATGGAAGCACCAGCATTGCCGCCTCACCGCCCACACGCATGGAGGTGTGCTCTTTCATTGAAACTTGTGTGAGAAGCTGCTGCGGCTGCAGTATATTGATCAACTGATTATAGACATTGTCCATGAATAAACACCTGTAAAGCAGAGATAAACCCGCAGAACCCATATTGGGCTGCTACAGGTTCATTCAGCTGCGCATCATCTTTATACTATTTTACGGGTTTTTATGGCCGGGATATACCCCTTAGGGAAATTATTATTTGAAAACGCCAGCCTCATACCAGACAAGATAGCTGCTAATATGAATAGTAAGCTCTATCATTATGCTCATGATGAAAAACGGCTATCTGTTATCAGTTCTCTGTTCTCTGATTTTGTTATCTGATAGTCCGTTCTCTACTCGCTTTTAATCTGTTATCTGCTCTGTGTTCATCTATTCTCTGTTCTCTGTTCTCAGTTCTCTGTTCTATATTCTCTGTTCTCTGCTTTCTGTTCTCTGTTACCCGTTCCCCGTTCCCCGTTCCTCGTTCTCTATTCCTGTTCGACATTGTTCAAGGAATTTCTTTCGATCTCTCTCATCACCCTTTGATTCAACACCTTGGCGGCGTTATATCCCATTTTCTTCTGGCGATGATTCATGGCAGCCACTTCAATGATAATGGCCAGGTTTCTTCCGGGCCTGACGGGTATGATCAGTGACGGGATTTTCAAACCCAGAATCTCAGTGAACTCATCATTGATCCCCAACCGGTCGTACTGCTTTTTCGTATCCCACAGCTCCATATTGACAATCAGGTTGATCGACTCGGTCATCTTGACAGAGCCCACCCCATACAGGTTTTTCACATCCAAAATACCAATGCCCCGGATTTCGATAAAATGTCGGATGATATCCGGTGAACTGCCCACCAGCGTCTTGTTCGAAACCTTCCTGATCTCCACCACATCGTCGGCAACAAGCCGATGTCCGCGTTTGACAAGCTCCAACGCTGTTTCGCTTTTCCCTACGCCGCTTTCGCCAAGCATCAGAATGCCTTCGCCATACACTTCAACCAGAACACCGTGTTTTGTGCATCGCTGGGCAAGCTCGACATTCAGATAATAGATCAGATAGCTGGCGAAACGGGAGGTTTCCTCGGCAGTTCGTAACAGAGGCCGGCCGAATTCGGCGGCAACCTCATACATTTCGGGAAAGGGTTCTTTGGATCGGGCCAAAATGACGCAGGGTGTTTCATGGCTGAAAAAGGTATACAGGCTGGCATACCGCTCTTCACTGGACAGGTTGTCCAAATAGGCCATCTCAACATTACCGATCAGCTGAATTCTGTCCGAACCGAAGTATTCAAAAAAACCGGCCAGCTGCAGACCCGGTCGGTTAATGTCCGAGCTTTTCACCAAAATATCGTGAGCCCCGGGGATATGATTCAATTCTTCCAGGCCAAATTCACTGATAATCCTTCCCAGAGATACACTGTAATTGGGTTCTGCCAAAACTTCCGCCTCCTTTATGCTCATCAGCCAGGCATATAATCAAATATTCCCTGCCGCAAGTTTTCACCATCGGGCAAAAATACACTCTGAAGCAGGTGGACGAGTAAATTTTTAAATACGGGGCTGCTTTTCTATTCCATGTTCAACAGCTTTAGCAAAGTACTGCTCATATCATCCTTATCGCAGACCGTTCGATGTAGTACTTCTTTCTGATCCAGGTTCTTCAAGCCTTCCGGGATTTCCCAGCCTGTTTTTTCCGCCAGCAGCGGCAGAAGCTCGAATTCGGTTTTACCTTCTGCTTCTCCATTCAAAAGAGCTGCGGCAACACTGCCGTTAAACTTGAACGGGCTTGCCGTGGAAACGATGACGGTTTGCGATAAATCCCCCGTCTTGATCACGTACTTGTCATAAACATCCATGGCCACGGCGGTATGGGTATCCATCACATAACCGATATCTTCATATACGCCTTGAATGCCCGACAGCGTTTCATCATCGCTGGAAAAACCGCCCCAGAAAACCTTCTGAATGCGCTCTTTGGTCTTGTTATCCACTTTATAAATGCCTTTTTCCGACAGATCCTTCATCCAATTTTTGACCATTTCGGCGTTTTTCCCGCTTAGTTCATACAGCAGGCGCTCCAGGTTACTGGAGATCAAAATATCCATCGACGGAGAAATGGTTTTATAAAATTCCCGTCTTTTGTCATAAACACCTTGAATAATGAAGTCGGTCAGCACATTATTGCCGTTGGACGCACAAATGAGCCTGTTTACAGGAAGCCCCATGTCCTTTGCATACCATGCGGCCAGAATATTCCCAAAGTTGCCGGTGGGAACAACAAAGTTGATGTTTTCACCGAGGGTGATGGTTCCGTCTTTGATCAATTCGGCATAGGCTGAGAAGTAGTAAACAATTTGGGGAACAAGCCTTCCCCAGTTGATGGAATTGGCCGAGGAAAACTTTAAACCGGAGTTCTCCAGTTTTTCCCGTATATTCGCGTTGGTGAATATTTTCTTGACACCGTTCTGGGTATCGTCAAAATTCCCGTTTACAGCCACGACCGCGGTGTTGGCGCCCTTTTGCGTGACCATTTGCAGCCTTTGCACCTCGCTGACACCGCCATTGGGGTAGAAAACAACAATCCGGGTGCCCTCAACATCAGAAAAGCCTTCCAGCGCGGCCTTTCCTGTATCACCGGAGGTGGCTACAAGAATGATGATTTCAGCCTGCTCGCCGGTCTTTTCGATGGCTTTGACTAAAAAGTGCGGGAGGATCTGCAGCGCCATATCCTTGAATGCGCAGGTTGGTCCATGCCAGAGCTCCAGCATGTGCAGCTGCTCGTGAAGCCGGACCACAGGCGCAATGTCCGGTGACGAAAACTGGTCGCCGTATGCCTTGTGGATACAGCTTTCAAGCTCTTCCTGGCTGTAATCAGTTAAAAACAGGGATAATACTTTATAAGCCCGCTGCTGATAGGTATCGTCTACCAGACCTTTGATGAACTCCAGATCGACAGTAACCTTCTGCATGGGGACAAAAAGCCCGCCATCGGGTGCAATTCCCATTTTTATTGCCTGTGCGGCAGAAATATCCTTCAACCCGCCGCGGGTACTCTCATATTTCATAGTTGACCCTCTTTCACAAATGAAAATAAACAATACAGGTTCAGCACAAACAGGACGACAAACCGTTATTTCACTGGGTTAGCCGGCATTTGTTCCCGTATGGGAACCGATCTGCATAGCCTGTTGATTGCCGCCGGAAGTAAGCTCGCACCATTTTCCAGCCTGCACCTTGTGATTGTTCTTATCATAATATACTTCTAATAAAAAAGCAAAATATATTTGCTCCTTCGCCTTCCGAAAACCCTTTTTCATAGGGATTTGTTCATGATTTGTTCACAACTTTAATCTTCTCTTAATGGTAATTTTCACATGCCTATGTTATACTATAACCATGACAACATTCAAACTTTTTTTCATTTTGTTCCTCCTTTTAATAATAGATGTTGTTTGAGTTGAATTTAAATTTAATAAGTTGGAAAGCACATGATATCATCGCTATTATTCTATAAATACATATTATATGTGCTTTTTTTCTGCCCTTTTTTGGTTTAGAAGGCATTAACCTTGATCAACCGGATCGTCGGCAGTTCAAAAATAACATCTCCCAGGCTTAACAGCTTCGCTTCCTGAAGTTGTGTGAACTTTTTCCACTCCAGATCTCCGATCACGATATACTCTACCGCATATTTGTTTAATAATTCAATGGTCTGATTCAGGTCCTCCGATTCGTAAATTACCTGTACATCATCCACCCGTTCCTGCACCACATGGTAATCGTCCCTCCACAACCACTCATGAACATACCAGCCCAGGATCGTCGGAAACCCCGTGGCCATGGACACTCTTCCATAAGGGGTATAGCTGTCCCCATTGGCTTCGAGAACAGTGGGCTGACCCTCAATGTTTTCCCGCATCCACTGGATCAGCGCATAATCATCGGGATACTCCCGCTTTAAAAATGCCAACCCGTCCAGGCCTTCGTACATCTCAGGGTTCATCTCCCTGTACCAGCTGGGAATGGCGTATTTGAAGGGATAGATCATCGGAAGGAGGACCATGATGATGGTCAGGGCGATTGAGACGAATTGCTTCCATCCCTTTTTCGCCATCTGCCAGATCCGGATAAAAACATACCCGCAGCCCAGCCCAAACATGATAAAGGACTGATAAGTAAGCTTGAACATTGTGTTGGCTCGTTTATGCTCCCCTGAGTATATATCCTCCACATAAACGAGTTCCGGGATGAGTACAAGCCCAACGGCCGATACAAACAGAATCACCGTGAACACATCTTCAATACTGAACTTCTCGAGAACATTCCGGATTCTTGCAAATAAAGTGAGCTCACCGCGTACCTTTTCCCTTTCTTTGCCCTTCAGGTATTTCCATGCCAAATTTTGTTCGGTAAAAAGAATCCTCACTATAAATATCGTCGCGATCATCAGTTGGTATCCCCATAACACCAACAGCTGGTAGATAAAGGAATGATCCTTCGACACGTTTATTCCTGTAGCGATCTTGTCAAAAGTTTCATTGAACGGGAAGGCAAATATTATGGAAGAAACCAACACAATGGCAAACCTCAGGAAGGCGATGTACAGCATTTTCCATGAAAAGCCGCGATGCCGAATACCGGCGCATAGGATGGTAAACAGCGTTACCGTAAGGTAAATCGGAAAATCCCAGAAATTTGACATTTGAAAGATTCCGATGAAGAAACCCGGAAGCAGCAGTTCAGGCAGAAACACCTCGTCGATGATGTTCTCCTGCTCCCCCTTTTCCACCCTGGACTGAAGCTTTCTGAAAATAGCAATCAACACACCCAGCAGGGTTAAAACAAAGATCATATTGATCACATGGGCATGCAGGTCTGAAACGACAAAAGAGTAAACCGGGAATTCATGGATGGTTTTATCCTTGGTTTCTGGATTATAGCCGATATACCGGGTTGCATCAGGGAACCAATAAGCGCCCCCATCGTTTGTAAGCTTTGGCAGGGTGCCGTAAATAAAGGAATGAAGATTTCCACCCAGGGATACCAGCATGGCACCCACCAGCCCTCCGGTGATGGCAGGGCCATCTTTAAGCTTATTGCCCTTTAAAAGGTTTGATACGATGCAAAAGCATAATGCCATACTAAAGGCAAACAAAGCTGCCATCATCAAATTATAGGCAATCTCAGTTTTTATACCGCTGAGCCGGGTGATAAACGCAGAAACATACTGTCCGAAGTAATAATAATTAATGGATTCTCCCGCAAACCACATGTCCTTCGGGGGAGCGACGCCTGAGCGAAGAATGCTGTTGACAAAACCATAATCCATAAACTTCTCCAGGCCTTCTATTCTGGCATTAAAGCCCCTGAGATATGTCCAGAAGCTTAAGGAAAACAAAAAAATGCTCTCCCCGATGAAGATCCAGGGTAGAACGTCGCTCTGTTTAAAGTTTATAAGACTGAGCCTGGCCTTTTTAAACAGCAGAAGGTAAATGATCACACCACAGCCTATAACCACACTCCAGCAACCAAACCCATTTATTTTTACAAGCTTCGTCATGGAAAGAAGCCACAGCGCATAGGAACTGATCGCAATGCCCAGGCCTTTTGACATCAGATAACCCTTATCAGTAAAGGAAGAAAAAACAGTGGCTGAAAGAGGAAACGCCATCAGCCCAAGCAGGAATATGACTGCCCACCAAACCAGAACGTAACCAAATTCATTCTTTAAAATAAGTGCCCAGAACAGCACGGTGAAAATCAGCAGTATACCAGGTATGGTTTTCTTCATGAACATGCCTCCAACAGTTTCATAGTGCCGCACGAAGTAACGTTGTTGTGAACATGCGGCTTCCAGTTGTACTGCGGGTTCTACCCGCGGAGGGTTATTACGGAACCAGGTGTAATTACATTCGGACTAAACGGCTGAACTCTCGTTATGCTAGCGGGATTCAGCTGATGACATATCTATTTTCCTGCCAATGCAGCAAAAATATTATATCAATTCATTCTAAAAACCTCAAGCATTTCATGGAACAGCAGGATCTGGACAGTCGTAACTCGTTACTGAGCGCAGGTATGCAGGCACTGCCTGTTAAACGAATTGAAGGATCTCGCATTACTCCCGGCAAGATCCTTCGCTGCGTTCAGGATGACATCGCTGAGCTCAGGACAAAACAAACACCTATGCAGCAAATTATGGACTGATTAAAAGAAGATGTGAACAGTAACCATAGCTCGCAAACACTGCCTCTGACGAAACAAGCCATTTTCAAATCATTGCACAATGATTTTCGAACTGTTATAATGACTGCAGAAAATCATTCCGATGAACGAATGAATGAACTCATTAAAATCCAGTAATACGGATGGATCACCTTTATCAGCTGAGTTGAACCCCGTACATAATTTGATCCATTTATGAAGATACTGACCATATTCCGGAGGAGTAATAAATGCTGGCTGCAATATACCTGATCGCTTCGATGCTAGTGGGGGCTGTTCTGGTTTTCTTAACGAAACCCGCATGGGAAAACAGACTCAAGGTGTTATTCGGGAATGAAAAAATCATCAGTCCATCATTTTTGTTTTTCCCGGCCATCTACCTTACTGGGACTCTGGTGCTTTCGTGGATCACTTATTTTCTGGCGGTTGCTTTCGCAGCATCGAAAAATCCTCTGCTTTACGCAAATTTAACAGCATTGCTGCTTACAGCTGTTTTGATTGGCTGTACATGCTTTTATAAACGGGATTTGTTGAAAAAATGGTTTTCTGAATTGAGAAAATACGGGTTGCACATCCGATTTTCCTGGCAGGAATGGACTATTTTAATTGGTTCAGCACTATTTTGGAGCATTTTCATCATCCGTTCGCTTTATGCTCAGGGTGAGGTTCTTCATGCCGGAGTTTCAGCCTTCAGTGATTTTGGCGCGCATTTTCCTGTTATCCGCTCGTTTTCCCGGGGCAGTAACTTTCCGGCACAATACCCTCATTTTCCGGACGGTACCATGCGTTATCATTTCATGTTTTATTTCATGGCCGGAAATTTGGAGTTCCTCGGGTTCAATTTTCCCCTGGCGCTGAATCTGCCAAGCATCCTCTCCCTCATTTGCTTCAGCATGCTTTTGTACAGCCTTGGTGCTGCCCTTACCAAAAAGCCGCTGGCAGGCCTTGTCACCTGCGGTTTGTTTGCATTTCGCAGTTCCTTTGCGTTTTTTACATATTCTAAAGGCTTTGAAAGCCTGAGGGATTTCATACATGCTCTTGCCAACAATTTAAACGTCGATGGAAGCGGGCGTGAGCATATCGGTTCAACAATGAACGAAAGCTGGGGGCTGTGGGCACAAAAGGTTTATGTGAACCAGCGTCATCTGGCTTTTGCCTTTGGGCTGTTCATACTGGTGATGTTTCTGTTACTGCCGCTGTTTGTTGAAACCGTTGAAAAACTAAAAAACGTTATCAAAAAAGACCACCCTGAAAAGAAACCAGAAAACAGTTTTGTCTGCTATTTGAAAAGTATTTTGTTCACCCCTGAAGCCTGGCTGCCACAATCTTACGCCCCCTGCATCCTTGCCGGCCTGCTGCTTGGGATGATGGCGTTCTGGAATGGCGCGGTGGTCATTACAGGCATCTCCATTCTGTTCGTCATGGCTGCACTGTCCCGCCATAAAATTGAGTATCTGATCACTGCAGTGATTACATTCCTGTTGTCCACGATGCAGTCAAGGCTGTTTGTAGGCAGCGGAACCGGCGCAGTATCCTTCAAATACGAACCCGGTTTTCTGGCACAGTCTGATAAGCTTGGAGATATCTTTTCCTACTTTGCAGAGCTTTTGGGAATACTGCCGTTTATGCTGCTTGGGGTGTTTCTCGTTTTTATCCCGAAAGATAAGAATTGGCTTCGGTATGCTGCAGCCATAGTTTTTATCCTTCCTCTCATCATTTACCTGCCATCTGTCGGTCTGGTCTGGTCTTTTGTGATCATCGGAGCATGTGCGGCATTTTTCCTGTATATCGCCACTCGTAATGATATTCAAATGAACGCCCTGTCACCTTGGTTGATACCCGTCTTTCTGGGGCCCATAATTCTCGCATCCACCCTGCAGCTGACCCCTGATATTACCGTAAACCATAAATACATCATCTTCGCGATGATACTGCTAAACATTCCGGTGTCCGATCTTTTAACCAATCTTTTTGAAAAGCGCTCTGTATCTGCCAGGGTCATTGCGGGAGGTATGTTTCTGATGCTGACCCTCACCGGGATAGTGGATCTGATAACTCTATACAATCTGGATAAAAACAGCGTAACTTACAACCAGGCAGAGCCTGTACAGGTTTGGGTACAGGATGAAACCGACCCCAACGCCATCTTCCTCACCCACTATATGACGCACTATAACGCACCTATGTCCATATTCCTGGCTGGGCGCAGCGTATATAACGGATACCCCTATTTTACTGTGACAGCCGGTTATGATATCGACCATCGCGGTGAGGTCATGACGCGTATTTACAGTGCTGAGGATCCGCAACAGCTGCGTGAGCTGGCGATTTCGGAAGGCATTGATTATATTGTGATCGAAGAACAAAACAGGTCGGCGAATGAATATACATTAAATGAAGAAGTGTTTTACAATACCTTTCCGGTTGCTTTTGAAGATACCGGGAGGCAAATCGTGATATTCAAAGTGGAGTGAACTTGTTCAGCTGAAGCTGATTCGAAATAAGACTCTGGCTTCAGTCGGAGATCAAGCAGCTAAATAAACCGGTTGGAAAGGAAGGTTCATATGAGAATAGCGATTATCGGTGCAGGGGCCACTGGCTTGACAGCAGCCTGGAAACTGAGCGAAAAGGGCCATCAGGTAACGGTTTATGAGAAATCCGACAGGCTCGGAGGGCTTGCAGCGGCAATACCGGTGGGAGATGACCAACTGGATGTGTATTATCATCACATCTTTACCAATGATACGATTTTTATCGATATCATCCGGGAGTTGGGGCTTGAGAACGCTCTGAAATGGTATGAACCCTCCAATGTCATCTATATCGATCAAAAAATATACCCCTTTACCTCACCGATGGATTTGCTGATGTTCAAGCCTCTTTCTTTCATCAGCCGCATTCGCATGGGGATGATGGTGCTGCAGGCTCGTTTCGTGAAGGATCACCTGGCAATTGAGAACACAACAGCCCGGGAATGGATCATCCGCCATGGGGGGAAGGAATGTTATGATTTGGTCTGGGAACCTTTATTGAATTCCAAATTTGATATTGATACCCAGAATATCGCTGCCACATGGATTTGGAATAAATTCAAGCTGCGGGGCTCCAGCCGGGGAAAAAACATCAGTAAAGAGCTGCTGGGCTATCTGGACGGAGGCTTTATCAAGGTTTATGAAGCAATGGCGAGCAAAATAGCCGAAAATGGCGGCGAAATCCGCTTGAATACTCCGGTACAGGAGCTCGGAAAGGACAATGATCTGTTCCGCGTGAAGGGAAATGGTGAAACCGAGCAATATGACCGGGTTATTTTTACCGCCTCTCCGGAGAAGCTATCCTATGTGATCAAAGGGATGGGGAGAACCTATCTGGATATGCTGCGCAAAATTAAATACAAGGCCAATATCTGCGTGATCCTGGAACTGAAGGAGAGCCTTTCCCCCTACTACTGGATCACCGTTGCCGATAAGAAGCTTCCATTTGTACTGATCATTCAGCAGACCAACCTGATTAAAAACCACAAATACGGCTCGCATATTGTCTATTTATCCCGGTATCTGGACCCATCCAACGAGCTTTTTCAAAAAGAAGATGCCGTTATCCGGGCACTCTTTTTGGATGGCTTGAAAAAGGTGTTCCCTGATTTTAAAGAGGACTGGATATTAAAAGCCCATGTGAACCGGACAATGGATGCGCAGCCGGTGGTCAGAACAGGGTATTCCAAACTGATCCCCGATGTGGAAACGCCAATGAAGGGCTTGTACCTGGCCTCCATGGCTCAGATATATCCGGAGGATCGCGGCCAGAATTATGCCGTGCGCTCCGGCCTCGAAGCAGCGAAAATGATAGAGGAGTAAGATCGGGGGACAGTTCTGTCCCCCTTATCTTCAAAGGAGCAATTGATAAGCTGCTGTTTCCAAATCAGCGATTCTTTCAAAACACAGCGGTATTTCCTCCATTTTATTTTCCTTCCCGGTCAGGAACAAAATCAAATGACCGATTCTAAACACTCTACCTCACCTTTGCACTCTTTGGTTATCATCAGAATTAATATTGGCCATCCCAATTTTTCAATTGTACACCAGGCCATTTTTTCACAATACTCTGCTTATACTCATCCCATAAAGCGTTTCCGGTTACCACAGCCAATGCGTGAAACCTGCTTCCCCGGACAGCATAAGTATCGACTCTGTACACTGCTAATGAAAGCTTGTTTTGCGCACTGATAGCCGCATTTGAATATATACTGGTGTCATTGAGCGAAAAGGAACCATCTTTGATGTTAACCAGATTTGCTGTAACAAATACCGTCAATTTTCCCGTCAGGTCATTGGAAAACTCCTTGGCAGTGATGGTAAAACCCCCATCAAACGTGGTGGCATTTCTATAATGACCCACCATATTGTTAAAATTGATTACTGTATCCTTACTCTCCTGATTTAAACCAATATTGATAAAAAAGCTTGATTCATTCATACTGATTTTACCATCAAATGGAATGGTTTTCATTTCAGTTTTATGTTCGCTGATAGCCTTTTTATACAATTGGTTATTTTCGAACAGTTCATTGAGCTCAAACAGCTTCCGGGCAGAGGCGTCATTATTTACCTGTTCCTTTGAAACCAGTTCCTGTTCTGCTGCAATGCGCTGATCTTCTTCAGCCTTCCCCGGCAGGGGACATCTGCATTTTTCAAACGGCACCTCCCAGCGAGTCATTTGGCGAGACAGCAATACATTGTTCAAAGCGTCATATAGTGCATGCAAAACCTGAGCGTTTAAACGGTCTTCAAGGCTTTTTTGCACCTGCTCGTCACTTATCAACATAATATGGCCTAAACAATCCTGATATACTTTCTGTGTATATGGCATTATTTTTTTGGTATACGCTTCATCGGCTGCTGCAGTGATATCATTGTAGGCTACGTTTCTAACTCCGTTTCTTTGAACGCGATATTTTTCATGAGCCATGTGAATTCTTTGTGTTTTACTCTCGGCAGGGGCATCTGAATCGCTTAGGGTTTGTGCCAGTTTTTCGAGCTCATAATTCTCGGCTTCATTAATTTCTTGAAGCTGTTTTTCCAGTGCCTCCACCTGCTCTTCTATTTTTGTGAAAATTCTGGTATTCACTTTATTAGCGTACACAGGCAAAATATTTATTTTCTTTTGCAGGGCTGAAACATTATAATTTTGCACCATGATATCCACATAATTGATATACTCGTATGGATTATATTGAAGTATCTTCAGTTCAGGCTGCAATGAGTTTGTCTTTGTTTCTGCCTGAACCATTTTGGCTTTTAGTACAGACAAACCAGCTGAAAAAGAGGTTATTGCCGACAAACCCCTGGGATTGGAAATGCGCTGAAGCGAGTTATGCTGCGTAAGCATTGAGATTTCAGGGGCTTGTATCTGCGTTTTGCTCTTAATTCCGGTCAGAACCAGCTTAACATCATTACTCTTGGCCAAGCCAAAACCCGCATAAAGGTCATAAGCCGTGATAAGCGGAATAGAAAAATTTTGATTCATCACTTCTTCCATCTCACCCTCACTGGCACTTTCATTTAGTAACGTTGGCTTTAGGAAATTGGGGTGTTCTCGTTCAATCTTGGCAATCTCCCAGGCAATTACAGAGTAATTGGATCCATCCAGAAGCTTTTTCGCATTTTCTGTGTCACCCTTGGCAAGGTAATAATTGATAAGGCCTAACTTGGCACCGAAACAGTTCCTGTCAAATTGATAAGCCATTTGAAATGCAGCATATGCCTGTTGAAACTGATTGGTATCCAGGTAAAGGTTTCCCAGCGATACCAGAATGCCCGGGCTGTCGGAAGTAAGATTGCCATCCCTTATTGATTTTTGAAGAGCATAAAGGTAAACGCTAATAGCATCTCCATAGCTTTCATCAGTCGCCTTTCCTAATCCGATCATCTCATCGTTATATGTCGCGATAGCGGAAGCCAGGTTGTTTGCAGCGGCTGCATTCTCGGGGTTGAGTGTGAGAAGAGCCGCTGAAAATGCAACATACATGTTCTTCGCGCTGGTGAAGGTTATAAGCTGGGCTGCATCCGCTGACAACACCCTGGCCTTCTCCTTGTCCAGGGTGTTACCTGAGAAATCAGGAGTAAAGTTTATCACCCGTTGATATTCATCCTTTTTTTCTACCGCGGATATTGTTTTCTTATAATACTTTTCAGCAATATTCAAAATCTCAAATTTTTGGAGGGATGATTGGTTTAATGGAACTTCCAGGTTATAGTATTCATAGACTCTTTTCGCAATAATGACTGCCATTTCGCGGGTGCATTCGTTTTTTGGGGCAAAGAGGTTATTCCATCCCGTAACAAATTTGTATTCGGAAACGAAATCAACACTTTCCAACGCCCAACTACTAATTTGGTTATTATCATCATATGTTGTTTTATCTGGTTGAAACGAATTCATAACAGGGGTTATCGCGTGAATCAGACGTTTTAGCATTGTAGCAATCTGTTCACGGTTTGTTGTGAGGTCCGGGCCAAATTTCCCTCCGCCGATGCCTGTTACGATTCCCAGTTTAAAGGCTTTTAGCACGTCGATATACTGTGTATCGGAAAAGGTGTTTACAGGCGCTGATTCCGCCGTTGAATTTGTAGTAAGCTCATACAGCCGAACGCAAACCTCAGCAAACTCTTTTCTGGTGATGGCTTCGGACATATTACTTTGAATGGATTCCGGGATTAACCCATATGAATCAGCAGTTCTCAGTTCTGGTACGGCCCAGTCGGAAGCCTTCGCAAAGCCCGCGTCAGCATGGTTTGTAAACAAAGACAGGATTAAGCAAACAAGAATGATAAAAGATATACTCTTTTTCATCGTACCCCCCCCAGTTTTCTCATTGTATAAGAATAATACAAGCTTAAGATGATTTATCGTCACACAAATTCAATGCTCTTATTTTATTTTACATAATATTACTGTAAAAGTAAAGTATGTTTTCCAACAATCCCGCTTACATTTATTGATCGGTAGTTACTGTTCACACCCCCACTAATAAGTTCATAAGTATCTTCAGAGGTATGTGTTTTATCTGAACGCAGCGAAGTCATCCTGAGCATAGCGAAGGATCTTGTCAGGAGTGCGGGATCCTTCACTTTGTTCAGGATGACAGGCTGCGCCTGTTTACTTGTGAACAGTAACGAGCGACAGTCGCTCTGGCGCTCGCATCTTTTTGATTGCTTGCGAAATTGCATTCGTTGTTATAGAATGATCCCGGACAGTTGAAAAGTTAGATGTTTTTTGCCTGTAACAGAATATCACCCCTGTGTTTTCCTGGATAGCAGCTGTTCTTCTCTTATCCACAGGTACCCTGAAAGGAAGTATTAGGAATGGATACATTATGTTCTGTTGTAGTACCCATGTATAATGAGGAGGCCGTTCTGGCGGAAGCCTACCGCCGGTTGACCGAGGTAATGGAAAAAAGCGGATACAGCTATGAAATTATTTTTGTTAATGACGGAAGCCGTGATAAAACCGCTGAAATGCTCGGTGAGATTTGTGACCACGATAAGCGGGTAAAATTACTGGACTTCTCCAGAAACTTCGGTCACCAAATCGCGATTACAGCAGGCATGGATCATTCCTCCGGGCGGTGTGTCGTGGTCATAGACGGCGACCTGCAGGACCCTCCCGAAGTGATTTTGCAGATGATTGACAAATGGAAGGAAGGCTATGACGTCGTCTACGGCAAAAGGATCTCCCGCAAGGGTGAAAGTGCTTTTAAGAAGCTGACTGCCGCAGTATTCTATCGTTTTCTACGAATCATGACTGATGTGAATATCCCGGTGGATACCGGGGACTTCCGTTTGATCGACCGAAAGGTATGCGACGCGTTAAAACACGTGAATGAGAAGAACCGGTATGTGAGGGGCCTTATCAGCTGGCTTGGCTTTAAACAGACCGCTGTCGAGTTTGAGCGCGAGGAACGCTTTGCCGGTGAAACAAAATATCCTCTTAAAAAAATGCTGAAGCTTGCACTGGATGGAATTACTACATTCTCATACAAGCCCCTGAAGCTGGCCTCCTATGTTGGGATGTTCATTTCTGTTGGAAGCTTTATCTATTTGATTTACGTACTGGTACAAAGGCTTTGCTTTCCGGAAACAGTACAGGCCGGATGGGCTTCCATTTTGGCTGTCAGCCTGTTTTTCAACGGGATTACGCTGCTGATGCTGGGGATCATCGGTGAATATATTGGGCGTATTTATGATGAAGCCAAAAACAGGCCCCTTTATCTTATCCGGGAAACCAGAAACCTTCCCGATGATAAACAACCATTGACAAGAGAGTAAGAAAAACTGCAAAAAAAGACCGGACAGAAGCAGAAACACTTCTGTCCGGTTTTTTTGATGAAACGCTTTCACCGATATTATCAGGTTAGCCTGCTGGTTGCTCATGCATACTGTCTGAATAACGAAGGCTTTCGGTCGCAGGGATTAATATTTAATAAATTTCGCGCCCGGAACGCCACAGATGCTGCATTTTTCAGGCTGATATTTCTCGATGTTTCCGCACACCGGGCAAAGGTAATAAAACACTTCTTCCTGATTTTCAATATTCTCTAATGCCTCCTGATACAGCCTGGCATGAACTTCCTCGGCCTTCATCGCAAACGTGAAGGACATCAGGGCAGCCTTGTTTCCTTCTGCTTCGGCTTCTTTAACAAAATCCGGATACATTTCTTTATACTCGTAAGTTTCCCCTGCGATACCATCTTTTAAGTTATCGGCTGTTGAACCAATTTTTCCTGCAACCTCGAAATGCTTCAGAGCATGGAGGGTTTCCGCATCGGCAGCTGCTCTGAACAATTTGGCTGCATTCTTTTTTCCATCTTTTTCAGCTTTCCTGGCATATGCCGTATACTTTCTGTTTGCCTGGGATTCTCCGGCAAATGCCGCCATCAGGTTTTCATATGTTTTACTATTACTCATGATATACGCCTCCTAAATTTATAATCATTACAATATAGTAACCATTCCATTTATATTATAGACATTTGAAGCTTAAAATGCAATAGACTTGTATATTCTTTTATAACTTTTTATCCCGCTCTGTGCAATTCAAAAAACTCACTCTTTTTACGTTAAATGATTGTTCTTTTTATGTTTTTTTGATATATTGAATATATCATCTTGTTGAATTTTATAATATATTATGAAAGGAGCATTGTATATGTCGAAACTTAGTATGATCGAAGGTATTGGTGAAGCCTATGAAGCAAAGCTGAATGCTGTAGGCGTAAACTCAGTGGAAGCATTACTGGAAGCATGCATTACCAAAAAAGACCGGGCAGAGCTCGCGGAAAAGGCTGATATCTCCGAAAAGCTGATCCTGAAATGGGCTAACCATGCAGATCTTTTCAGAGTTAAGGGGATTGCTGGTCAATATGCCGAATTGCTGGAAGCAGCTGGTGTTGATACTGTACCCGAGCTTGCGACACGCAAGGCTGAAAATCTTTACAAGAAAATGCTGGAGACGAACGAAGCTAAAAAACTTGTTAAAAAGGCTCCAACAGAAGGTCAGGTTCAGGACTGGATCAAGCAAGCTGCTGAACTGCCCCGCATATTAAAATATTAATGAAACTTTGCCATTCGTTACTACCAAACACATAGTTTTGTTTTGCACAACAATAAGAGCCACCGAATGCATTCGATGGCTCTTGTTATGTCTGATAGAATTTCTTTTGTCTGTGGAGGAATAATCTACACGAACGGCTGCCCAGGAAATGAGCAAACCCTCCCCAGGCCTTAGAACAATACCTCGGCTGATTTTATGCCTGTTTTCAGGATCAACCCTCTTAAGGTTGGGTTATACATCGCCGGACATTTCAGGTTTTTCAGCCTCAGGTTCCATTTCAATTCTGAGGCCAGCTTTTGATATCTGGGCTGAAAACCTTCCAGACCTTCATTCAACGCTCTGGAAAGATAATAGGCGCTTTTAAGGGCATAGCTGATGCCTTCGGCCGAGCTGGGGCTGATAAAACCGGCCGCTTCCCCAACTAATGCACTGCTGTCATTGCCCGTATGGATGGCAGCGACACCCCTGGGGCGCATGATCAAGGCCCCTTCTCTTTTTAGCTTGTTGCCATAAACAAGGCCGCTGTCCCGAAGCCTCATTTTAAGCATTTTAAACCTGTCCAGGGCAAGATTGTTTTTTTTCAGAGCCGATCCAATCAAAATCACATTCCCCTTGGTAATCGTCCAGGAATAGAAATCAGTTATGGTCTTGTCAAAGATCGCCCCAAACCAGGGAACAGAGCTTTCCGTTTCAAACCACTCCTGAATGGCTATATAAGGTTCGGGCATTTTATGTTGTGGAAAAAGGACTTTTCTGACCAGGGAATGAGCGCCATCGGCGCCAATGATGATCCTGGCTTTTTCCTTGTATGCCTTGCCGTTATATGTAAAAGTGAACTGGATAAAATCATCGGTGGTGGTACAGGATTTAAACGTACAGCCATGTGCAATATCCACATGATCAGGAACATTATCGATCAGCCACTGGTCAAAGGCCAGCCTGTCCATATTAAAATAGAACCTTTGGTAATACCGTTCCAATTGGTTATCGAAATCGATGGTGCGAACCAGAAAGATCTGGGGATCAACCAGCACAGAGGCAGGTGCCGCTATACCCAGACGTCCCAGCATTTTTTGGGCATCCGGTGCCAGTAGCCCGCCGCAGCATTTGGATATACCCGGATACTCTTCCCGGGTGAGGTCCCGTTTATCCAACAGCAAAACACTGTATTTTTTATCCAAAAGCCTTGCCAGTGTGCAACCAGCCGGTCCAGCCCCTATAATGGCAATGTCATATGGCATTGGAAACCTCCTCATATGAAAATACGATGTGCATAGGATAGCACATCGTATCTGGTGGGAGAGGGTGGATTCGGACCACCGAAGCTGTTCAGCAACAGATTTACAGTCTGCCCCCTTTGGCCGCTCGGGAACTCTCCCCTGTTTAATATCTGCTCGCCCGCCAGGCGAACAATTAATATAATACAGGAGGATTCTACCTTTGTCAATAATAAAAATCGGCAAAAAGCCATGTATTTTTGTGCATCTATGCAATATTCTGGCCTTATTTAACTGTTTAAGGAACATATCCCTAACATAGGAGATCGTATCTTCACACAAGATATATGTCAAGCAAAAATTCTTAAGGGTTTTGATTGTCCTGTTTTAAATATCCCCTGGCAACCGCATCATCCAAAAGGTCCTTCACAAAGCGCCAAAGCTTTTCCGAGCTTCCTTGAACTATTTGATTGCGTTCAAGCACCTGCTCAACAGAGATCCCATGGTTTTTCCAGGATATGCCCTGGGCCGTATAGTTCAGCAAAAGGGGCTGCAGCCTGTCCAATACCGCTGCATAGCGTGCTTCCGGTGTTTCCATCAGTTCAAACTCTTCCCAGAGTGCAAACATTTCCCGGGCCTGTTCTTCGGGAAGCATCGAGAAAATGCGTTCGGCACACTTCTCCTCCCGTTCTCTCTTATCCTGCCTGGCCTTCTCATCATAGCAGTAGGTGTCCCCGGCATCAATTTCAACAATATCATGCATCAGAACCATTTTCATGACCTTTAGCAAATCCACCTTTTCATCGGTGTGTTCTGCCAGCAGAAAGGCCATCAGGGCCAAATGCCAGGAATGTTCGGCATCATTTTCAAATCGGGTTGTATTGGCGATCAGGGATTGCCTGAAGATGGATTTGAGCTTATCCACTTCTACAATGAAATCAATTTGCCGCTTTAATCTCTCCATCATTAATGCTCCTTTAATTATTTGAGCCAAGGTACATGACCTTGGCTCAGAGTAATGATTAAATAATTTTTTCCATCAACTGCAATGTGCGCTGCACGAAAGCAGTCATCGCTTCGGGCTCCAGCGGTCTGTGGTTTAACATGGCAATATCGTAGATTTGCTTGACCAGCAGCTCCCTGTCCCCTTCCTTTTCCTTGTCCTTAATGCTTGCGATAAGTGCTTTCACCAGCTTGTTCCCACGGTTGATCACCAGCGTCTCTTCCTGCGGGAGCATACCGCCCATGTCACTGCCGCCGAACATTCGGCTCATTTCCTGCATTCTGATGGATTGCTCGGACAACAGGATAACCGCCGGTGTTGATTCGGCCTTCAGCTTCTCTACCTGTACCTTTAAATCCTTGTTCCCCAAAACATCCTTGAAAAGCTTCTCCAGCTTTTCAGCCTGCTTTTTGGTTTCCTTCTCGTTCTCATCAGCAGCTTCATCCTTCAGGTTCGAGGTGATTTCAGCATCGATGCGCAGGAATTTAACCTCGTTATTCTGCCCTTCCAGAAAGTTGATGAAATGGTTGTCGATCATGGTGTTCAACAGCACCGCTTCCATGCCATTTTCCTTGAACATGTTGATGTACTGTGTTTGTTGTTTTACATCATGCACATAGTATACCGTGTTTTTATGCTTTTCACTGTTCTTTTCAAGGTACTCCGAAAGGGTGACATACTCATCATTAATGGTTTTGAAGATGATGATATCTTTTACCTTTTCATAAAATTTATCCTCTCGGATGCATCCATACTTCACAAAGGGATTGATATCATCCCAATACTTTTTAAAGTTGTCCGGTTCCTTTTTATACAGCAAGGTTAGCTTATCGGCAACCTTTTTGGTGATATGCCGTGAGATCATCTGCACATAGCCTTCGTTCTGCAGGAAGCTGCGTGATACGTTCAGCGGCAGATCCGGGCAATCCAGCATCCCCTTGAGCATCAGCAGGAACTCAGGAATAACCTCTTTAATGTTGTCGGCAACGAAAACCTGGTTGTAATACAGCTTGATTTTTCCTTCCATGGTTTCAAACTCATGCTTGAGCCGCGGGAAGTAGATGATTCCCTGCATCCTGAAAGGATATTCCATGTTCAGGTGAATCCAGAAGAGCGGCTCCTGATAGTCCATGAAGGTATCCCGGTAGAATGCCTTGTATTCTTCATCGGTACAGTCTTTCGGGTTCTTTTTCCACAAGGGATGAATGTTGTTTAACGGCTGCGGCTTCTGTTCTTCCGTTTTATCCTTCTTATCTTTCTTGTCCTTCTCTTCGGGCTTTTCCGTTTCATCTGCCAGATACAATTCGTAGGGCAGGAACGCAAAATACTTCTTCAATGTTTCACGCATTTTGAACTTTTCGGTGAATTCCTTGCTGTCATCAGCCATGAAAAGCGTGATCGTTGTTCCAACTTCTGCCCGGTCGGATTCACCCATTTCATATTCGGTATTGCCTTCACTGGCCCAGCGGACGGCCTGAGCGCCTTCCTGCCAGGAAAGGGTATCAATTTGTACCTTTTTGGCCACCATGAACGCCGAATAGAATCCAAGGCCAAAATGCCCGATGATTTGCTGCTCATCGGTCTTGTCCTTATACTTTTCAATAAAGTCCTTCGCACCGGAAAAAGCGATCTGGTTAATATACTTTTTCACTTCTTCATCGGTCATCCCGATCCCATTATCCGAAACTTTAATGGTATTGGCTTCGCTGTTGACCGATACGGTTATTTTAAACTGGTGGCCTTCCCCCAGATTGGCTTCGCCCATGGCCGCTAATTTGTTCAGCTTGCTGATGGCATCGGCCGCGTTGGAAACCAACTCACGAATGAAGATATCCTTTTCGGAGTATAACCACTTCTTAATGATCGGGAATATGTTCTCGGTATGGATGGAAATGTTCCCTTTTTCCTGAATCATAAAAAAACCTCCCCTGCAAATCATTATACTTTTGTAACCCCGTGGGGACATTTCTGCCGGCACAGGATACTATTCATGCACTTTTTGAAAAACAGGATTATGCCTGATCGTAGCATGGATGATACATCCTGTTGGAGTGTATCAACAAAAAAGCAACAAGTGCACTTATTGCTTCATCTGCGCCCTGCCGTTGTGTTTGCCGTCATTTTGTTAACACCAGGGCATCGCGCTTCTATTACTTTAACAATATCATAGCGATTTCATTCCGGATTGTCAATACTTTTTTAGCACTCTCAAGGCGAGAGTGCTAATGCTCGATGTGGTAGGTTGATAAACTATCTCTTTTGATTATATGAATATTCACATGGATTCGATTTCTTTCAGCAGCTCTTCAACAACCCTGTCTTCCGGGATTTTTCTTAAGATCTCCCCTTTTTTGAATATCAGTGCACAGCCGTCCCCACCGGCAATACCGATATCGGCCTCACGGGCTTCGCCAGGGCCGTTTACCGCACAGCCCATCACTGCGACCTTAATGGGTTTTTCCAAGTTTTCCAGGGCATTTTCAACCTTTTGCGCAATGCCGATCAAATTGATTCTTGTCCTCCCGCAGGTAGGGCATGATATCAGCTCGACACCTTTTCTGTAAAGACCGAGTGACTTCAAAATAGCCTTTCCTGCTTTCACTTCCTCTATGGTGTCCCCGGTTAACGATACGCGGATGGTATCACCAATTCCCTGAGCGAGCAAGGCACCAATACCCACGGCTGACTTTACAGTGCCCTGGTATACGGTCCCGGTTTCGGTAACGCCAACATGCAGCGGGTATGAAACCCTTTGCGACATCAATTGATAGGTGGCAATGGTCAGCGGCACATTGCTGGCCTTCAGCGAGATGATAATATCATTGAAGTTTAAATCCTCAAGGATATGAACATGCTTCAGGGCACTTTCAACCAGAGCCTCGGCAGTTACACCGCCATACTTTTCCAGCAGCTCCTTTTCCACTGAACCGGAGTTCACCCCGATGCGAATGGGAATTCCCCTTTCAGAAGCACAGGAAACCACGCTTTTCACCCTGTCCCTGTGCCCGATATTGCCAGGATTGATCCGAACCTTGTCCACACCGTTTTCCATGGCTGTAATGGCCAACCGATAATCAAAATGGATATCAGCAACCAGCGGGATGGAGATTCCCTTTTTGATTTCTGCAACAGCCTGTGCCGCGGCCATGTCCGGAACCGCAACACGAATGATGTCGCAGCCGGCTTGCTGAAGCTGCAGAATTTGTGAAACTGTAGCCCCTGCGTCAGAGGTTAATGTGTTGGTCATGGACTGGACGGTGATCGGCGCATCCCCGCCGATAAACAGGTTACCCACCTTCACTTTGCGGGTAACCCTGCGTGGAATGTTTGTTTCCATTATGTTTACCCCCGGAAAATCCTTGGGAAAACCCTCGGAATGTCATTAATCAAGGTTGCAATCAGCAATAATACCAGCAGTATGAAGCCCACCATGGATATCCATGCTTCCTTTTCCGGATCGATTGGCTTTCTGCGAATTTTCTCTATGAGTATCAGTAAAAGCTTCCCTCCGTCCAGTGCCGGGAATGGAAGCAGATTCATCACACCCAGGTTCAAACTGAGGAACATCGTGATTTGCAGCAGGTTTAAAAGCTTTCCTGAAAAGCCCGACCCTGCCTCCACCACCTGGCCAATGGTGTCGACAATACCCACCGGCCCCGATATATCTCCTAATCCTACTTTTCCGGTAAACAGGCCGCCCAGGGTCATATACACACTGCGGATGGTGGAGATGGAATAGTTAATCCCGCTTTGAATCGTGCCGAAGAAATCACCCTTCTTGTATTCAAACTGTGCGCCAAGGTCATAATAGGTTTCGCTGGGCTGGGGTTTAACATCAGACAACGTGTAGATTTCACCATTGCGATCCACCCTGATATCCACAGGGTTTTCCTTGCTTTGCTGCAAATACCTGAACAGATCAGCCTTTATCGCAACAGGCGCATTATCAACCCCGATGATTATGTCCCCGGGAAGCATCTTTGCGTCATCTGCGGGAGAACCGGGTTGAACTTTTTCTACTTTATTATTTGCTGTGCCATCAGCGTCAACCCCCACGGTGATACCAATCATATACATTGGCTCACTCATTTGGGGTGTCACCGTTGTTTGCTGCAGACCGTTCACGCCTGGCCGCCGATACGTCACCTCAGCCTCTTCTCCATCGGATAAAAACAGGAAGAGGAAAAAGTCGTTGCTGGAGAAGAATATATGCTTTCCGTCATAACTGACAATTTCATCACCCACCTGCAACCCCGCTTTTATCAACGGTGAGCCCTCGTCAATGCTTTCGATGGTTCTGGTATTATAGCCCATGGCAAAGGAGATGAAGGTGGTGATGAGCACCGCGACGAGAATGTTCATCGCCGCACCGGCCACAACAATGAGCGCCCTTTTACCGGCTGGTTTCTTGTTGAAGGCACGCTCATCGCTGGAGGCTTCCTCTTCCCCCTCCATCTTACAGAACCCGCCCATGGGGATGGCACGGATGGAATACTCGGTTTCGCCCCTTTTCCATGAAAACAGCTTCGGACCCATAAATATGGCAAACTCAAGCACCTTCACGCCTGCCCATCGGGCAACCATAAAATGGCCCAGCTCGTGTATCAGAATTAAAAAGCTTAATGCAATAATCGCTAAAAAAATGTTCATAATCAATCCCACTTTCGAAATATGTTTTTATCTGAAAGCCAGGGAAACCTATCCTTTCATGCGACCATACAACCGCAGGGTTTCCTCCCGGCTCCACGCATCTGTTTCTATTATATCATCGATGGATGGCTTCGTATGCACCAAATGATTTCCCATCACAGTTTCAATCAAATCCATGATCCCGATGAACGGGATTTTTTCCTGCAGGAACAACGAAACGGCCACTTCATTGGCTGCGTTCATCACAACCGGCAGGCTGCCTCCTGTTTCGGCGGCCCTGAAGGCGAGCTTCAGGCATCGGAAAGCTTCGAAATCAGGCTTTTCAAAGGTTAATGCGTTTACCTTTGAAAAATCCACCCGTCCAAACGCATTGTCCATCCGTTGCGGCCAGGTTAGCGCAAGCTGGATGGGAATGCGCATATCGGGAACCCCCATCTGCGCAATGATGGAACCATCCCGATAGGAAACCATGGAATGAATGATGGACTGCGGATGGATCACAACCTCAATGCGGGATAAGTCCACATCGAACAGCCATAGGGCTTCGATCACTTCCAGCCCCTTGTTCATCATGGTTGCCGAATCGATGGTGATTTTGCTGCCCATGGCCCAGTTCGGATGCTTCAATGCCTGTTTCAGCGTCACCTGCTCCAGCTGCTGTTTCGAATAGCCCCGGAAGGGTCCTCCGGATGCTGTTAATATCAGCTTTTCAACATCTTCAGCCCGGTTTCCCGACAGACTTTGGAAAAGCGCCGAGTGCTCGCTGTCAACCGGCAGAATGCTGACCCCTTTTTGCCGGGCGGCTTCCATCACCAGCTTACCCGCTGTTACCAGTGTTTCCTTGTTGGCCAGCGCGATGTTCTTTCCGCATGAAATGGCCTGCATGGTGGGTAAAAGCCCTGCAATACCAACCACCGAGGTTAATACCGTATCGGCTTCGGGCAGTGAAACAAGCTCCAGCATGCCCTCCAATCCCCAAACGACCTTCGTGGAGGTATCCTGAAGCTTTATTTTCAGCTCTTTTCCCTTCTCGGGATCCATCACTGAAACAACGCCAGGCCTGTACTTTCTGGCCTGTTCCTCTAAAACACCAATGTTGCCGCCTGCTGCAAGACCGACCACCTGTATGTTCAGGTTGTCGCAAACCTGCAGGGCTTGCACCCCGATGGAGCCGGTTGAGCCCAGTATAACCAGTTTTCTTGTCATCACAAATCTCCAGGTATCATCAAATGATTTCTTTGTTTCATAACTCAGTTTCCCACCCAACTGGTGAATGATGTTTTGAGGCGCCGGCACCGACATATTCAGGTGTGATATCGCATCGTCATTAGCCTGTTATGCCGGCGAACGCTCAAAACAATGTGGAAAGTTGAGCGGGCAATTCTATAATATCAGAAGCTGCAAATAAAAGTAAATCGCCGGGGCAACGAATAGCAGGCTGTCTATCCTGTCGAGCAGGCCGCCGTGGCCGGGAAAGATATGCCCAAAATCCTTGATGCCCACACTCCGTTTAATAGCCGATGCTGCCCAGTCACCGATTTGGGCGATTATTCCGCAAACCAGCCCCATGGCTATGTAATGATAAAAAGGAATTTGAAGCCCTTCAACCCCATTGGCATAAAAAATTCCGAAAGCCGTGGTGCACATGATGCTGCCAACAACCCCGCCAATACCGCCGGCCACTGTCTTGTTCGGACTGATTTCGGGCAGCAGCTTCTTTTTTCCAAAGAACTTTCCAATAAAATAGGCGCAGGTATCGGTGGAAAAGGTACCCACAAATACCAGCCAGGTCAGCACAAACCCATTGTCCAGAAACCGGATCAAAAAAACAAAGGACAGCAAAAACGGTATATAGATGATCCCCAGCAGCGTAACGGCTATATCATCCAGCGTGAATTTGTTCCTGTGGAAAATCAGTTGTAACATCAAATAGACGATGACCAAATAAATGATAAGAAAAATCATATTCCGCTGGAACAGCACCCGGGACAAATCACCCAGAAGGGTATTGGTCACATCATGGGCAAATGCCTGATACAGTAAGTATAACAGAAACATAATGCAGGAGAAAAAGCCCACCACGCGTACCGGATGAAAATTCACCTTTATAACGCATTGATAAAATTCATACAGCGCAATGAGAGATACGATAAAAATGGTGATACCCATCACGAAGGGGGGTTGTGCCATGATGATGATCAAGGCGGCAATAGCCACTATACTGCTGATGATTCTCGTTTTCATAAAACCTCCGCCGTTCCCTCTGGCTTAACAGCTATATTCGCTTTTTCCACCGAGAAAGCCTGTTACCAATAGTTACGGGATTGTGCGAAACGAGTCTGATTTTGTCTAAACGCCGCCAAAACGACGATTTCTTCTTTGATACTCAATAATGGCTTCGTGCAGATGCTTTGCACTGAAATCCGGCCACAAAACAGGGGAGAAATAAAACTCGGTATAGGAGCACTGCCAGATCAAAAAGTTGCTGATGCGCATCTCGCCGCTGGTTCGAATAAGCAGATCCGGGTCGGGGATGTCTTCGGTGTAAAGCCTTTTTGCAAGCTCTTCGCAGGTAATATCATCCTTATCGAGCAGCCCTGCCTGCACGTCTTCGACCACTTTACGCACGGCCTGCAGCAGATCCTGACGCCCGCCATAATTTAGTGCAATGTTCAGGGTCATGCGATCCCTGGATATTGTGTTTGTTTCGATCTTATTGATTTGGTCGATGATTTCCTTTGACAGACCTTCCCGGCTTCCAATAATCCGAACGCGCACATTTCTGTCGCTGGTCTCGGACTCCGCGCTTTTCAGGTAATCCAGGTAAAGCTTCATCAGGCCGTCCACTTCTTCCTTCGGCCTGTTCCAGTTCTCACTGGAAAAAGCAAAAAAGGTTAAATAGCGCACACCCAGATCATACGATTCTTCGATGACTTTTCTAACAACCTTTGCCCCTTCACGGTGGCCAAAATTCCGGCTTAACCCTCGCTGTTTGGCCCACCGGCCGTTTCCGTCCATGATCACGGCAATATGCTGCGGGATATTGTCCTTGTCTATTGAGACTCTATTTTGATTAATTGCCATTCCTGTTCCCCTGGTTCATTTATTCATATGGTTTATTCTTCCGCTAAAAAACAATAATAGTATAACAGAAAAAAGATATGTGGTCTATGAGAAAAAAGAATCAGGAGAAAACGCTTTTTGACAGGGAAACAGCCTGAAGCATGCCCCTAAAACACTTGAACAAGTGAGAGATGTCATCTCATTCACCATCTCTCACTTTATTGAATGTTTCAACCCTCTTGAAAAGGATTCATTATTTTCGTATTATAGATAATCTGGTTGTGCTGCATATCTTCAGAATAAACAATGGAACAGCCTGAGAGTAAAGAAGATGACAAGATAAGTGAGTCATAGAAACTGTATTGTGTGCTTTCACTGATTTCCAATGCTGAACTGAACAGTTCAACACCGGGAAAAACAGACGAGTAATTATCTTCTTGCTAGTTTTCTCTCCCTGACAGTGTCTATGTTCTCCTTTTCGTTGCTTAATGGGTTCCGCCGGTTCGGAAATCATCACTGGATCGCTTATCGGTGTCATAGAATACGATGTCTCCGTCCTGCAGGGTGAAGGTGATGCTGTTATTATCGGTTTTTGCATGGGCATATCCTTCCCGTTCAAACATATTACACCCGGATGAGCCCCCATAACTGAGGACAGGATTGCTAAAGTCATTATTCTGCACGGTTTCGATCTGGAAGTTGACGATAATGTACCCATCTTTTAACCAAAAGCTCTCCTTTCCGTCCAGGCCATTATGGGTTCTGCCGTATTCTGTTACATCAAACCCCTGTGGTGCTGCGAACAGATCATTTGGCAAATAGTACTCCCCATACCATTTTTGCACGGACTTTGTGGCGGTATCGGCATCAACACCCGTCGGGAGCCATGTTTTCATACCTGTAAAGGTTCTCTGGTTCTGTGAGAGGATAATCTGATCCAACCAGCCCACAGGATGGGTCGCCTTGCTAAAAGAATCCCTGTTTAAACCAAGTATTCTCGCGGTGTCAGTGAGCTCTGTTTCCTCTACATTCCGGTAGATATCCCCCAGCACCATGTTCTTCGGATTTTCCCGATTCCTTCCGGTTGATTCAATCCGGACAAAATAATTCTGTTTACCGTTGAAGTTCTCATGATACCATAAATCCACTTCCTGTCGTTCGCTGCCATCCTTTTTCACATAGTAAAACCTTGGAGTAATCGTGATGAAGTCTGTTGATCCGTAATAGTTCCCCTGGGTCATCAGGTCGAAGCGGAAGGTGTAACCGGTTTTCAGGGCTCCCCTGTTTCTATAGACACTGTGGCTGCCCTCCAGTAGCGGGAGCGTAAAGATGGGCAGGTTGCCACGGGATTCGCCTTCTTCATCCATCAACCCTGTAAAGTAGTAGTTTCCGGTGTGCTGTGAAGTATCCTTCCCTGTCCTGAAGACCTCCTGCCACAATTCATCGGTGACATCAGTTATCCTGAAACCGTAAATGCGCCCGATTACCCTTACCGGGCTTTCACGCACTGCTACGTAATTGCTGATGTCTCTGTTTGCCAGTGCCTGCGTATGGGCCAGGTCCGGGGCATTCACAGCTATTTCACGGAATTGTACTGTATAGTTCCCTTCATCAACCCAGGTGGGTATGAAAATATCCAGTTCATCAAATACGGCACCCATGGGAATGGAATGCCAGGTATCCTTGGGTACAAAGAAAGAATTTACTGGCTCATCGGTTCCAACATAGACATCAAACGGAAACCTGACCTGCCTGTCCCGTGTGTATTTTCTGCAGTCCATCGTTCCGCCCGGAGCGTACCCTGGGATATTCAGATGCTCTCCCGTTGTCAGAAACCTGATGCGGGAGGGCCTGCCGACAACCAATGCAGACCTTGTTCTGTCCGGATTCAGTGTCTGATCGTTGCTCTGATCGTCCAGGACCCCTGAATTACAAACAACAGGGGTATGAACTGTTACGCTGTTGGCGGATGCAATTGGCTCGGTTATCGTTGGGTCATTTACCGGGTTGACTGTCGATGCAAGCCTCCGATAGGTAATCGTGCCTGTGGTGCTGTGGGTGCCATTCAGCGTTGCATCGGGAATTTGTATTTTGTTTTTGAAAAATGCATTATCGTTGCAGACCGGACTATCCGCAATATTTACAGGGTTTGGTGTATCACCTGTATCTGAAGGAGTATTGTCCAGAATTACCTTTCCATCAAACATCAAGGAATCGTTTTGGGTTTTATATTGGACAACAGCAGCTTCAGCAATACTTCTGTAATTCGTAATGGCAGGTATTGCTGGCCTTTGACTTGACCCGGATAAATACTTCACGCCCAGATCCACCACATAACAAGCGGCCGTTGTATCATATTGGAGCTTGTTGTTGGTGATCGCTTCTGCAAAGGGATCGTTCAGTACATGGTTTGAGGTGTTCAGTTTATGGGATAGTGTAATAACCGGTTCTGTTATTCCTGAAGCCGGAAGGGTTATT
>CAYVFB010000025.1:0-38136 GCA_964450305.1 uncultured Ruminiclostridium sp.
AATCTGAGTGGTCTTTGTAATGGCAAAATCAGGGCTGATGAGTTTCTCTTCAAACATCTTCCTCAGCCATTTCAAGGTTTCAAAGTATTCCTCCGTCATGAAAGAGGGCGTTACCTTCCCATCCTGGATGCCCCACCGGTTAAAGCCTCCGAAGGCTACAACAAGAGCATCAAGGCAGTCTATTTCATTGTTGACCGTACCCAGCGTAAACCCGATGGTATCTTTTTGGCCATTTTTATCGTAATCCTCCTGTGCAAAAGCTTTGGCCATGGCATATATGCCATCGGGCGTGTCGGGTGCGCTTAAACCTGCAATTCCCGCCCAATCGGATCTGTAGATAACCATTTTCCTTTTTAAGGTTCTTTCGCGCGGGAGGATATAAAGCTTGCCTTCCACCGAGGCATTCGTCAAAAGAATAGGCTTGATCTCCTTCAGTTCAGGAAACTCGTGCATATAATCCTTCAACTCCCAGAACATTCCGGCATTTGCACCGTCAACAAAGGTGGTGTTCTTGACATCCGGCACCAGAAGTACGTCGGGAAGGTTGTTTGAAGACATCAGCACC
Organism: uncultured Ruminiclostridium sp.; assembly: GCA_964450305.1. GTDB lineage: Bacteria > Bacillota > Clostridia > DSM-8532 > DSM-8532 > JAAYJG01. The sequence continues at coordinate 566 of CAYVFB010000025.1, forward strand.
TTGAATTTATCATTGTAGGAGACCATCGGTGTCCATTCAATTTGGATATCGGCATTGGCCAGCCTGTTTAATTCCTGGATGATCAGGTTGTCCTTCGAGGGTATTTCCTCCGCATAACCAAGAACAAGCTTCATCTCGACCGGCTTTGACGGGTTCTCAGATGCGTCAGCGGAAATTCCGGAAGCATTTGTATCGACATAACCTTTACAGGCGGGAAATAATACAGTCATTGAAACAAAGGTAAATAACAAAGAAAAGAACCGTATAGGCCGCTTATTAAAGAACATACAGATCCCCCCGGCTTTGACTGTGTCATTGTATCCAAAGCTTTTCTCAGAGAATTGAACTGTGGGAATTCAATAATAGCGTGATATTCTCTGATAACTATTATAACAAGGGAAGCAATTGCCCGCAAATACATCACATCGATATACTACCCCAAAGATAGCTTTGGCGGCTGTGCATACGCATAACCGCCAAAGCATCAGATCAAAAGAGGGTTCTTACTGCCTGCAGCCCCGCTTGATATCAAGGAGACTGTATACTGACTGGTTTCAGAGTGTGGGGTCTGATTACTTTGAAGCCTTGTATGCGGCGGTAAATTCATCGCAAACAGCCTGGCCACCCTGAGCGTACCAATTTGCGACTACGGCTTTGAAACCGGCTTCATCAATCTGTCCTGCGACAAACTGATTTCTTGCGTCGCTAATCATCTGATCCAGCTGAGATCCGTTTTTCGCATAGGCATCGGAGGTTAGGGGCTCGGCAGGATTGCCGACGACGTACTGAATGTTTTCGGCCTGTATTTCGAGGTGGCGCTTCTGAACAGGCTTTAACGCCTCCTGAATCAGCAATCCGTCCACGACATTTGTCATGAATTGGTTGAAGCCTTCCACAGGATCCTGTGCAAAGGTTCTTCTGGTCGCCTCACCCTTTTCATTCAAATCATAATGAACGCCTTCAACACCCCAGTTCAGGATATTCTGACCTTCCTTCGTATTGCACAGGTCAAGGAAATTCAGGGCATCCTTCATGTCGTTTTCCTTGGGGGCTCCGTTTTTGCTGACCGCTACAAAGCCGGCATGTCCTGATGTAGGCATTGCTTTTTTACCTTTGGGGCCCTCTGGCATTCCCATCACCCAAACAAGGTCATCCGGCATTTGCTGCTTTTCTATGAAATTCTTCTGGAAACGCCATGCTTGGTCGCTGACGTCAATATGTACGCCGGATTTGCTGTTCTGGAAATCCTTTGTCCAGTCGGAAGTTTCCATAGCGGCGTAATCCTTGTTGATCAAGCCTTCATCATAGAGCTTTTTGATATATTTGATGGATTCCATATATTCGGGTGTATCAAAATATGGAATCAGTTTTCCATCGGCGCCTTCGCCCCATTTGTTCGGAGCGCCGAAGGCAACGGCTATCTGGTCAAGAGGCCCGAAGAATTTACACCAGGTCATGCCGTAGGTGTCATTCTGGCTGTTTTTATCCGGGTCGTTATAGGTGAAGGCTTTTAATACGTTATAAAGCTCATCCATGGTTTTGGGTTCGGAAAGGCCTACATTCGCCAGCCAGTCTTTTCTGTAGGAAATGGCGTTTCTTCCGAGAGGTCTTGCCCTGTAGATGCCATATATTCTGCCATCAATGGAGATATTGTTCATAACAATTGCGTTTGCCTTTGAAAGGTTGGGATAGCTTTTGTAGAAATCCGTGATATCCCAGAAAGCGCCGGCACGGCAGTTACTGATGACACTGGCGGTTTTTCCGGTGATGGCAACCAATGCGGGAAGGTTCTGGGCTGCCATTCTTGTATTCAGCTGATCCTCATAGCTGGAGTTTAAAAGGAATTCCAGTGTGATGTCATACCCTGTAAGCTCCTCCAGAGCCAGAACCGCCGGTTCATTCTCCTCGATGGGAGTTCCTGAGAAGGTAATCGCCAGAATGCTGATTTTCTTCGGTTCAACCTTTTCCGGTGCAGGAGTATTTGATTCCGTACCGGTTTGCGCCGGTGGGTTGGTTGTGCCGCCGACACCCGGAATTGCGCAGGCAGCCAGTACAATAGTCAATGCCAGGAAGATGCAGAGAAGGTTTAGTTTTCTCATTTTCCTCATTCCTTTCTTTTATTTCTTATGATAAACAAAGCTATTCTGCAGCTCTGTCTATTTCTTTCTTATCCCTTGATGGCTCCAATCATGATACCCTTAACAAAATGCTTCTGCAGGAAGGGATAAACAGCCAGGATGGGTACAGTTCCAAATACAATAACCGCGTTTTTAACCCCTTCCAGCGGTGGCTGCGTATAAGCCTGATCAAAGGTTGCGCCGTCTATGTTCCCTGCGGCCATCAGAATGATTTGCCTTAACACGAGCTGCAGCGGCCACATTTTATTATTGGTGGTATACAGGAGGGCGCTTCTGTAATCGTTCCAGTATCCTACGGCATAAAACAGCGTAAAGGTGGCTATAACGGGCATGGAAAGGGGAAGCACTATTCTGATGAAAGTTCCAAGCGAGGTACAACCGTCCACTCTCGCGGAATCCTCCAGCTCCTGCGGTAACTCCTGGAAGAAGTTTTTTACAACCAGCAGATTCCACGTGTTTAAAGCTCCCGGAAGGATCAGCGCCCAGAATTTATTGATGAAACCAAGGCTTTTTATCACGAGAAACCCCGGGATCATTCCGCCGCCAAAGACCAGCGTAAAGGTAACCATTCCCAGCAGGAAGTTCCTTCCGATAAGGTTTTTCTTTGACAGGGGATACGCCATTGTAAGGGTAAAGAACATCGCTGTCAATGAGCCTGATACTGTCACAAACAAAGAAATCAGAAACGCCCTCGGCAACGTTGGGGATGAAAAAATATACTCATAGGTATCAATCTGAAATTTCGACGGTATAATAAAGAAGGGTCTGTTCAGAATTTCTTTTTCCGGTGCGATGGAGCAGGCTATAACATACAGGAACGGAAGCACGGTTGCCATCGCAAAACATCCAAGAAAAACAGTATTAAAGCTATCGAACAATATTGACTGCCAGGACTTTTTGATTTTCATTTTTTCACCTCTTATCCAGGAGCCTTTCAGGTTTCCTGAAAGGTCTCCAGGAGCCGGCTCGGGTTTCCCGAACGGTCTCCAATGAGTCGGCTTGGGTTTCCCGAATGGCCTCCAGGGAACCGGATCGGGTTTCCTGAACGGTCTCCCAACCAAAGGGCTAAAAGCCGTAAATTCAGAATATTCCGGATTCTCCCGCCTTTTTAGCAAGCTTGTTCGCCGAATAGATCAGCACAATACCTATCAGCGATTTAAACAGGCCGACAGCGGTGGAATAACTGAATGCTCCTCTCGTAATCCCTATTGTATAAACATAAACGTCGAATACCTCCGAAACACTCCTGTTCAGGGAGTTGCTCATCAGGAATATCTGGTCGAAGCCATTGTCCAGAATATGCCCCATTCTTAGTATCAGCAGCGTGATAACCGTACTTCTGATACAGGGCAGGGTAATATGCCAAAGCTGCCGGAATCGGTTCGCTCCGTCCATAATAGCCGCTTCGTACAGCTGAGGATCTATTCCTGCCAGAGCTGCCAGGTATATGATTGTTCCAAATCCGGTTTCCTTCCAGATGGTCTGGCCGATAATCATGGTTCTGAATGTCTCAGTACTTGTAAGAAAAGGCACCGCCTGCCCGCCCGCATGAATAATGTACTTATTGATTACGCCCTGGGAATTAAACATCGTATATGTCAGGCTGGCTATGATCACCCATGAAATGAAATGCGGGATGTAAACGAGTGTTTGAATGGTTCTTTTATACCACTGCTTGCGTACCTCGTTCAGCATCAGCGCCATGATAACCGGGGCTGGAAAACCAAAGATCAAATTGTAAAAGGAGATCAGAAGCGTGTTGGCAAAAAGTTGCCCGAAATCTGGATTTGTAAAAAAATCGATAAAGTTTTGAAAGCCCACCCACGGGCTCTTTAAGAAGCCCAAATATGCGTTAAAATCCTGGAATGCGATCAATATTCCCCACATCGGCAAATACTTGAAAATGATAAAATGCAGCAATCCCGGGATTAAAAGCAGATAAAGCCAGAAATCCTTTTTTATCGTTTTAAGCTTTGATTCCTTTTTATATATTGTGGTTGTCGGGATTTTCTCTTTTTGGTCAACGGATAACTCAGTCAAAATATAACCCCCTAACGCCCTGGCTTGTGTTGTTTTAGACATACCCAGGGAGCTTACAGCCTTAAATATACGCAGCAAAAATCAGTGATTGAGGTGTGCACATCTCTTGCTCTGATACATTTTAATGTCACACTTTGAACTTTAAAACCTTAGACGATTGAATTCCATAGTCAGAATAGCTACAGTTTGCCCAAAATGGCAGATAGACCCTCAGAAGGCTTGTTAAGCCCACATCCTGGGGTCTCCTTCGGAGAAAAGTTATTCTTATTGCAGGGAACTGTCATTTTGGCTACAATTGAAAATAGGCTTGCCGAGCCGGTTCCTGGGAGACCGTTCGGGATACCCGAGCCGGCTCCTAATTAGAGGCGGCTCTGTATTTCCCGGGTGTCATACCCGTGTATTTCTTGAAGAAACGGATGAAATTTTCAGAATTTTTATATTTTAATTTGTCCGCAATCTCGGATATTTTCATATCTGTTTCCATCAGCCATTTTTTCGCCATATCGATTCTGTACTGCGCAAGGTAATCACTGAAAACAATACCCGCTTCGTTTTTTAGAATTCTGCGGATATAGCTGGGATGGTAATTCAGCCTTGCAGCACAATCCTCGAGGGTTAATTCGGTATGGAACTCCTGTTGGATTATATTCAAGACCTTGTCGACCACCTTTTTGTATTGATTCTTCTCCGAAATCTCCAAATTTTCAATAATCGGCGTGATAATTTCCCGAATAAACCATTTTTCTATTTCACCGGCTGTTTTCAGCTTGAATAGTTTCTCATACACGGAAATGCCGTCATTGATGATAATATTGTTGAATTCACCGGATTCTTTCAGAATTAATATCAGATCGGTCAAAAGCCTGACGAGCGAAACCTGGTATTCATACCGGCTGGCCTCCACCATAAACACCCTGTTGATCAATTGATGCAGCAGCTCCTTTGCCTTTTCAAGGCTGCTGGTTTTCACGGCCTCCAGCAGATCCCCTTCAATCGCATCGGGGAAAATCGGCATTAATATGTTTATTTCCTGGATATCCTGATAAAAAATAACTGCTCTGTAACCAAGGCTGATTTGGTGCTTTAAAGCTTCTATGCATTCATAATACCCTTTATGGATATCACTGTAATCCCGGATTGGCTGACTGATACCAATGGATACCGAAAGGTTCAGCGTTTCATGAATAGTATCCTGGACTTTTTCAGTGACAGAATAGGCGGTTTCCTTGAATTGCTGAATTCTGTGCTGCGGAATTCTGATGATGGTAACCTGGTACTCTTCAACCACAACAGGTTTGAGTGCAAGGCTCTCCTCCAGAAGTTCTCCGACGACATTATTGATGGCAAACAGCATCAGATCCTTGTCGTTGTTTTCATATATCGTACCATCAAAGGTATCAATCCGTGTGACCAGGACGCATATGGGTTCCGAAAGGACAGGATAACCATAAAGCTTCAGTTTTTGGTTTACAAGCTCCTGATCCATTCCGCGCAATATCAACCTCAGGATAAAGAACTCCTTCAATTGATCGAACTGGATGGACAGCTGGTTATTCAACCGGGTGTTGTCTTTCAGTAAAAAACCGATTCTCTCTTCAATCAATCCAAACTCATCCCGCCGTTTTTCGGGCTCCCTGCGATCCTGTTCTCCGACAACCAGGTTATAGATCTTTTCCACAGGCCTGTATATCCTGTTGGAAATAATGAAAGCCGCTGCATAAACCACTATAATAACGGCCAAACATGCAAAGAATGTAAACCACCCAATCGCTTTCGAATCCTTCAGTAAATCGGATAGAGAGATGATGGAGAGATATGTCCAGTTATTGTATTCGGATTTCAGATAGTTGATGCTGTAATCCACGGTATCGATCTGAACTGTAAAATTACCCGTTTTCTCATCAGCAGCGGCAAGTTTTTGATAGTAGACAACGCAGTTATAATCCTTTCCCCATTCTTTACTGTCGGGGTGTGCTATAACATGACCGTCATCACCGATTATCATCACCTGTCCAAGGTTTTTATTATCTGAAATCAAGCCGGCCAATTGGCTGTGAGGTATTTTCAGAACCGCCAGATATGATGGATTTGAAATGAAAAGCGGCCATTTTTTTACCAGGCAGACGCTGTCCATACCAGATAGGCCGTCTGATGTTCTCTGCGCATACATGCTAAGCTCGTCAATCCAGAATGTGGAGCCGGATTTTTTGATAAATTCATTCAGCAACGGGCTTCCGGGGTAATTTTCCAGCCTGTAAATGCCGCTGTTATTGATCACCCAGCCCTTGCTGAGGTTGGCAAAGCATATTTCATTTGCTCCCAGACTGTATGTGGGAAGGTTGTTGATAGCATCCTCAGCCGTGTTGAAAATACTGAAATCACTGCCCGCCATCTCAACGGAAAGACTGGCCTTGACAGCGGGAGTTTCAATAAACTGCATCATGATATGGTCGGCGGTATATAAAAGCTGTTCCACAGACATCTGCACCTGGACGAGGTTGCGCATATTACTTTCGTTCACTTTATCCTGAATGGTTTCAGACCCCCTGTAAAATGAAAACGCACCGACGAGAATCGCGGGTATAGTCCCGAGAAGGATACAGATTATAATGAGACGAAGTTTAACCTTGGAACCGGATAACATTTCAGTTCTCCTCCAATTTCGTTAAAACAGCCCGCATCAACTTGTTTTTCCAGAGTGTACTCTACCCTGCCATCACCTCCTGTTCCTCCAGGACCCGGCTGTTTCGCTCCCTGGCCAGAACCAGTTTCAGCGGTGAAGGGATTCTCACAGGGTAGTTTTCCTTACATATGGTATTAGCGTCTTGCCCTTTCCTTACACCCCGGGTATCCTTTTATCAGTCACCTTGTATAACTACTTCCCTAATAAACTCTTGGCCAGAGGGTATATGGTTTCGGCCATTCTAATAAAACCAAGAGCGTTTGGATGGCAGCCATCAATAGTGCATTCTTCTCTGCCAATAAACCCAAAGAACTGCTCACCGTCTATGAAGTAAATGTTCTCATCACCACTGTTCTTAGCATTGATAAAGGTTCTGTATACGGCATCCCTTCTCTTCTGATTGTCGCTGTTGCCGGCCTTAAAATCAGGCCTTGTCATCAAAATGACCGGAAGCTTCGGATGTGCCCGTCTCACAATATGAAAAAACGGTTCATGGGTTTTTAAAAGATGCTCGGGATCGGGTGCATTATGATCGTAATCATAGACAAACAAACTCATGTCTTTATGCGCTGCGATAAACTCTGCAAATGCAATTTCACCTTTCGCAGCGCCCGAAAAACCATAACAATAATAGTCAGCATCAAGCCATCTGCAAAGAATGCTGGTATACTGATTCCCCGGACGAGGAGCACAACCTCCCTCGGTGATTGATGAACCATAGAATACAATGGGGCGGGTTATATGATAATCATCGGGCGGTAAGAGCTTGGCGTTGTCATCAACTCCGATTTCCATCGCAAGAACATGCTCGTTTCTCGGAAAGTTAACAGTTATATTTTCCATTTCAGAGGATTTTGAAAATACTTTCTCTATGGCTGTCTGATCGTTTGAATAAGCTACCGGTGCGGCATAACCCAAAAATTTTGCGTCTGTTCCATATCCCGAATACACATCTATTCCGGCTGAACCAGGCAGGGGCATGCATATATCCACGGTAACCCTGTCAAGTATATACTTGACAGAAATTTGTGTTGAATTTGTCTTGAACCTCAGCCTTCCACCTGTACATCGTTTGCCGGCGTGAATATAACCTTCAGGCATTTTGTCCATAATCTCCTGCGGGAGACGCCAAAACTGCCCACGTTCCTGATCGACCACATTTAATCCATGAATTTTAATATTTTCGTTTGAAACATCAAAGTATTTCATATGCTATCACCCCTATCCTCATCATTAAAAACTTTATCTCAGCCGACGCTGGAAGCTTTACTCATCTGCTACTAAACTTCATAACCTCCATAACCGCATCCGATTCACCACCAGAAACAGTATATAGCCCTATTACCTTACCCGTAAAGCATTTCCCTGCAGAGTTGCCTGCAGCATTCTTTCTCCCTGGCTCAGAAAAAAGCCTGAGGATTTTCCCCTGGCTCTAATTCATTCCCTCATATTTACAGATAGCTTTGCTCTTCTTCCTTTTATAAACAACCAGGAATTTATTAATATTAGGACAACCAGAGCAATTCCAGCATAAATCGAAAGCTTCCCGAACAGCGATGTATACACATTAATTTCTGAACTAAGCACACGCTCATTAATCTCAAAGGTTAGGAAGTAAACTCCGATTCCATCACCATCCGGAATTATTGAAGATAAGCTAATATACTTCTGTAATAATGCTATAAAAAGAAGCAATACAAGAACAGAAAAACATACAATCCATTTTCTTGCCTTCATAATTTATCAACTCCTATTTTCATTGCATATTGGAAGTGAATATTTTTCATTATTCATAACTAATTATAGCATTTTAAGTAAATAAGATCCATCGCTTCTCTCAGGATGGCAAACATACCTGAACAGTGATTATATTTATGAGTCGAAACAGCCGTCTCTTCGGCTCATTTGTACACATATGAAAATGAGCCAGGGTATCTGGACCCCGGCTCATGGCTAATTATTTTTAATACTCGTTTTCTTTGAGGATGACATCGTGGGCTCCGCCCTCTATCAAACTGGTGGAGGAAACCACTGTGATTCTTGCGGTCTCCTGCAGCTGTTTGATGGAACCGGCACCGCAGCTTGACATGGTGGAGCGGATTTTTGACAGCGTTACATCCAGGTTATCCTTCAGCTTTCCTGCGTAAGGAACATAGCTGTCCACTCCTTCTTCAAACTTCAGTGTACTGCTTTCGCCCAAATCATACCGCTGCCAGTTTCTTGCGCGGTTCGAGCCTTCACCCCAATACTCCTTCACGTAGCTGTTTCCGCGTTTAACCTTCTTGTTCGGACTTTCATCAAATCGGGCAAAGTAGCGCCCCATCATCACGAAATCAGCCCCCATGGCCAGTGCCAGCACGACATGGTAATCATGCACTATGCCGCCGTCCGAGCAAATGGGAACATAAACCCCGGTTTTTTGATAGTATTCATCCCTGGCCTTTGCCACTTCAATTACTGCACTTGCCTGACCGCGGCCAATGCCCTTCTGTTCACGTGTGATACAGATGGAACCGCCGCCAATACCCACTTTCACGAAGTCCGCGCCGGATTCCACCAGGTACATGAAGCCTTCGCGATCGACCACATTGCCGCCGCCAACCTTTACAGATGAAAAGTTTTCCTTGATATATTGAATGGTTTCCCTCTGATACTCGGTAAAGCCATCGGAAGAATCCACGCAGAGAATGTCTGCTTCAGCTTCCAGCAATGCAGGCACACGTTCGGAATAATCCCGGGTATTAATGCCGGCACCGACGATCAGACGTTTTTTGGAATCCAGCAGCTGGTCAGGGTTTTGTTTATGATCATCATAGTCTTTTCTGAAAACAAGGTATTGCAGGTTTTGATCCTTATCGATGATGGGAAGGCTGTTCAGCTTGTATTCCCAGATGATATCGTTGGCCTCGCTTAAGGTGATGCCCAGCTGGCCGACAATGAGTTTACTGAAGGGAGTCATAAATTCAGATACTTTTCTATTAAGGGAGTCACGGGTTAGCCGGTAATCCCTGCCGGTTACGATGCCAAGAAGCTTTCCGGATGCCGTACCGTCTTCGGTGACAGCTATGGTGGAATGACCTGATCTTTCCTTCATCTCCACCACATCCTTCAGGGTGTGGTTCACTGAAACATTGGAATCACTGACAACAAAACCGGATTTGTGCTTTTTGACTCTCCTGACCATTTCAGTCTGACTGGCAATGGACTGAGATCCGTAAATAAAGGACATCCCTCCGCATTTTGCGAGGGCGATTGCCAGCGTATCATTGGATACGGATTGCATAATGGCCGATACAACGGGGATATTCATTTCAATTTTTGGTTTCTCGCCCCTTGAAAATTTTGTAACCGGCACTGAAAGGTTCACGCTGGTCGGTGTGCACTCTTTCGTTGTAAGGTTTGGCAGCAATAAGAATTCGCTAAAGGTTCTTGAAACATCTGGATATATGGTAGCCATTTTAACTCCTCCCATCTACATTATCTGAACAGGCCATTCGATTGATTATCGGCAGGTTGGTTTTCATTAAATTTTTACTATTTTATATAATAAACTGTGACTTGTCAAATTTATTTTTTATTGCGGGGGTTTTCTCTAAAAAGAATAAACCAGAGGGAAGTTGTCTCTGGTTTTTTCTATGATGCTAGAACCCTCCAGCTGTAATATTTATTCAGGGAACCGAGGCCCCGCCCTCTGGCTTGTGATCAAGGGCTGGGTTCTGCCCGTGGTTTTTGGCCTCACCCTCCGGTTAAATTTGACCAAGGGACCTGGGCCCCGCCCTCTGGCTAGGAGAAGAGGGCTTCTACAAAGTCCTTCGGGTTGAAGGGCTGCAGGTCATCGATATGCTCGCCCACACCGATGAACTTCACCGGAATATCCAGCTCGGTTTTGATAGACACCACGATACCGCCCTTTGCCGTACCATCAAGCTTGGTTAAGACCAGCCCGGTTACACCGCAGGCTTCTGTAAAGTTTTTGGCCTGTGAAACCGCATTCTGCCCGGTTGTCGCATCCAGCACGAGCAGGGTTTCGATATCCGTATCCGGAAGCTCCCTTTGAATAATCCGGAAGATTTTTTTCAGTTCCTCCATGAGGTTTTTCTTTGTATGCAGGCGCCCTGCCGTATCGCATACAATCACATCAAAGTTTCTGGCTTTTGCCGCGGCGATCGCATCGTATATGACCGCAGACGGATCTGCGCCTTCAGTGTGACGGATAATATCCACCCCGGCCCTTTTCGCCCATATTTCCAATTGATCGATGGCCGCCGCCCGGAAAGTATCCCCTGCAGCCATTAATACTTTCTTACCCTGTTCCTTCAGGACATGGCAGATTTTTCCGATCGAGGTTGTTTTACCAACACCATTTACACCGATCACGACAATAACGGAGGGCTTTGTGCCAAGCTTCAGTGTTTCTTTATCCGCGCCAAGCAGCGAAGCGATTTCTTCCTTTAAAAGCCCCTTCACTTCTGTGGCGTGTGTAATCCTTTCCTTTTTAACCCGATCCTTCAAATTCTGAATGATGCGAAGGGTTGTCTCCACACCAACATCGGAGGTTATCAGTATCTCCTCCAGCTCCTCAAACAAATCCTCATCAATTTTGCCCATGGAAACCAGCACCTGATCGATCCGGTGGGTGATGCTGTCCCTTGTTTTTTTCAGTCCGTCCTTGAGTTTATCAAAAAAGCCCATATATCCTCCCGTTTTTTTTCTGTATTCTGAATTTATTAAGTCTGTTGGTTATCTATATGATATTATTTCAGTTTGTACACTTTCGAATAGCCAGACTCTTTGGAGCAAAATCCACTCTGTATGTTTATTATGCACGCCAGCTTCCGTAAACAATTTACATCGCGTTCTGAGTATCCGGATCTCCCAGCTTTAGCGAAACCACTGATGATATGCCATATTCCTGCATGGTAACCCCATATAGCGCATCCGAGTTTTCCATGGTCCCCTTTCTGTGGGTGATCACGATAAACTGAGTGGTTTTTGTGAACTTGCGGATATAATCCGCAAACTTATAAACATTGGCATCATCCAGCGCAGCTTCTATTTCATCAAGGATACAAAAGGGCGCGGGGCGCATCTTTAAAATGGCAAAGAGAATCGCAATGGCGGTCATTGCCCGCTCGCCGCCAGAGAGCAGCAGCATGTTCTGAAGTTTTTTCCCAGGTGGCTGGGCAATGATATCAATACCGCACTCCAGCACGTCGTCAGGGTTTTCCAGAACCACTTCCGCCCTTCCTCCATCGAACAATTCACGAAAAACCTGGTTGAAGTTTTGGTTGATCCGCTGGAACTCGTCCAGGAACTGACGCTTCATAATGGACAGCATTTCACGGATCACCCTGTTCAGTTTCTCTTCGGAGTTGACCAGATCTTCCTTTTGCTGTGACAGGAACTGATGCCTTTCCTTTGTCTTGCTGTAATCCTCGATGGCGGATACATTGACCGGCCCAAGCTCGCGGATGGTCGTCTTCAGTTCGTTGATCCGGGCTTGTGTCTGCCGAATGTTATGAATTTCCTTTCTATATTCTGCCGCTGTTCCAAAGGTTAATTCATACTCATCCCAAAGTCTGTTCTGCAGGGCTTCCAATTCGGCTGTCAGCTTGGCTTTTCTGACCTCCAGCTTACCGTATTCCTCCTGCAGAATGCGGATGGTATCATTGAAAGAGGTAATGGCGTCCACCATTCCGGATACCTCGGCTTCCAGAATGAGGTTCTCTTCCTGGAGGCCTTCGAGCTTCAGGTTTTTACCGGTTTTGATCTCATCCTGCCCCTTGATTTTATCCCTGATGCTGAGGATTTCCGATTGCAGGGCTTCCATTCGTTCCTTGTTCCTGACCTTGTCCTCGATGCGTTTTTGGATGGATTCAACCAAAAGAAGCTTCTCCTCGTTCAAATGCGCAATGGCTTCCCTGGTTTGCTCCTGGCTTTCCAGCACCGAATTCACAGAGACCTTGTAATCGTTAATGTCTGCGTGAATCTCATCACGCTTTGCCTGCTCGGCCTTGCTTTGCAGCTGATTGTCTTCGATGGTGGCTTTCAGCGTGGCAATACTCTGTTCAATGGAGGAAAGCCGCTTTTCTTCCTCCTGAATTTCCTGTTTACAGGAGGATATATTACCGTCCAACTCATTTTTCTCGGCCTGAAGCATGTCCTGCCTGGCCGCAAACCCCTTGATATTATCCTGAAGCCCAAGAACCCTGTGTTCTTCCCGCAGAACCGTCAGCTCCAGATCCTGTAGTTCCTTTTGGAGCCCCCTGAGGGTTTCTTCCATTTCAGAAATCTTGCCTGACAGTTGAACGCATTCCTTTTCAAATTGTTCCTGCCGGCTGGACAGGGCTTCAATTTTATCATCCAATTCACGCAGAATACGGTTCCTGCTAAGCAGGCTGGAGGATTTGGAGGGCTGGCTTCCGCCTGTCATTGAACCACCCGGATTCAGCACTTCTCCGTCAAGGGTTACCACCCTGAAGCTGTAGCCATATTTCCGCGAAATGGCGATGCCTTCATCGATGGTCTGTGCGATGACGGTTCTTCCCAAAAGGTTGGAAATGATATCTTTAAAAGCGGGTTCACACTCGATCATTTCAGACGCAGAACCCAGATATCCCGGCTCAGCTTCAAGCCTTTTCTGCGTTCCCTGATCCAGATCTCTGGGCTTTACGGAAGATATGGGCAGGAATGTAGCGCGTCCCAGGTTGTTATCCTTTAAATATCGAATAGCATTTTTTGCCGTATATTCATCCTTTACAACGATGTTTTGCAGCGCTGCCCCAAGAGCAACCTCAATGGCTGTTTCAAAACGTTCTCTGACATGGATTAACTGCGCCAGCGCCCCATGAATACCATCCCCAAGCTGTCTGTTTTCACGGCAGGCCTGAAGAATGGCCCTGACGCTGTGGCTGTAGCCCTCCAGGCTGTTCTCCATGTCTTTGAGCACCTTGCGTCGGGATTTTACTGCCTGTAACTCGGCAAGGCATTTATTCTGATCTCCGCGCAGGGCTTCGAGCTGCTTTTTCCCGGTTAGTAGTTCACCTTCACGTTTTGTTGAATCTTCCTTTTTATGGGTTAAGTTCTCCTTTTGTCTGCGCAGTTCGTTTCTGGCCTGTTCAAGCTGCATGCTCTCCTTGTCTCTGTCGAGCATGGTTTTGCGTATTTCACCCTCCACCTTATGCTGCCTTGCTTGAAATGCTTCCTGCTCATTCTTCAGGCTGTTCAGACGAGTGCGGCATTCGGACAGATCATCCAGCTTGTCCATCACTTCCTGCTTCATCAGCTCGATGCGGCGTTCGCCTGCGTCCAGAACCGCAATAACCTCTGCCAGCTTTTCTTCGGCTTCGGAAAGCAACCGGGTGAAATTCTCCTGATCCCGGTTCAGGTTTGCAAGACGTTTATTGCGCTTTTCGATGTCCGCGTCCATGGCTGCCATGCGGGTTTTGTTTCCCTCAATGTCCTGGTTTGCAGCGGTATTGCTGGATTCTATATGATTGATCTTTTCTTCGTTAATGGAGATTTGGTTCTCCAGCCGTCCGGTGTCCCTGTCCAGATTGAAAAGCTCTTCCCGAAGCAGCTCCAGTTGTTTTTTCAGCCTGTCCAGCTTTTCGGTTTTATCACGGTTTTCCAGTTTCTTTTTCTCCAGCCGGTCGTTTTCTTCCTGGATATTCTGCTGAACACCCTGAAACTGGGAGTCGATCTCATCGATCTTTTCCTGGCTTTTGGCAATGCTGTCCAGATAAAGGCTGACATCCAGATCCTTCAGCTCGGTACTGAGCTCAAGGTATTGCCTGGCCTTTTCAGCCTGCTCGCGCAGGGGTTCCAGCTGGGAGCCCAGCTCCAGAATAATATCTTCGATGCGAAGCAGGTTCTGACGGGTGCTTTCCAGCTTACGCTCGGCTTCGATTTTTCGTACCTTGTACTTCATGATCCCGGAGGCTTCTTCAAAAATAGCGCGCCGGTCCTCAGAGCGGTTGCTGAGAATTTCATCAATTCTGCCCTGCCCGATGATGGAATAGCCTTCCTTGCCGACGCCGGTATTCATGAAAAGTTCGTGAATATCCTTCAGACGGCAGGATGTCTTGTTGATATAATATTCGCTTTCCCCCGAACGGTATACCCGCCGGGTAACAGTAACCTCGGTGAACTCCAATGGAAGGGATTTATCCGAATTGTCTATTGTCAGGGTGACCTGTGCAAAGCCGACAGGCTTACGATGCTGTGTGCCCGCAAAAATAACATCCTCCATTTTGCTGCCGCGCAGTGATTTTGCGCTCTGCTCACCCAAAACCCAACGGACCGCATCGGAAATATTGCTTTTCCCGCTTCCGTTTGGGCCTACCACAGCAGTGAGGCCTTTATTAAAATGAAGATTTATTTTATCGGCAAAGGACTTAAACCCCTGCATTTCAATTGATTTTAAAAACAACCTGTCCACCCCGGAAATCTCTGGTTCGTCAGAGTATTTTCTATTGTCGCATCTGTTGCGAGGGGAAATAACAGCCCCATGTCAGATGAATAACATACCTATTCTATCATAAATCAGGGGTAAATCAACAAAAGGATAACCTTGACTGGTTACCTTTTGTCAGCTCTTTCATATTTCCTCTAAAAAGCAAGATTCTTTCCTGTATAACACATATTCGTGATGACGATATGATCATACAATATAAGCCTGCTCTTTGAATACGCTTTCTGTTTCAAAGCCCTGGCACACTATCTTTGATCCAGGGGAACATAATCTGTTCTGTCCCGCACGTTTTTGTAAGCTGGGCGGATGATGCGCCCGCCATTGATGTTTTCTTCGATGATATGCGCACAGAAGCCGACAGCTCTGGCAATGGCAAACAACGGTGTGTACAGGTCAATGGGTATATTCAGCATGTCATACACAAACCCGGAATAGAAGTCTACATTGGCACAGATGGGTTTGTTTGTATTTTTTAGTTCCTGGAGAACAGCAGGTCCAAGCCTTTCAACGCTTTCATACAGTTGATATTCCTCCAACCTTCCCTTGTCTTTTGCCAATTGGCTGGCTTTCTTCTTCAAAAGAACACATCTTGGGTCGGATAATGTATAAACAGCATGCCCCAAACCATAAATCAGGCCGGAATGGTCATAGGCGTCCTTTTTAAATATTTTCACCAGATAATCCCGAACCTCTGAATCATTGTCCCAATGCTTCACTTCATGTTTGATCTCATCCATCATTTCCATGACCTTCAGGTTGGCACCGCCGTGCTTGGGTCCCTTCAGAGAGCCCAATGCTGAAGCGATCGCGGAATAGATATCGGTACCGGTTGAGGCGACAACATGGCTTGTGAATGTGGAATTGTTACCGCCGCCGTGCTCTGCGTGCAGGATCATACAGATATCCAGTGTGGAGGCTTCCAGATGGGTAAATTGACAATCCGGGCGGCTGAGGCACAGGATGTTCTCAGCTGTGCTTAATTCAGGCCTTGGCCTGTGGATGAACAGGCTATTCCCTAAATAGTAATGCGATTTTGCCTGATATGCATATGCTGCCATTAACGGAATACTTGAAATGATACCCATGCTTTGCCGGAACAAATTGCGCACACTGGTATCTTCCGGGTTGTGATCGTAAGAATAGGCTACAAGAACGGAGCGTGCCAGCTTGTTCATGATGTTACTGCTGGGTGCTTTCATGATCATATCACGTACAAAGCCATCGGGAAGTGTACGGTGATGCGCCAGCACGTTATTGAACTCTTCAAGCTGCGCCTTGTTTGGAAGCTCTCCAAACAACAGAAGGTATGCGCATTCCTCAAAACCAAAACGGTCTTCCCGGATACATGCGTCAACGAGATCATTCACGTCCACGCCACGGTATATCAGCTTCCCTTCTTTTGGAACCTTTTTGCCGTCCACCCAATCATAGGACTGGACATCACCTATTTCGGTCAAACCCACTACAACACCGGTGCCGTCTTCGTTGCGAAGGCCTCGCTTCACATTGTATTTGGTGAATAATTCAGGGCTATAGTAGCTGTCTCTATCGATCTTTTTTGCGGATTGTTCGTAGTATTGCTCCAGTTGCTCTGTTGTTAATTCATGTTCCATTAGAATTTCCCCCTTTTTTAATTCACTGGTGCCTTTCCCTTTTAGGTTAGGCTGATCTTTTCTATATAATCGGTTGCATTGCGAATATGTTGTTCGGTTAAAATTTCTGCCAGCTCGCGGTCTCTGTCGAGAATTGCGTCGTAGATGGCTTTGTGCTCTTCATAGGTTTTCTTTGCCCTTTCAGGATTGGACAGGGACAGGTTACGAGCATGCTTCACATAATGATGAAACTCCTTAAGAGTTTTAATCAGTAACCGGCTGCCGCTGGCCTGATAGATCGCATCGTGGAAGCGGGAATCCAGGGCTGAGATCTGTTCAGCATCTCCCTTTTCAGTGTAAAACTTCTCAAGCTCCAGCGTTTCCTCCAATTCCTTTAAAAGCTCGGGTGTTATGTTTTCTGTTGCTCTTCTTGCGGTCATCCCCTCTATCATCGAACGGATTTGGTAAATATCCCGAATATCCTCTTTTGAAAAACCACGAACCACAACCCCACGGTTTGGTGTGTAGATAACAAGCCCTTCCAGCTCAAGCTGGCGGAAGGCTTCGCGGATGGGAGTGCGACTGACGCCCATGTCTTCGGAAAGCTTCAATTCGTTGAGGCACTCGCCCTGTTTGTATTGACCGCTTAAGATTGCGTCTTCCAATTGTTCAAAAACTTTACCGTGAAGCGAATGGATGGCTTCGGTATCCTTGCGCTCGATCTTCCCCATTTTTCATCCCTTTTCTCGTGCAGAGATTTTTGTTTTTTACATTGTATACAATTATACAAACCATGTCAATAGTGTTTTGAAACTTTTATACAGAAAACTTTCATATCAAAAATCCTATAATTCTCAATGATTCTATTAAGATCGACATAGCTTTATTGAAAATACCGCATAACTCTTAATAATAAAGAAAAAGGCCAGTATGGTTTTTGATGAACATCTATGTGCCATGTATCAGAAGGGTTCTCTCAATGAATCTTTTTGTCTGGCAAATTTCACAGTAAATGAATTATCCGACATCCTGCCCGATATTGTCGAAACTTGTCTTCAATCAAAAAAAGGCTCCGATATGAAACCTCTTTTCTCTTTCATGAATATGCAGGCTACTGGTTTACCTCGGGGTATTTGAATGCACCCATGGCAAGCAGGCCGATCACAGCGGTAATACATAAATTGATCAGATTCAAGGCTATCATTGAAATGGCGGCGCTTATCTGTGCATCAAGCATAACAGCTACCGCGGCAATCCCCGGAACAATCAAAAGCACGGATAACATCACCTTCAGGTAAGTGCCCAGAATTTTTGAATGAAGCTTTCCAAATATTCGTTGAGAGAAGATGTCCAGAAAGCTATACAGAACATTAATGATCACATAAGCTATTGCACAAAGCAAGCACACAAAAGGTGAAGAACCAAAAATTACAGCACAGGCAGTAAACAGAATTAACCCATCCACAAGATGCTTCAGCGTTTCTGCCGCAACACACAGCAGAAGCTTTTTGAAGGGACTGTCCGGTATTAAGTAGATATAGGGCTTTTGCAGTTCATTTGCCCACCTTCCCTGAAAAGCAATCAGAAAAGCAATATAAACGCAGACACCAAGGGCAATAACCGCCGAAGCGTTAGGGTCTTCACCGGAAAATGGGATAAAGCAGGCTGCTGCCAGCGGCAATACCGTCATATAAATAGTTCTGAAATTGAACAGGAAAAACCCCTTTTTACGGAATTCCAGAAGATGCTTCTGATAGATCGCACCGGCCCCTTTCATTGAAAACCTGAACTCGACCTTCTTAACCTTTTTCTTCTTGTCGCCGCGCATATCATAGACGTTCACTCTTTCTCCCCTTCGGGAGGCCTCCCAGATTTTTTCGATCTTTTCAGCCGAGCTCGCGGCGTCCTCATAATAATCAATTCCTGCAGTTTTCATGGCATATCGGCCTGCGAGCACCGAAGCAACAATAATTGCGGCAAGGGGCCAGAAAAAGTCAAATGTAAAACCCACTGTCGCGCTTGCAAACAAATGGCGATACCATCCGAACGCAGGGACATATTTGACAAAGTCTGCGGATAGTGCCGATAAAAGCCCGGTAAGGGGGTTTTCAGATTGAAGCATCGTATATATAATCCAAATGAAGTAAGCCGCAAGCAGGATGTAGATGACAGACTTAAAAACGGTTTTCGCTTTTTGATTGTTCCTGAAGGCAATATATATGAACATACTGAACAGAGTAGGTGTTATCAAAATGACAAGCCAGGCAATCACATAAATGGCCATTCCCTCAAAGGTAAAACCAAAGAACGTCTTGAGCATGGGTGCCTGAACCAGCATGATGATACCGGTATATAACGCTACACCGGTTTGACGCAGCTGGCTGTATAGCAATATTTTCCCCGGCGAAACAGGAGAGGTAAAAATGAGATTAACGTCTGCATTTCGCAGGTTCAACCCCAATGAGTTCATGCTCTGAAACAGAGTAGGGATTGTGGTCAGGAGAGTCAATACTGTTATAATGGCAATGTAAATATCCGGTGAGGCCAGAAGCTCTTCCTGATCGGAACTAATACCAATAAAACTCAGTCCCATTACACCGATGAAAAACAAATAACCGATCAGGGCTCCAGGCTTTTTAAAAAGCTGCTTAATGCCGTTTTTGACCGACTTGATCAGGATTAACAGCAGGGGTTTCATTGGTTCACCCCCGTCACCTCGAAGAAGGTCTCTTCCAGCGTTTTCCCGGTGGCTTCCATCTCTGCCCTGTTGATATCACGGATAACAGAAGCGTTTTTCATAATCAGAACTCTGTCCCACAACCCGTTGATGCTGTCGATGATGTGGGTGCTGATGAGAACCGCGCAGCCTGACTCCTTCAGTTCAAGAATAAGCTTTTTCAGCTCCTTGATGGCCTTCGGATCAAGGCCTACCATGGGCTCATCGAGAAGAAGAAGCTTTGGCCGGATGATCGCCGCGCAGCAGATACTCAGCTTTTGCTGCATTCCCTTTGAAAGCTCCTTGCCCACCTTATCCAGCTTGTCCTCCAGATCGAAGCGTTTGAACAATTCATTCATTTCCGCTTCGCAATCTTTAATTCCATAGGCACTGGTAATAAAATCAATGTGCTCCCGGATGGTCAGCAGTTCAAAAACCGCTGGTGATTCGGGAACATATCCAAATAGCTGTCGAGCCTCTTTATTGTTTAATGAATACCCACCAATTGTGACACTTCCTTCAAAGCGAAGCAGCCCGCAGATGCATTTGATGGTAGTGCTTTTCCCTGCGCCGTTCGGGCCCATGATGGCGCAGACCTCTGAGCCGTTCACTTCGAAAGAAAGATTCTCCACAGCCGTTACCTTGCCATATTTTTTTGTCAATGTCGAAACCTTTAGCATGTTGTCCTCCAAAAAGAAAATTCGTTGTCATCCTATCAGAGATAACAGCATCATGTCAATACATGGATATAACGAGAATACAGCTCATCACGCCATGATACCATTGTCTTACAGCCTGTTGGTCACGGAAGTATTTCGGGAAGACGTGAAAATTTACTCTGCAAATATGCACAGGTTTCGTCCTTCTGCCTTTCCTTTATAAAGTGCCTTATCTGCCTGGGAAATGATTGCATTCACAGGGGTATTCTCTTTATACGGGCATAGCCCTATGGTAATTGTGATGCCTCTTCCGATGTCTGTAAAAAAATATTCTTCAACGGTTTGCCTGATCTTATTCGCCATTCGTGAGACGGTATCCCTGTGTCCGCTTTCCAGCACGATCAGAAATTCTTCTCCTCCCCATCTGCCTACAAAGCCATTTTCGCCAACAGCAGCGCTTAGCAATGCCGACAGTTGAACAAGAATCTCATCCCCCACTACATGCCCAAATTCATCATTAATGTCCTTGAAATAGTCAATATCTGCCATAGCAATGAAAAAACTCTTTTTCTGCTTTATCATTTCATCGATCCTTGCAAACACAGATCGCCTGTTTGGCAATTTCGTCAGGTAATCGGTTTTTGACATCTTATCCACTTCCTCCAATGCCTTTTGCAGTTCACCGGTGCGCTCCTGGACCACAGACTCAAGGTTGGTATTGACCTGTTTGAGTTCTGAAAGGATGGATGTATTTTCAATGGATAGCTGCTCAGCCCGGGTAAAAGCGCTGGAAAACCTGGCAGACAAGGTGTACGCCTGCGTGAGGGTAAAAACAGCAACACCAAGCGGAATAAGGGAAGTCCTATTGGCCAGCGTAATCTGGTAAATTAAATCATTAATGAGTGTGGCAGCTAAAAATACGAAACCAAGCAAAACAATGGACGTAAAGGGATATCCCTTCAGCATACCAATCACCAGACGAACAATGATATAACCCATCATGAGCAAGCCAATTACCGCATAAGCGCTCAGCAGAATGTCGAGCAAATGGTAGGGGAAGAAAAATACAAGGCCGCTAAAGACTGTTCCATGAACAGTACTAAGCCGAATGAACCATTTTGGCAACAAATTGTCCATGGTGTAATAGATGAAGCCGCACAAAGCGGAAAAACCAATGAAGACACACAGATAAGCCATATGACCGTAAAAATGGAAGCCCAGATTCAAGTAATTCGGCAAAAAACGTTCTCCAACCAATAGCATGCGAATAGAAAACAGAATGCAAAAGATCCCAAAACACAGGGGCGCCCGGTCCTTCGGTCTCATGCAATACAACCCGAAATGATAAAACCCCATGATCAGCAGCATCCCAAAAAGGAACAAATCTCTGCCCATTCCCACTTGTACCTTCCGGGAAATCTGAGAAGCCAAACCGATTTGGGGCGATGCAATGGTGTTGTCTTTGGCTGAAAAATCTGATGTATGGTATATGATCTCCATATTCTGGTCGTCTGTATGATAATAGGTGTTGATAATATTGTAATAAGGAACGCTGCTTTGCTTATCTGTGCCGACTTTTCCAACCTCACCCTGCAGCTGGCCATTGATGAAAAGCTTATAGGATGTCAGGATAATATCCGACCTGATTCCATATGTCTGTGGATACTCAGGAAGCTTTATCACAAGCCTCATGGTTCCATAATATGTGCTGTCTGCAAACGGCTTGGAAGCGTTCATACTCTTTACGGTACTGGGTATTGCGACAGATACCGGCTGCGCGTCAACACCCCTCTGAAAATCCTCGTGGGTGAGAAATTGATTGAAATAGAACTCCCACGTTCCCTTCAGGCTTACAATTCCATCCTTCTCAAAGGACCAGTTGCTTAAATCCAAAAAACCATCCGAAGAAACCGGAGGTTGCTTCGGATTTGTTTGATTGAGCATCATGGGGACAAAAGGAATAAGAAGGGCAACAATAAGCACAATTATTGAAGTTATACTCCTTTTCATAGTATCAATCTGTTCAATCTGGCCCCCTGCACAAAGTAAAAAGGTTGCAGGCCTGGCAGATTGTCTCCTTTGCTGAAATCTTCAGGGCAGTAACCATTTGAAACATAATGTGTTGAGATGAACCCCATCGCCATATATGTCTGCGCAGTCATTTGACTGCAGAACACATCCCCGTCAGGAGCCGGTCTGTTGAAGGCTCTGCCTTCAACATAATATTTAAATACGTTATCAGCTGTTGGAAAACCATAATGATGGGTTTTATCAATGAAACCCTTCAGTTTGAGAAGCTCTTCCTGTGTCAGAGAGCGGTTCATGTAGCTAACCAGGAAATGTGTATCATAATGCTGCTTCAGATCTACCTGAATCCGATCGCGGAGGGCTACCAACATGGGGCCGCTTTCCTTTGGTTTACCTGTCACATAATCCATGATTCCGTCTGCGGAAGCTGTCGACTCCCAAAGCAGTGGCTCATCTGCACCAAGACCAATATCCTTGGGAATAACAACCATGCCGATATGTGACCAGTATGACCATTCAATCAATTCAATCAGCTTGCTGATGGGTTGTACACCATGGAATAAAATCAGGTCCCCTGTTTTCAGGCTTCTGTTCATTTCGTTGTACGCAATTTCTCTTACCATATTAACATCCTTAAATGAAATAAGAAATTACTGGTAATGTCTTTCAATATATATCGGTTATTGGGGTGATAACCCTAAGGAGAAATTCTTCAATCTGCTTCCTGGCCCTGCAGGTTCTCCCAGTACCGGTCGAACCAGCCCGACCATGCGTCACTCATCGGATGGCTTGTCATCACGAAGACATCCGGGCAGAAACTGGGGGTTCCCATCAATTCATTGATGTAACTGTTTCTTAACCGAAACTGGAAGTTCAAAAAATACTGCTTTGCATCACCCGCATTCAGTATTTTGCGGGAGATGTCCATATATCCTATCATTTTCCCTGGTATCCTGGGGTTGGGCATCGTCACACATAGCCCGTTGTCGGTATACTTTTGGCCAGCGACAAAGATATCTCCATCCTGATAATAAATTGCCAGTTCCTGTTGAAATAAAGCTGAAACAGCGTTTTCTTCAGGCGTTCCAAACAACAGGATATGATGGGAAGCCATATCTTCTTCTGTAAGCTCTGTATCTGCCTTCACTTTGAAGGTCCCACTTTTAACCCCTATCGTAACAGTAGGGCGAATGGACCAATCAGCAAGCTCACGGGCGGCAGCTTCGAGAATTGGTTTTTTGTCAGCCTTCTGTGTGCCGTATACCAGGATGAGCGGCTGGGTGAAAAGGTCAGCCACGCCTCCCCCATCGTGCCGTGGAAGCTCTTGCGTGCCAAAACGTATATCAATCCCCCATCGACCATCCGTCTGCTTCGCAAGATGGACAATCTCTGCGTTTGCCGGTACAACGATTGAGGTTTTGTCTATTGTGATTTTCTGAGTGTTTTTCCCGTTCATATCCGCAAGTTTCACGTCTACTGATAAAGCATTAATTCTCTCGGTGGATATTTGAATAGAACCATCATCAGAACGTTGAGCTTCAAAGCTCCCCGGAGCAGGTTGCAGCGGGTATGTGGAATCAAAGCTTGTTTGAACCGTAAAATCCGGTCTCTTCATTGGCCCGCTGGTATCAAGCTCGTTTACGGTAACCCAGTAATGTTTACCATATCGGACAGAGCTGACAGCAGCTGCAATTTTATCGGGAGATGGGTTTCTTACCGCTGAACGGAAAACGTCCAAAATGGTTCCAGGCTCATAAAGCATCGACCATTCCGCCCAGGCCGAGTGGCTTCCATTCGGTATTTCCACATAGGTCACATCATAACCCAGTTTCTTCAGTTCGTTGACGCAGGCTCTGTCAAACTTCACGGGTACAGTGGTATCAGCGTCTCCATGGACAACATAGGTTTTTGTGTTCCCAAGGTTTTTCATAAACGCAGTGCTCGTCCAGCCGCAATAGGGGGCAATGGCCGCAAACCTGTCGGTATAGAGGGTACCGATCCGCCATGTGCCCAAACCGCCCATGGAATTACCCATCATATAAACCCGGTTTTCATCAATGGGATATCTGTCAATTATCCTGTCCATCACATCCAGAACATCCTGTTCTCCAACGGATTGATAATGCACATCCCCTCGCCCAAAAACAGAAACAATGATAAAATCCTCCGGCATCAGTGCCGTAAGGTGGCTTCCTTCGCCATAATCGTCACCGGAGTATCCATGGGCTACTACAATGAGGGAATATGTTTTATCGGGAGAATAGCTTTTGGGAAGATAAAGGCTGTAGGGTTGAATACTGTTATCCACGATTGACCTGTAAGCCATCTGACGATAGCCCGTCATGGACGAGAGTGCCTGCGGGCTTTCCTTCATCGCTTCCAAAATATCGTTTATAAAAGATACTGCCATCATTTTTTTGTTTTCGCTTACCAATGATTGGTGCAGATTCCCGTCAATCATTTCGGCAAGGTACAATAGTGTCGGTGCGACATCTTCAATGGCCTTAAGCTCCTGCTTATCAAGAGATGCCCAGGTGGAAGAACTGCCAAGCTCCTGTACAGCCTTCCTGGCTTTTTCGGAATAGGTACGAAGAACCGTATCCCTGTCTCCTTTGAATAAAACCGCTTGCAGCTTTGTATTTTGAAGCTTTTCTCGGGTTAGCGCATCCTGAATTTCCCCGGATTCCGCAGTTACATATATTTCGTCTTTACAGTCAGAGGGGATTTCCACCGTGATATTTTTACCGGCAAGCGCAGTTCCCCTGGCAATGAGTTTTCCTTCAGAATCAGTAACAATGTAGGTAAGCGGAACATCCTGAAGTGGCGCTGGGTTGGTTAAGATTGAAAAATCGAAGGTATTTTTATTTCCTAAAAATAAACTATTGGCTGATAAAAACAGATCAATCTGGAGCTTTTTAGATAAAAAGGCTTCATGTTCGTTTCGGGATGTTTCCCGGAAGGTGAAGCCCCAATCACCAGTTCCCTGGCATACTTTTACCAATACCCGGTTTGTGCCCTTTTTTAACATCGCACGAAAGGAATTCGAGTTGGGATCGATGGCGCGGTGGGCGTGCTGATCCACCATCAGCTCACCGTTCAGCCATACACGAAGGCCGTCGTCCGAGCCCATTCGGTAAAAAACCTCTTCCCCATTGCCTTCAAATTCCAGATATGCGTAGGAAACGGAGTAGTTTTTTCCGGGAAACCTTGCGCCAAAATCAACCAGATTTTTCTTGGCCTGTATTTTGCCTGTCTTGACGAAATTTTTTGGCAGACCCGAACTGGATATAGTGCTTTCCGATCCGAATTCGGCCAGAAGGTCTTGATAAAATAATGTACACGGTCCCTGCCCGGGCTCATCGCAGGGTCCAATCAAGGTCCATTTTGCACTGGCAAATGAAGAGGCTGAGGCAGTTTCTGCTTTTTTAACGCACGAGCCGCACAGCAAAACCAGGAGCATAAGAAGTACGGATAAACTGCATATTTTTAAACTTCTTTTCCTGTTCATCACATCTATCTCCCCTGCAAGGATCTCCTCTTTGTATGGCAGTACCATTATATCACATCGTGCAGTCATCCTCTGTACGATTGTCAGGCAGGTGGCTTTATTTCTTTTTCCCCATTTGATGAAGCTTGCTTATTTCACTGTGGGGCAGTTCATGCTCCCCGCCGAGAAAATGGGACATCAGTAAAACCTTTGCGATGCTTTCGACGGATTCCAGTTTGAAAAAAGCATCATACAGGTCTTTTCCAACGGCAACAATTCCGTGGTTGGCCAAAAGAACCACATCATGATCGTGCAGATGATTTTTCAAGTCTGCACAGATATCGGGTGTTGAAGGCGTTCCGTACTTCACAAGAGGTATTTCCCCGAACAGGACAATCATTTCCGGATATGCTTTTGTTTCAATGGGTTTATTAGCCACTGCAAACGCTGTCGCATAAGGGGAGTGCGAATGTATCACCGCACCGATGTCCTGGCGGATGGTGTAAGCTTCAAGATGCAGTAGAATTTCCGAAGAGGGCTTTCGATTTCCCTTTGTGACCTTTCCCTGCATATCTGTTTCAACCAGCATGTCTTCTTTCAGAAAACCCTTGCAGATTTGGCTGGGTGTAATGAGCAGCCCCTCACCGGTTCTGACTGAAAGGTTCCCTTCAAAGGCATTGACCATCCCCTTATCATACATTATCTTTGAAAGTTCAAGAATGTCCTGGTAATTTTGCTTCATTCCTTTTCTCCTGTTTCGCTGCAACTCAGAGTTCTGCCTTTTTATAACGAGGCCCAGATGGGCCCCCTCCCCACCTCTTAACGTATTTTCAGTTCCTTCACCTCATTCAGGAAAAGAAACCGCGCTTGCTTTCGCGCGATCCTGCTATCACAACTTTTCCTTCAGGCTTTGAATACTCTTGGTAAAAGGAGGATACAGCACTCCTTTATCCGTGATGATCGCTGTAATGTACCGATTCGGAGTAACATCAAAGGCCGGGTTTCTTACGGTTACCCCGTCCGGTGCAAGCTGAATTTCACGGATATGAGTGACCTCCCGTTGGTTGCGTTCTTCGATGGGTATCTCCTGTCCGCTGCTAATATGAAAGTCTATCGTAGATACAGGTGCTGCGATATAAAACGGAATATTGTTCTCCTTTGCCAGAACCGCCACACTATAAGTGCCGATCTTATTGGCCGTATCCCCGTTGGAAGCAATTCTGTCCGCCCCTGTGATGCAGCATTGAATCTGTCCGATATACATAAAGTATCCGGCCATATTATCACAGATCAGGGTCACTGGGATGCCGTCCTCCATCAGCTCATAGGCTGTAAGCCTGGCCCCCTGCAGATATGGGCGGGTTTCATCGGCAAACACCTTTACCTGTTTACCTGCCTCGTGGGCTGCCCGAATCACACCAAGAGCCGTACCATAATCGCAGGTTGCAAGGCTGCCGGCGTTGCAATGGGTCAGGATGGTATCTCCATGACGGATCAATTTATGGCCATACTCACCAATTTTGCGATTGCTCTGCACATCTTCATCGTCCATTTTTTGCGCTTCCAGCAGTGCAATAGCCTTTATTTCATCAATACTTTTATCTTGATTGATCAGCGCTTTATTCACCATCCGGTCAACAGCCCAAAACAGATTAACCGCCGTTGGTCTGGTGCTTTTCATTTCATCGGCGATGTGCGCGAGTTCTTTGAAGAAAGCTTCCTTGTTTGTTTGGTTGATGGCATTCATTCCGATGACGATGCCGTAGGCAGCTGTAACGCCAATCGCCGGTGCACCCCGGACGATCATATCCTTAATGGCCTTTGCTACCTGATCATACGATGAATACTCGTGCCAGATGGTTTCACCAGGAAGCTTTGTCTGATCAATCAACCTGAGTTTACCTTCTTGAAAATACAATGGCCGCATAAAAACCTCCAGTTTATAATAAGGTACTGTTGTGTTCACCGCACCCCTTCTAATTTTTCTCGTCTTATCTGTTTTTCTGCATTATTTTTTGAATTTTTCCAATCACACCAACCCTATCGTAACATAATTCAAATTTCTATGAAAGATACTTTACTTTCATCTAACTATCGCTTCGGTTTAAATCTATATATTTATATATTTAATTTCTAATCTAATTCTAATCAAATTTTTCAATTCTATGATTGACATTTTTAAGTTTATTAATATAATTAAATTATGAATCAAATATTCTTATTTATTGAAAAATAAAAATCCAGATGATTGAATTGTTCATCAGTCAGGAGGTGAATGGATGAAACATGAAGTTCTCGGGAAATGTCCTGTATGCGACAATGAACTGCAGATCACCGAAATCCATTGTCATCATTGTGATACTACAATACGGGGAGAATTTGATCTGTGTAAGTTCTGCAAGCTGACCGGGCCGCAAAAATACTTCATTGAGGTTTTTATAAAGAGCAGAGGCAACATCAAGGAAATTGAAAAAGAGCTGGGAATTTCCTACCCCACCGTGCGAAACAAGCTGGACGAAGTGATAGGCGCTTTGGGTTACCAGGTGGAACAGCAAAAAAGCCTGGTGAACCGCAAGGAAGTACTGGAAAAGCTCAGCCGTGGAGAGATCAGCAAGGATGAAGCCTTAAGGCTGCTGAATGATTCATCTGAACGTTAAAAGGTTCATTACAACCGGTTCGTACAAAACCAACGGAACCATTTATCCCAAGCAATGCGGTTAATCCATACGACCACGCCGCATGGAAATGAGTACTAATTGAAATGGAGGGTTTTAATTTGAGAAATATTTCAGAAGAAAGAATGCAGATATTAAAAATGATTGAAGAAGGCAAAGTTTCAGCACAGGAAGGTTTGGAGCTGATGAACGCGCTGGATCAGGCACCTGCCGAAGAAAGCCTTACAAATGCAACACACGCAAAGTGGATAAAAATTCGCGTGATGACGATGGATGGCATAGTAAAGACGAAAGTAAATCTTCCCATATCTCTTGTAGATATCGGTCTGAAGTTAGGTACTTCTTATGCTCCGCAAATGATGGAATCTGGTTTGAATAAAATTGATATCAAAACAATAATGGAAGCCGTTAAGAACGGTGCCCAGGGTAAAATCGCAGAGATTGAAGATGAGGAACGTCAGGAGAAGATTGAAATATACGTAGAATAAATCTACCCGAAGTATTTGCTAATGCGGCTGGCTGCCAAAAGACTGATATGCTTCGTAGAACAGCTCCTTGTGCAAACCTGTTTCAAAAGAACCCGGTGTCAATTGACCCCGGGTTTTTTGTATAAAAAGCGTATGTTGGCGGGTACAGATTCTTAGAGCTGAGGTTCCTTTCTCCTATACCAATAATGATAAACTTCTTTGTAACCCAGCTTTGTATATAAAGATTCTGCTGGTTCATTCCCGACGACAACCTGTAAATAAGAGTTTTTGACGCCCTTTTCCTGTGCCTTGGTCAGAATTCCATTCATGATATCCAACCCAAACCCGTTCCTGCGGTGATGCCTGGATACCACAATATCAAAGATGCCGACAAATCCCCTTTCCATCGCGCCAAAACCACACCCGACGATTTTGTCTTCCACGGTTTTTGCCACACAGACAACTTCTGAACGAATATTCTCAAGAATCTGTTTCGCCGCTGTTTGCTGCTTTTCATCGATCAAGCCTGAACACTGAAAGAAACTATTTATCCAGTTATCAGTAAACATTTCTTCCAGGATTACATCCTTCGGTTTACAGGCAGTGTAGCAGTTTAAGTCCAAAATCCTTACTGCAGTTTCATCCAGTTTTTGATAGCCTTTGCGTTCAAGAATGTCATCCAGCCCTTGCGGATTGCTCTTGCGTGTCAGCTTGAAAACTGTCGGTAAGCCCCAGGCCGCATACTTCTGCTCGCAAAAGCCTATTTTTTCTTCTGGGCAAATTGTAGATCCGTAAATGGGTAAAATTGAATTGGATCTTTTCGTATATCCATCGGCAAAACGCAAAACCCAGCCGTCGTAAAGGCTGGTTTGCAATGCCGGCCACGCATTCATTGATAATTCCTCAATTTGCTGTATCATTATACTCTCCTCACTTTCCAAACCATACCAGGGTTTCACTCGAACCAGGAACGAACAAGGCATCAGTCATGACATCCTTTTCAAGTTCTGTTAGGCCTTTATGGTATTCTTCCTCGGGTATCAGATGAAACATGGAATACCCTTTTGCCCGCACAAGGTCAACAAAATCAGGTTGTACCTTGTTGATGCCCCCCTCTGTCACACCCGTTCTGATATGGGAGAATCCAGCTTTCAAAGCGACATCGATAATTGTGGGGATATCCGGATATCGGAGCTTATCCGCAACCGCGGTAGTGGGAAAATATTTAACGAAAAACCTTTTGTCTATTTGTTCATGGGATTCTGTTACAATGCAAAGGTGACCTTCTTTCTTTAAAACTCTGAAGATCTCCCTGAACATTACGCCCAAATCAGGAATGTGATGAATGACATCTGTCATGTAAACAAAGTCAAAGAAGTTATCTTCAAACGGGATGTGCTCGTGATTTCCCTTCGCAAAAAACACACTGCTGTTTTTGGTGGCTGCCTTCTCTCTCATTCCGTCGGAGGGCTCTACGCCAAATACCTGCGCATGGGTTGTTTTTTGAAGGGAGTCAGCATAATTGCCGGTTCCGCAACCAAAGTCTAATACCTTTGTTTCCTCAGTAATGGTTATGTTCTGAAGAAATACACTGATTATGCTTTGGTTTGCATTTCTTACGGAATCGTAGCTTTTAGAGATTTTCTCGTAATCTATTCCCATATACGCACCTCCATAAAAGAATATGCATAATTATACACCCATATGCATAATTATGCAATGACCTTTTATAAAGATCTCGAAAATATTAAAAAAGAGGCCTGTGGATATACCAGTAGAGTGAGGTAATAGAGTGAGCTTTGCTCACCCTCCAATTTCAATACTCACAGCGTAAAACATTAAATTCTTGTTTATTTGATGTTTTGCAACTATGAGTTACTAAATATTTCTGCCACCAAATATTGCCGTTTCAAACCCTCCGAAACAGCAATCAACATCATCAAAGCAAATCTCTTTAAACCAGGATATTACTTTCCTTTTTGTATTGGCTTAAAACACATTATCGTAGTCAGACCCATTCATGCTTCATTTCTTATTAACAATCTCTGCCGGCCATTTTTCGCTGACGTTTTCTTCTCCCCGGTAATAATCTACCGCGGTTTCAGCTTGAAAGATATCTCTAAAGGGCAGAACGTTGATCTTGCCTGAATCAGGATAATCACATACATCCAGCCCCAGATCCGTGCGTATGTCGAGAAACTGGCAGGGCTTATCGGTATGATTATACAATTGGTGCGCCCCTTCAAGCCCCATTTCAAAAAATACAATATCTCCTTCTGACAAAACCTTATACTCCTCTGGGGTTCTGAGCGTGACATTGCCCGAAAGGATAACAAACATTTCTTCAGCATTTCTGTGTGAATGATAGGGATAGGAAAATTTTCCGGGATCAAGTGAACGGATATTGAATTTCAGGACTTTGGAGTTTGTCAGCTCGGACAAATCAGGACTGGTATGCCAGCAAAACTCGGGGATGGGTGATTTCCGCTGTTCAAAAGACATGTTATTCGCATTAAAAATCTTGGCCATGATCTTTTCCTCCCGCATTACACTTTCATTTTCATCATTCTTCTCTCTGAGCAGAAATAGTTTTAACAAATTATACTACTACTGCTTAATGATTTCAAACACGATGTCCCCCCACCTGGGCTACATAACTTTTATGATGAGGAAGGTGGAGAATGAATTGTTTTAAACTCTCCCCAAAACACAAATCACGAATCATACGAACATTTAACAGCCGTTTTCATAACTATTCATGAGTTTGAGTATTATGAGAAAGAAAGATTGACATCTTAAATCAATATGATTTACAATGCAAAATAACATAAGAATTGTTATGGATTTTACCGGTATCATTCTGTTTTGAATACAGAAACTGAGCAACTCATTACAGCAAGGCTTGACCTTTGCGCATCGGTAAGGCAGGTTATTCTGAATTGCTTTGAATTGCCGGAAATAGAAGCGATAGTGAAATGTAACCATGCTGTGAAAAAAGCAAAACTGCGAGGAGGTATCCCATGCAGGCGTTATCAGAACAGTTAAGAAAAGAATTATTAGCGGCAGGAGCATCGTTGGTTGGGTTTGCTGATATCAGTGAGCTTCCCTCTGAACAAACAATGGGTTATCCATTTGGTATCTCTATTGCTGCAGCACTCGACCCGGCTGTTATCAACGAAATAGGAAATGGTCCCACAAAAAGGTATTATGATGAATATTGCCGTTTGAACAAGCTTCTCGACGTTCTGGACATAAAGGCTTCTGAAATAATTAAAGAAGCGGGTTTTAACGCATTCCCAAAAACAAGCGAGAATGTCAGTATAGATTACCGGCATCGGTCTACCATTCTACCTCACAAAACGGTCGCAACAAGAGCAGGGCTGGGCTGGATAGGAAAATGCGCATTATTGGTCACTGAAGAATTTGGTTCTGCCATTAGAATTTCATCGGTTCTGACGGATGCTCCTCTGGAGGTTTATAGCCCAACCAATGAATCACGTTGTGGAACATGTAACCATTGTGTAAGGAATTGCCCTGCCAATGCTCTAAACGGAGATTTGTGGTTTGCCGGCAAAGAGCGTGAATCGTTTTTTAATGCATTCGCTTGCAGAAAGAAAGCACTTGAAAGAACATGGAAAGTTTCACCCGGTGAAACACATTGCGGTTTGTGCATCCTTGTTTGCCCAAGAACCAAAAAATACATAGAGTCGTCTGGCATTGATTATGATTTCCCAAGTGTTGATATGGCTGCAAATAGTGACCTGGAAGAAATTCTTCAGCTTCAAAAGCTGGTATATCAGGAAAATGCAATAAGATGCAATGATTTTTACATTCCACCACTGACGCAAACGCTTGAAGAGCTGAAAAAGGAAGCGGAAGGTTCGATCATCTTAAAAATTGTTGAAGACAGGATGATTGTTGGTTCGGTAAGAGCTTTCGAAAAGGATGGAAATTGTTATATCGGCAGACTGATTGTTCACCCTGATTACCAGAATAAAGGGCTTGGCAAAAAGCTGATGAAGGCTATTGAAAAATGCTTTCGAGGAACCAGATATGAGCTTTTTACAGGGAATTTGGATGAAAAAAACATCACATTTTATGAAAAACTAGGTTATCAAAGGTTCAGGGAAGAAAAGCTTCACGATGGCCTGCGTTTTATATATCTCGAGAAGCTTTAAATCATCATAGATACTGAACGAAGATGTCAGGCTTCCTTTATGAGTTGTTCAACCTCTTCCATCGGCAAAACTCTGGCAAAACGGTTTTGCCATATTTGATAGTGATAAAACTCATATAGGGTTTTGGCATTCATATATTGATTATCAAAGGTTGTATTCGTCTGCTCAGGTATGATAATGCTAAAACCATGTTCAAAGGCTGCTTTACAGGTTGCATCAATGCAATACTCGGTTTGCATTCCAACCAGAATGATGTTATTGATATTCCTGCTGTCAAGGTATTGCTTCAACCCGGTATGTAAGAAGGCGCTGTTATATTCCTTGTCAAATACATGTTCACCCTGCGGAGCTATTTCATGGAAGATCTGCCACCCATCCGTTCCACACTCCAGCTTACTACCGGGACCATCATCATGACGTACATAAACAACCTCGATGCCCTTTTCCCTGCAGCAGCCAATCAGACGTTCAATGTTCCTTATTACATTACTCTCATTGTATGGATGCCAAAGAATCAATTGAGTTTGTACATCCACCACCAGCAATATAGTATCCTTCATCGTTGAATCCTCCTTATGATCTTTGGAATCTTTCAAGCTATATTCATATTGAACAACCCTGCGTTAAATTAAAAACTACACTCTGTTTCACCCTTTAGTTGATGCTGTAACTGCTTTGGCAGCTTCTTAACGACTGTGGCATAAGAATGGTCGATCATTTTCTTCAGTTCATTGCCTGTAACAATGCCATTAAGTTGAATCGTGTTGAAATATGGCTGCATTACAGGCGGGCAATGATACCCCCTGGTAACGTCATCCGGGTACAGATTTCTGTACAGTTCACCGGTAACCCTGTCGCAATTCAAAGTGAGTTTAAAGTCATCCGGTTTCGGGTACAATTGTGCGAACAATCTCTTGCCAACCTTAACACAAATCGGGATGTCTCCAAAAGGAAAATCAATATATGCACCAGGTTTGGATAGACAATAGTTTATTATTTCTTCAGAAGTCATATTTTTCACCCCGTATTTTGCTTAACATGGAATTTTTCCGGCAACTGCGTATATTTCATCGATAAAGGCACGAACATCTTCAAACCCGGATGGACTCATTTTGAACTTCAGTTTGCCATGGCACGCAACTTTTTTCTTTTCGGTGAACTGGTATCGGGTTTGTGCAAGACAGTTTTGATAGCATCCCACACAGTCGTCCAGACTGAAGAACATCCGTTGCGCAAAATCCGGTGTTTTTCGCATGAGGCTGTTCAGTGTTTCTTCCATCCTGTCGGCTTTTCTGTGCCAGGTTTGAGGCTTTCCATTTGTGATGATATACCATTGCAGAGAATGATCAAACATGTGATTACTTAAGTATATGGCATAGGAAAATCCATAATCAGACGCGACATAAGTTACTTTGTTGCCGTTCTTCTCGATTTGTCTTTTGAACTTAAACCGTTTTAATGACTTAAGGTACTCATCGAGCTTAATTATTTCATTTTGTATTGTCACAGGAAGCCGTGATATGCACTTTTCAAAAGTTGGCTTTTCACCTGGCTCTAATACCTGGTTTTTTGTAAAAGCAGCGGGCAGTTCATCCCCGGTATGCAGAATGTTGCAAGTATCTGGAAACTCGGTGATGGTAACTGATTGAATGGTCAGGTTTGTGAGCTTGTCACAGGCAATTCTCAGCCCAAAGCCTTCCTTGTTTAATTCCCTGAATTCCCGTGATTTCATATACCTTTCATTGTTCGAGTAATACCTTTCTTGCCCATCAATCAGAATCTGCATTTCTTTTAAATCATATATCAGGGAGATATCGGTAAACTCATTTATGGGTATATCATTGTGATAATAGATTGTCTTTCGTGATGGGGAAACTATGTCATCAATACGCCTGTTATCCGAGCATAATGTGCCAAAATTGACATGACCTTTCCCAACAAGCACATATAAACCTGGTGCATCAATTTTTGCAGTGATATCAACCCGCAGGGGCAGCTTGTATTTGTCGGGCAGAAGAATGTATGAATTGATCGACAGGTGTTCGGCATCAAAGCGCTGAGTTGGAATTGCGCGGGTCGTAGTCATGTGAAGACAATTGTCTTTGCATTCGCATATGGCTTGTCCCTCAGGTAAAAAAGAAGCCAGATCGATGACGTGTCTTTTCATACATTACAGCCTCCAATGGCAGGATATACACTGCCCATAAAAATGCAGCCAATGCTATGATGGCTATTACCCTTCAGAACGTATGTTCTATCAAATATTATAGATTAATGTAAACGCAATGTCAAAGCTTTCGGCAGAAATAGAAATTATGCAGAGTACAAATAGTTACTGTTTACACTCCTCTTAATAAGTTCAAGTTGCTATAGAGGTATGTGTCTTATCCTGAGCGCAGCGAAGGATCTCTCAGGTGTAATACGAGATCCTTCACTTCGCTCGGTATGTCAGAATGCGCCTGTTTATTTCATCCCAGCAAAACAGCCAGATTTGGCAGTGAGCAGTTCAAATATTTAAACTCACTTACATCACGATGTCATGGTGTCGTTACATCGTAATGTTATTAACAGGTAGCAGCTCTATCTTGTTAAAACAATCGTGTTCTTTCCAGAACTGTAGTATCTCGTGTTCCATTTGTGTAAAGTCAGGTCTTGAATTTAAAGGCTCCATATTCGTCTCCTCCTGTTTAATTAAGGACAAATGTCGCTTACAGAAATGCCCGAGCTGCCAATGTTTCCTTCAATCATTCTCATCACCTCCAAAAATGTTGGGTATGGAGGTGATACCGGAGTGTTCAGTTTTTCTTAATATGCAAAACGGAAGCATTTGTAAACCCAATAATGTAATTTATTAAGTACCAGGCTTACCATTAGTTTTTCCTCGTAATGCATACTCAACCCAATTATGTTCATAATAAAATACTGAGAAAATGCTTACAGGAGATAAAACATGGAACACGAAAATGATCATCATGGAAAGGTAATTCCTATGCACAGACTGCATTCGGATGGTACGACCGTTTTTCAGGAAGATAAACCCCTATGGTTTGTCAGAAGCAGAAATGTCATTTATTATTTGCTTGGCCTGATTGAAATTCTTCTGGGGCTGAGGTTTTTGTTCATGCTGCTTGGTGCGAACCCGCGAAGCGGGTTCACATCGTTCTTGTATATGTTTACAGGGATATTCATATCTCCATTTTCGGGCATTTTTAATCCATTAACAACTCTTGGCCTTGTATCTCGCTCGGTTTTTGATCCGGCTACGATTGTCGCCATGATCATTTATGCTTTGGTCGCCTGGGGAATCGTCAGGCTGATGTGGATAAAAGTTGCTAGAGAGGATTGATAAATTCTGACTTGAGGTAAAGCGATTATCAATAAAAACACTTTACGCTGGCGCGGTTGGGCTAAATCATCCTCGTTATATTATTCCTGGCCCTTTAGATATTTCTTATAACCACTTTGGTTGATAGAAAACATAATAAAACCATAAAACAGCCCGGCTAAAACATAGATGATAAAGAGTTTGACTGATAAAGTGAATTCTAAAGGTAATTTGAACAACGCGATTGCAATGATTGTGCTAAAAGATAATAAACCATAAATGAGAATAAATCTTCCCCCGATAGCTTTGATATTCTCATACTCTTTGCATGCCAGTTTCTTTATAAAATCCCATTCTAAAAAACCGGCCAATATGCCAACAATACCTGCCAGGAATAGTTTTAACAAGACAAAAGATATCCATTTTCCGAAGTTGTCCGAAAACTCCTGAAAGAGTATCGCATTGAGCAAACTAACAACAACTGTAATCAATACGAATCTCTGAAGCACAACTTCCAACAATATATATCTCCATTTGGGCTTGCTGGACATTTTTTCCCATCTCAACTGTAGCTTTAGCGCATTTTCCATACCAAATCCCCCGATGAACTTATTGAGAGTACAAATGCAAATATGCTCACACATGCTATCATTGTTATGGTATCCCAGATTATGGATATTGTCAATATGCTATCCCTTAACGTCCAGATGCAGACAAGGACGACTGCACCAGGGTGGCAGTATATGCGATGCCCTTAGCATGCACACTTATGCTTCAGTTATCGTTCTTTCCAACCATTCCGATGCAAGGTTAACGAATAAATCTTCCTGCTCTATCTGTAAATTGTGACCAGCCTTATCCAATACTATAAAGGAGGCTCTCGGGTAGTTATCCAGAAGCTTAAATTGATCCTTGTACCCCACCTCTGTGTCTTGCCGCCCTGCAAGGATGAGGCATGGTTTGGCAAATGCATTTTCCAGTTGATCCACATCATATGAAAAAGCCCCGTCCAATATATGATTTAGAAAATAGTTATCTTTTTGATTGATGATGGCTGAGTAATCCTGACCATTTTGAGCCATCTGTCCGGTCAAAGTGAGCCACCGTTCT
>CAYVFB010000026.1:0-36410 GCA_964450305.1 uncultured Ruminiclostridium sp.
TCGGCTGGGCGTGGATTACCTGTCCATATCCGGCCATAAGTTTTATGGGCCAAAGGGCGTTGGTGCACTTTATGTGAAAAAAGGTGTTAAACTTGATAATTTCATGCACGGCGGTGCACAAGAAAGAAACAAACGGGCGGGAACCGAAAATGTTCCTGGCGTCATCGGGCTTGCCACTGCGTTAAAACTGGCAACTGACAACCTGGAGGCTTACAACAGCCACTTGCAGACACTCAGTAACCGTTTGATTGATAAAGTGCTGGAAAGAATTCCTTACGTCCGGCTAAACGGTGACAGAAAACAGCGTCTTCCTGGCAATGTGAACCTCTCGTTCCGTTTTGTCGAAGGGGAGTCCCTGCTACTGTTCCGCATGTACTTCGGGTTCTCTCGACCCGTCCCATGTTCTGCTGGCAATCGGTTTGCCTCATGAAATTGCTCATGGCTCCCTGAGAATTACCTTTGGAGAAAAAAACACCGAAGAAGAAGTAGATTTTTTGGTTGATAATCTGGAAGAGATTGTGGGAAAACTGAGAAAGATGTCCCCTTTATATGAAGACTTTGTAAAGCAAGATAGAAAGTGAGGTTGGTGCGGATGTATAGTGAAAAAGTAATGGATCATTTTTCAAACCCGCGCAATGTTGGGGAAATAGAGAACGCCGATGGAGTTGGTCAGGTAGGAAACGCCAAATGCGGCGACATCATGAAGATCTATCTGAAGATAGAAAACGATGTTATTGTTGATGTAAAGTTTAAAACCTTTGGCTGCGGCGCCGCTGTCGCCACCAGCAGCATGGCCACAGAGCTGATCAAGGGAAAAACCGTGGAAGAAGCATCCAAGCTTACAAACAAGGCTGTTGCAGAAGCTTTGGACGGCCTGCCGCCGGTGAAGATGCATTGCTCGCTTCTGGCGGAAGAAGCTGTTGCTGCTGCTTTGGATGACTACAGAAAGAAGAATGGCCTTAAGGTTTCCACTGCGGCGGAATGTCAGGGCTGCTGCGGAAAATGCGGGGAAACCCGAGAGGATTGAGTAAAAAATAAGTACTGCAAATGCCGATCCGTTTTCATCCGGAAAGAGGATAACGACTTTACATGCCGGCTATTCTCACAGCGTTAGTGTTATAGTTTGATTTATCAAATACGGGGTTTAAGTCTACAACTGAAATAGACATTGATTTTACCTTGCCATAAGGAGACCTGTCCATGAGACTGTTTTATGCCATTGAGCTGGATGACAGCACCAGGGGGCTTCTTGTTGACAACCTGAACAAGCTGAAGCCAAAGGCGGTTCGGGCTAATTTTACCCATGCTGAAAACCTTCATTTAACACTTCGGTTTATGGGTGAAATTGAAACCGGATATGTCGCAGCACTAAAAAAAATTCTGGATTTTATTGCCGGGAGATTTTCGGCCTTCCATCTTGAGCTGGCTGAACCCGGCATATTTGAAAGAGGCCATAAATCCATTGTCTGGTGGGGGCTGAAAGGCAATGAGCAGCTGAACAACCTTCAAAGTGCTTTGGAACAGGAGATTCGCCTGAACGGTTTTGCTGCTGAAACCAAGGCATACAGTCCCCATATCACCTTGGCAAGGGAATTCGTTTCACAGGATAGCGTTGTCAATGTGATAAA
This sequence comes from uncultured Ruminiclostridium sp., assembly GCA_964450305.1. Lineage (GTDB taxonomy): Bacteria > Bacillota > Clostridia > DSM-8532 > DSM-8532 > JAAYJG01. Next base: position 1,629 of record CAYVFB010000026.1, read on the forward strand.
GCTGCTGCCATCCTTGAACCATTCTTTCCGTGTTGGTGCTATCTCCTTAATGGAAAGCACCCGCCATGAAGGAAAGCTGGCATATTTGTGCCGATACCGGGCAGAGCTGGGGAGAATTATCTCCACCGAAGCGCAGATAATGAACCCTCAGCCTGAGGGGAACTGCTGAGCTTGGTGGAAAGGTGGCTTTCATGAATAAAAAAGTGATGATTGGCATGAGCGGGGGCGTCGATAGTTCGGTTGCCGCTGCGATACTGAAGCAGGAAGGCTATGAGGTTACAGGAGTAACGATGAAAATTTGGCCTGAACAGCCGGGAACCGTTTCACCCGAGGGTGGATGCTGTTCCCTTTCTGCCGTGGAGGATGCGCGGCGCGTAGCTTTTCAACTGGATATCCCATATTATGTTTTAAACTTTCAAGATATTTTTGAAGAGCGGGTTATCCGATATTTTACTGATGAATATCAAAAAGGACGGACGCCGAATCCCTGTATAGCGTGCAATCGATTTGTGAAGTTTGAAGCCCTGCTGAACAAGGCAATTTCAATGGGAATCGATCACATCGCCACAGGTCATTATGCCAGAATTGAAAGAGACGCAGCTTCGGGGCGTATGCTGCTGAAGAAATCGGTTACACAGGCAAAGGATCAGACCTATGCGTTGTACAACATGACACAGGAGCAGCTGGCTAGAACGCTGATGCCCATTGGTAATTATGATAAGGAAGCTGTTAGAAAAATTGCTGCCGATTTGGGCTTTGATATTGCAGATAAACCAGACAGTCAGGAAATCTGTTTTATACCCGATAATAATTATGGCGGCTTTATTTCTTCGAGAATGAATAAACCCGCCGCAAACGGAATATTCGTCGATACAAAAGGAAATGTCCTTGGAGAACACAAGGGGATTGTTTATTACACCGTTGGGCAGAGGAAGGGCCTTGGAATAACTTTCGGGAAGCCCATGTATGTCGTCCGCATTGATGCCGAAAGCAATACGGTTGTTCTTGGACAGGCAGGCGAAGAGTACTCTGCGGGCCTGCTTGCATCCGATTTGAACTGGATTGCCTTTGACAGGCTTGAACAGCCAATGCAGGTTCGTGCGAAGGTAAGGTATTCTGCAAAGGAAGCCGATGCAATCATCACCCCCCTTGACAATGGAACCCTCCGGGCAGATTTTCAGGTTCCGCAAAGAGCGATCACCCCTGGCCAGTCAGTCGTGTTTTATGAGGGAGAGGTTGTTTTGGGCGGCGGTGTGATCGATAGACAAATACAAGCTGAATAAACGCAGATTTTAATTTTTGAGCAAGACTTTTTACATTAATTTTCGTTCTTAAGTATATTACAGTTTTAGATTCAGGGGATGGGCAGCGATGCTCAAACCCAATTCCATAAAAGAAAAAACGGGTTCAATATGATTCATTCTGTGAGGTGTAAAGATGAAACTGACTTTTTTGGGTGCTGCCAGAACGGTTACAGGCTCTTGCCATATGATTGAGACGGGAAATACCAGGATTTTGGTTGACTGTGGGATGTTTCAGGGGCAGGCAAAGGAAGAAGCAATGAACGAGCAGCCCCTGCCTGTAAAACCAGCCGATATTGATTATGTTCTTTTGACACACGCGCACATAGACCATAGCGGACGTATCCCCTGGCTGTATGTGAATGGTTTCAAGGGGGAAGTGATCGCAACAGATGCCTGTGTTGACCTGTGTCGATTGCTATTGCCCGATAGCGGCCATATTCAGGAGTTTGAAGCCGAATGGAAAAACAGAAAGCGCATGCGTGCCGGACGGAAACCTGAACAACCTTTGTATACGATGCTGGATGCACAGGAAAGCATGAGGCTTTTCAGAAGCGTTAAATATGATCAGACAATACAGCTTACACCAAGCATCAGGGTTTGCTATAGAAACTCGGGGCATATGCTCGGCTCCGCATTTATTGAAGTCTGGGTTCGCGAAAACGGGAAGGAAACGAAGCTTGTCTTTACCGGTGATATGGGAAACACTGATATTCCCATTCTGAAAGATCCTGAAATGATATCTGAAGCTGATTATCTGATCATGGAGTCTACATATGGTGATCGCCTGCATGCCGATAAAACGAACAAGGCCGAGAAGTTTATGGATATTGTTCTGGAAACACTGGACAAGGGAGGAAACGTGGTTATCCCCTCCTTCGCCGTCGGGCGCACACAGGAAATCATTTACGAACTGAACAAGAATCGGACCCAGTTCGGAGACAAGGTGAACAAGCTGATGCATGCTCCCGTCTATATTGACAGCCCATTGGCTATCAGTGCCACCGAGGTATACAGAAAGCACCTGGATTGTTATGATGATGAGGCCCGGGGTTATATTGAGAACGGGGACAACCCGCTTGACTTTGACAATCTTCACTTTACCAGAACTGCTGATGAATCCAAAGCATTGAATGACATCAAGGGGGGCTGTATCATCATTTCTGCCAGCGGCATGTGCGAAGCAGGTCGGATAAAGCACCACCTGAAGCATAACCTGTGGCGCAAGGAATGCACTATTCTCTTTGTCGGATATCAGGCAGAGGGCACTTTGGGAAGACGCCTTTTGGACGGCGAGAAAGACGTTCATATTTTTGGTGAAGAAATCAGTGTGAATGCCAGAATAGAGATGATAGACGGTTACTCCGGTCATGCCGATTATCTTGGCATACTGGACTGGATGAAAAACTTTGGTGATCTTCCAAAACGCGTATTTTTGGTTCATGGCGGAGAAGATTCGCTGTATGCTTTATCTGACAGAATCAAGAACCAGTTTGATATGGATCCAATCATTCCTTCAAGGGAAGAGTCCTTTGTTCTGACGGCAGAGCGCGAAGAAAGCCGCGGCTTTGAACAGACAGCAGAGCATCACTTCCGCTATCTCGAACTGGTTAGTATTCTTGAAGACATCAAGGAAGGCATCCAGGATGTATCCGAATTATTACTGGAAGAGATGAAATCGGGCGTTGACGACCGGAGAATCGATGCAGTGGGTCGCAAGCTTAGAATACTCCAAAGAGATATGGCGGATTTGCTTGAGTAGCATGTTATTTCTTGCGAATTACCAGCTGTTGTAATAGAATTAGGATAGAATAGTTTTTGGGGAAAACAGGTATGCAAATGAACAGAAATACTATTAAAATCATTTTTAGATTATTGTTGATAGCAGCCAGTGTTTATTTGTTATTACGGCTGAGCGTGTATTGCATACCCTTTATCATCGCGTTCATCCTGTCCAGTCTGATCGAGCCTGTGGTCAAATTCATGGAGAAGAAGATCAAAATTCACAGAAAAGTAGGTTCCATCGTCTCCATTCTCCTGGTTCTATCCATCCTTGGAACTATCCTGGGCTTGATTATTACCCAGTTGGTCAAGGAAATAGTGAATGTCTACAACCAAATCAATGAAATTTTTGGGAGCATGCAACAGTTTATCGAAGCGATGATCGAGAAAGCGAACAATATCTACATTTCGCTCCCCAAAACAATCAGCGATACGCTGGATCAATATTTTGCCGATGCTGCCAGCAACGCAAAAGAGCTTCTTGATCCCATCGTTAAGGGCGCGACGAGCTTTACAATGAGCCTGCCTCAGGCCATGCTTTTTCTGGTTGTGACTATTCTGGCCACATACTTCATGACCAGTGACAGAAACAAGATCAACCTATTCCTCGATAAGCAGATTCCAGGCCAATGGATGGAAAAAACCCGTACCGTCATGAACAAGCTTTTTTCTGCCTTGTTCGGCTGGCTTAGGGCACAGCTGATTCTGATGAGTGTAACCTTTACTGAATTAACCATCGCCTTTATTGTGATGCGAGTGGAAAATGGGCTGCTGATAGCCCTATTAATTGCCATAGTAGATGCGCTGCCCATATTTGGGGTAGGCGCAGTTTTAATCCCCTGGGGAATTATCGAGCTTTTATCAGCTAATTACCAGCGTGGATTGTCGCTTCTGTTGTTATATATTATTGTCATCGTCATCCGGCAGATGATTGAACCCAAAATTATCGGGCAGCAAATCGGTATTCATCCTTTGCTGACGCTGTTTGCGATGTATCTGGGCTTACAGCTATTCGGAATATTGGGCATGATCGTCGGCCCGGTGTTGATGGTTATTATCAAGAGCATTCTGGGCGCAGTTGTGAAAACAGATGGGTTTAAGAACTGGCTGCAAAGAACCTTTGGATCGGGTCAGAAAACTGCACCTGTAAAAAACGAACCTGCAATTCAAGAGAGTAAACAGTAAAAAACGGTCAGTTTATCTTGGCCAGTTATTTTGTCATTGCCCTCTTGCTTACCAGTAGTAGTACATCCCATAAGTAAAACCATAAACACCATTATCCCTTATGTGGACTGTGGCTTCTCCTGTCGTTCTCAAACCACTTCTTACCAAAATATTATCATATATATTTACGAAAAGAATTCTTTTCAAGCTCGTCTTTTAGTTAGGAAAGTTTACTGATTAATCTATTGTTTTGGTTGGTATATTATTAACAAGCTTAATTCTACACTAAATACAAACAAGAAACAGAGAAAACTGTAAAACCATCGCAAAGAATAAACTGTCCTTATGCGATGAGTATAACGAACGGTTCTGTTATTTTATGTGAATGAAGATAGTTATTTTTGAGCAGCGAAATACTATGGTTTTACATACCAAAAAATAGATTAAAAAGATGAAAGAGTGATACAGTGTTGATGACCGGTTTACCGGTTCGAAATAAATAATACTTCAACGGATGACTTGGAGGCGACTTACGATGTCACAGGATTCATATAACGCTAAAAGAGTGCATAAGGTGAATATTGCTGTCACAATCTTAGTTGTTTTGCTGATAACGATCAAAACCATTGTGGGGAAAGGATTTTCTCGGGGTATTGTGGTAGGTCTTGAAGGGACGGCTGTTTTAGCACTGGTCATTATCAATTATTTCCTTCCCCTCAGTCATTATATAAAAGGGCTTTTGTTTGCGCTTATCCCAGGGGCTGTGGTCATTGCATTGTTTTTGCTGGATTCATATGCACTGGATAAGCATTATATTATCTTGACTACAGTTACAATGGCAGCGCTGTATTTTAAGAAGGAATTGCTGATTAAGTATGGCATTATTATGAATGGTCTGTATATTCTTGCTTACATTATCAATGCAGAGAAGCTGCTCGGACAGGCAAACGGACTGGCAGACTTTATCGCTATTTTGATTACTTTCAACGGGGCAGTTACGGTACTCTATTTCCTGACAAAGTGGGGGAGGATGCTTGTCGATGAAGCCAACCAGAAGGAAGTCCGATCCAATGAATTAAACACCGAGTTGAATCATACATTCACCCACATAGAAGAAAACACAAATATCCTGGACAGTAATATTACCCACTTAAATAAAAATATCCAGGATATCAGTGAAGCCAGCAAAAGCATCACCTCATCCATGCATGAAATGGCAACGGCGATTCAGGACGAGGCAGAAAGCGTTAATCAGTTTCATGAAGTTGTGGATGCAACCGTTCGAATTGTTAATGAATCTCGTACAATTTCAGATGAAATCGCCGAAAAATCAAAAGACATCATTGGTCAGGTTGAACTTGGCACAGATAAAATTCACCAACTCAGCCAGCAGATGGGTATTATCAACAATGCTATTGGAACCGGAGTAATGACAGTTACTGAACTGAATGAAAACATGAAAAAGGTGAATAAGCTGCTCGCGGATATCACTGGAATAGCCGAACAGACAAACCTTCTTGCCCTGAATGCTGCAATTGAATCTGCCAGGGCTGGTGAACACGGAAGGGGTTTTGCTGTGGTTGCCGACGAGGTAGGAAAACTGGCTGAGAAGAGTGCACAGATTGTAAGAGAAATTTCCGATATGAATGAAAGTATCCTTGAAAGTTCAAATGTGGCATACATTAAGGTTAAACAGGGAGACAATGCATCAGTGGAGGGAAAAAAGCTGGCTGATGATATTCTGAATTATTTTATGCAGATAAGGCAGGCTTTTGTAAGCACAACCCATAGCATTGATCTTGGACAGCTAAAGAATAAAGATATGACTGAGCAGCTTGATAAAGTGCAAAACCAAATTCAAAATGTAGCAAGCATATCAGAGGAAAACGCTGCAGCAACAGAAGAAGTGCTGGCAACAATTGAGAGTGAAGACAGCCAGATGTCCGAATTGAACAGAGCCATATTGGATATTCAAAAGCTTAGCAGTAACCTGAAAAAACTTGTAACAGAAGAATAAGTCACGGGATACTATATCGAACGCTGCCTTTCACCGATGCTTTCATAACATATCTCGATGATGAAAGGGGTGTAATTAACTTCATGTTCATGGTGGGTAATGCACGAAAGAAGGGTATTTTAAATCGGGAATCCAGAGGCGCGGAGTACCTCGTGGTTTGCATAAAACACCGATGTTTCAATTTTAGGTATTCAACTTGCGTTATTTACACAGACGGTTCTACAGATAAACTACTCTGTGAATGTCTTTTCACTCAGTCCGGTTTCCCTGAAGCAGGTATCTCGATATTTATTTGGTGTCATTCCGGTTTTCTTTCTAAAAACTGCAATAAAGTAGCTTTGGCTTGGGAAAGCAAGTATGGATGCAATTTGTGAGGGAAGATAGCTTGAAAACTGCAGCATGTTCCTGGCAGTTTCTATTTTCTTGCCTTGAATGTATTCGGTAATGGTAACCCCCGTTTCCTTTTTGAAAAGTCTTGAAAGATAGCTTGGATTCAAACCCGTGTACTGGGCAAGGTCTGTCATCAGAATTCTCTTATGAAGATTGTTGTAAATATAATCAACGCACTTTTCAATCTGCCTGGAAAAAATCTGCTTTTTCAGGATTTGTTTCATTCTTTGGGCATAGTCCATTGTCATCGCCGTATGAAGCTTTGAAATCTGCGCAATCGAAGTACACCGGTCTGCTTTTTGTATATAGACATCACTGAGACTGTATGCAATCTCATGCTCCATCCTGCCTTCAATGCAATGCCTTGCAATCAATGCGGCCGTAACCACAAAATGATATTTCATGTTCTGCAGCGGATTATCCGATAGCTTTCCAAACCCGCTTTTATCTGCAAACGCATTCCTGCACAATTGTGAAACCCGATCCACTTCACCATTTTTTACGGCGATATAAAAGGCGAATTCGGGATAATACGGTGCGTGAAAGGCATTATTTTCACGCATGATATATTCTCTGTAGCTAAGCTCTTTATCGGAATTCATGGCTGCCATATCCCCCTGGAAACCCTAATGGAATAGAGTCATAAATTTTATATTAAAGTAAACAAAATGATATATTAAAGTATATAAAAATGATACCATGAAATTGCAAGGGGGGCAACAGGAATGAAGGAATTTGCAGGGTACAGGAAAGGGATTAACCTGGGCGGTTGGCTTTCACAATGCATTCATAGCCGGGAGCATCACGAGTCATTTATCACCGAGAACGATATCAACCGGATATCACAATGGGGGCTTGACCATATCAGACTTCCTTTTGATTATGAGCTTATCGCATCTGAAAACGGCAGTTTTATCGAAGAGGGCTTTTCTTATATTGACCGTTGTGTGGAATGGTGCGGTAAGCATCAGTTGAATGTGATTCTCGATCTGCACAAAACCATGGGATATACCTTTGACGAGTCATCGGATGCGTTTTTCAGAAATCCTGTTTATCAGGATCGTTTCATTTCACTGTGGGAGGAAATGGCCAGGCGCTACGGAAAGGATCACCAAAGAATTTCCTTTGAACTGCTGAACGAAGTGGTGGATGAAAATGTTGCAGATATATGGAATGAGATTATCAGCAGGACAATTCCTGCAATCAGAAAGGTTGCTCCTACCATCAAAATACTGGTGGGCGGTGTGAGAAACAACAGCGTCCTTTGGGTCAGAAAGCTTGAAGCCCCATACGATGAAAATGTAGTATACACCTTTCATTTTTATGAGCCTCTGATTTTTACGCATCAGTCGGCCTATTGGGTAGATAAGATGCCAGCGGACTTTATAACGGAATATCCGATGGACTTTGATACCTGTGTTGATGAAACGGAAAGATTCCTTCCGTCCATGCACCGTGAGTTTTATGACAGCATCCATTCCGAAAAAGTTGATCGAAGCTTTATCAAAGCAGCATTTGCCGATGCAGTCAGAGCTGCTACAGAGCGAAATACCGCTTTGTACTGCGGAGAGTACGGCGTAATAGATAAAACCTCGCTTCCCTCTGCATTGAACTGGTTCTCAGATATCAACAGCGTCTTCAACGAGTATGGAATATCGCGGGCCGTATGGACCTATAAGGCCAAGGATTTCGGAATCACCGACGAGCACTATTCGCAAATATTTGATGAGCTTATTAAATTGTTGTAAATAAAAGGGGGTATTGTTTTATGAGACTGAAAAAGAGTTTATGCCTGATTATTTCGGTGGCCTTGCTGTTGGGAATGATGGCAGGCTGCGGGAAAGAGGCGAAGCAAAAAAATGAGGGAGAAAACACATCAGGAAATGTGACTGAAACCGTACAGAATGAGAATACACCGACGCAGAGCCCGGATGTGCCAGATAAGAATGGGACGACACCAACGGGTAACGAAGCATCACCTGCCGGTATTCCACAGATTGATGGATATACCTTGCTGTGGAATGATGAATTTGACGGAGAAAGCCTTGATATGGACATCTGGAGTCATGACCCCCGTGAACCGGGCTGGACAAACAACGAGCTTCAGGAATATACAACTTCTGAGGAAAATGTGTTTGTAAGAGATGGAAAGCTGATTCTCAAAGCAATTAAAACTACAACTGCAAACGGAAAAGATTATTACACATCAGGAAAGGTTAAGACACAGAACAAAGAAGATTTCACCTATGGGAAGGTAGTAGCCCGTGCAAAGGTGCCCGAAGGCAAGGGCCTGTGGCCGGCAATCTGGATGATGCCGAAGGATGAAGGCTTTTACGGACAGTGGCCAAAATGCGGTGAAATAGATATTATGGAAGTGCTGGGTAATCAGACCGACACTGCATATGGCACGATCCATTACGGGGAACCCCATGCCAGTCAGCAGGGAACAGTTGTATTGACAAACGGAACCTTTGCGAGTGATTTCCACGAGTTCTCCGTTGAGTGGGAGCCGGGAGAAATGAGATTTTATATAGACGGAAATCTGTATAAAACCGTGAATGACTGGTTTACAGCAGTGAATGGGGAGGATGAGAAGCCATATCCCGCTCCTTTCAATCAGCCGTTTTTTATTCAGATGAATCTTGCAGTGGGTGGTGATTGGCCTGGAAACCCCGATGAAACAACGAACTTTGATAAGGCGGAGTTTGAAATTGATTATGTCAGGGTTTATCAGAAGCCTTCATATGACACGAATGTTCAGAAACCGAAAAAGTTGTACCGCACGCCCCTTGAAGATGGTAACTTCATTTATAACGGTGATTTTGCCGAAGCAGAGGATCTTACAGATGAAGTGAACTGGAAATTCCTGCTGTTCCAACAGGGGGAAGGGAAGGCGGAAATCAAGGATGGTATGATCACGATTACCTCGACAAATGCGGGCGTTGTTGATTACTCGGTTCAGCTTGTACAACCTGAAATGCCGATGATAAAGGGCAAAAAATATCGTGTCAGCTTTGATGCATATGCAGATGAAGCAAGAGATATCATCGTATGTGTTTCAGCTCCGAATAATAACTGGATACGGTATCTTCCCGATACTGTGCTGACCCTTTCAACAGACTGGAAAACATACACCTATGAGTTTGACATGACCAACAAGGACGACCCGATGGGAAGGCTGGAGTTTAATCTTGGCAACAGAGGCTCAGTGGCTGCCGTCCACATCACGAATGTACGTGTTGAGGAAATCGGGAAGTAAATATACCAGACCCTGAAGCAATATCTTGAAACAAAAAAGAATCCCCTGCAAGAGTAAGTTTATAACTTTTGCAGGGGTTTCCTTCATGAATCCTGAAACTCCCTGTTCAGCTTATGAATTGCTTTCTTTTCTATTCTGGATACATAGGAACGAGATATCCCCAGCATTTTCGCAATTTCACGCTGCGTTTTGTTCGAGCCATTAGCCAACCCGTACCGCAATTCAATAATCGTTTTTTCTCTGCCGCGCAGCACTTCGGTGATCTTTCTGTACAGCTTCCGGATTTGGATTTTTAAAGCAACCTTATCATCTACGCCGTCATCTTCGCTTCCAAGGATGTCAAGGAGGGAGATTTCATTCCCCTCCTTGTCCGTACCAATGGGTTCATGAAGAGAGACCTCGTTTTGAAACTTCTTGGTCGTCCTTAAATGCATTAAAATTTCGTTGTCAATACACCTGGCAGCATACGTAGCCAGGCGTATTCCCTTACCGGGGTTGAAACTGGTAATGGCCTTGATCAGACCTATGGTTCCAATAGAAATCATATCATCGTTGTCAATACTTCCTGTATTGTACTTTTTTGCAATATGGGCGACCAGTCTAAGGTTCCTTTCCACCAGGATATTCCGCGCTTCTTCATTGCCCTGGTGAAAGAGCTCCAGGTATTTCTGCTCATCTTCAACACTAAGAGGATGGGGAAAGGATTGTGAGTTAGTGATGTACCCGGTTAAAAAAACCGCTGAAAAAACCTCTTTCAGTAGCTGTGACAGACTGCTGAAAAGCATGCCGTTTCACCACCCAAATCTAAATATTTAGAGTATGTATAAGTATATGCATCAGAGTAACTATCGGTGCCTGTATTTTTTTCAATATTTTTTCATGTACCCTAAAAAAAATCTTCATCTTATCGTATACTATAATAGAGAGTACTCAGGAAGCATTTGCGATTTAAGAAAAAACGGAGGTTATGTCGATATATACGATGTAAAGAATATACTTTTTTGATTGAAATAAGAAACGAAAGAATAACGCGAATGCCTTACTTGATTTGGTGAATAACAGGATAAACGAATGAAAAACAGTCACCTGGAGCAATTGGTTCTGGAAAGCAGGGAAGATAAGCAAAAACTGAATGATTTACTGGAAGCCTACAAGCCGTTTATCGCATCTTGTGTACAAAAACTGTCCGGTAAATATATGCGTTATGGATCCGACGACGAATTGTCTGTTGGAATGATAGCATTCGTTCAGGCTGTGAAAGCATATAAACCCCTCTATGGTGAATTTTTAAGCTATGCGGGCAAAGTCATTCGAAACAAGGTTATCGACTATTATAGGGGGCAGAAACGGCATACGGCCAAGGTAATTTCACTGAGGCCGGAGCCGGAAGAGATGGATGAAACCATCGACCAGCAGGCATCTCTGGCAAGCTATGACGAAGAAAGGTTCCGGCAGGACAGGGTGCTTGAAATACAGTCGTTGAAAGAGATTCTTGCTGGATATGATATTCGTTTATCGGAGCTGGAAAATGTATCACCCAAAAGCAAACAAACCAAACAGATTTGCAGGCAGGTCATACAGGTTATCATGCGCAGTCCCGGCATGAAGGATGAAACGCTGCAAAGCGGTAATCTGCCGTTAGTGCAGATAGAAAAAGAACTGAATGTTACAAGGAAAAAATTTGAGCGACACAGAAAGTACATCATCGCGGTTCTCTTGATCAAAACGGGGGACTACCCGTATTTGGCAGAATATGTTAGGGATGTGTAGGATGAAGGTGGAGAAGATGAAAGGCATTGTGATCGAAAAAAATAGTGAAAATTGTGTACTTCTTCTGTCCGATGGAACGTTTAAGACGGTGAAACATACGGATGAGCTTGAAATCGGCACCATATTATACATCAACAATACAGTGCGTTCTGCGGCTTTTTATCTGAAAAAAGCCGCTCCGATGATTGCTGCTTTGTTTCTTGTTGCCTTTATTGGCGTAGGAGCTTACGGCTGGTCAATTCCAGCACAATATATCAACATAGATATCAACCCATCTGTCGAGTTGACGATCAATCGCTATGACAGAATCATCAAAATGGCACCATTGAATGAAGACGGTGAAAAGCTGCTGGAATCGGTCGATCTTCAGCTGAAGAAGTATGAAAAGGGTGTCAATGCGGTGATAGAAACCGCCAGGGATTTGGGCTATCTTCAGGACGAAGGGGATGTACTGATCAGTATCTCTTCTTCCAACAGCGGACGAAGAGAAAAAACACAGGCCAGGATAGAAGAGAAAGTAACACCGGAAGCCGAGGTTCTTCTGTTTGATTCAAAAGAGCATGATCAGTCGGTTAAGGAAGGCTTGTCTCCGGGAAAAAGCAAAATCATCAGCAAGGTGTTGGAAAGCGGAACCAATTTGACCAAAGAAGAACTTGCAGATGCCCCTGTCAAGGATTTGATGCTGAGGGTCCGCGAAAACAGGAAGATGGATAAGGAGCTTGAAAAAGAAGCAAAGCAGCAGGAGAAGCTGAGAAAAGAAACAGAAAAAGACGGCCGGAAAGAGGATGCTGCAGAGAGTAAAAACGAGAACAAGGGTAATCAGGATCATAATGAGAATAAGCCCGAAAACGCTGGTAAAGAGGATGATGAAACAAAGGGGAACGATAAAACCGGTAACGGGAAACAGGAAGAGAAGGGAACCCCTGGTTACATAAAAAAGAATGACTTATCGGAAGGAAACAACGAAAACAGAAAGCAAGGAGACGGAAAAGAAGAGACCGATAACGGAAAGCAGGAAGAGAAGAAAAACACAGATTACATAAAAAGTAACGATTCGTCTTCAGGAAACAACGGAAACAATAAGCAGGAAAACCGTGAAAACCAAGGTAAGGGCACGGACGAGAATGAAAAGAACGGCAGCCATGGCACGGGCGAAAATGGTGAAAACAAGGATCGAGAAAGAAGTGACGAAAGCAACGGAAATAACTCCGACGGCAACGGCAGTGGCGGCAGTAAGGGTTAGATCCAGTTATTTTCTGTAAAAGATAACACAAACCAATCTGCAAGCTATTTTCCACTAATACTCGCCTATTTTTCAGTGAAACAGGGATGTTGAAAAGTTCTACAAAATTTCTGGGATGTCAAATCATTTGACATCCTTTTTTAGCGAAAAATTTTTGGGTTACTGTTTACACCCCCCTCTAACAGGATCAAGAGTTGCTACAGAGGTATTTGTTTTTCCTGAGCGCAGCGATGTCATTCTGATCCCGGTGAAGGATCTTGTCAGGAGTAATGTGAGATCTTTCACTTCGTTCGGCAGGCTGGGCCTGCTTGCCTGCGAACAGTAACTTTTTGGTTGCCCTTGAATGGGTTTGAAAAAGGTTTGTTTTACAAAAAAATAGTTATGATCTACAATAGAAGTACCATATTGTACAAGATTGCAAAAAGGAGCGTGGAGTCATGAAAGCTTATGAATATAACCGTTATCTGGATCATGCAGTTTTAAAACCCGAAATGACGCAGGAGGAATCCCGCCTGGCCATACAGATGGGAATTGATTACAAAGTTAAAACAGTCTGTGTCAGGCCATGCGATATCGATATGGCGGCAGCCATGTGTCAAGGCACCGAAACCGAGGTGTCATGTGTTCTTTCTTTTCCACATGGCACTTCACCCTCGAAGATAAAAGCCGCTGAGGCGCAGCTATACATTCAAAAAGGTGCTCATGAAATTGACATGGTGGCCAATTATGGCTACATCCGCTCAAAGCTGTGGGATGAGGTGGAAAAGGACATCCGGGCCGTATCAGAAGTCACTCGAAATGCCGGAATACTGTTGAAAGTTATTCTTGAAACATCTCAGCTTACAGTGGATGAAATCACTCAGGCTACCGAGTGTGCGATTAGGGCAGAAGCAGATTTTGTTAAAACCTCCACCGGCTTTTATGGCGCGGGCGCAACCACCGAGGCTGTAGAGGCCATGGTGAAAACTGCCCGGGGCAGAATTCAGGTAAAAGCATCCGGGGGCATTCGCAATGCGGAACAGGCAAAGCTGTTTTTAGACCTTGGCGCCAGCCGTCTGGGAAACGGCTACTCATCCACCCCGGTGATTTGCGGGGAACAAAGCCCCGCCGGAAGCTCAACGGAGTACTAAGAACACAAGGGGATGGCTCATCTGTGTCAGGACACCGTTCGGGTTAAAGTATATTTTCTGATGCAAACCAAAAACACAAGGGGATGGTTCATATTCCGGAACCATCCCCGTACTGATGACTAATAGTAGAACCGGATAAATCTGATCGAGTAAATGTCGCAAAGCAGATAATCATCTGTTTCAGTTTCCTGAATGATGATATAGTCCGTTCCCACCTTCACCAGATCTCCTTCCCGGTCTATCAGCATATTTGTGCCAATCACAAATTCCACTTTTACATGGCGGCCAATTTGTGTTTGCAAAAAGCCCTGTGTAAAATCGGTGCTCGATAAAACACTGTTTCTAACTCCAAGCCCACTGGTCATGATGGAGGTGCGCTGTGTGCCGTTCATAGGCATCATTCCCTGTCCCTGGGGTGCAGCTGGCTGGAACATGCTCCTTTGAGGTACGGGGGCGGCCATTCCCGGGTATGGTGTCCTCATACCTGTTTGCGGCATTGCAGTTGGAACCATACCTGTTTGGGGCATGGTGGACGGATAATAGCCGGCAGGCTGCATTTCAGGCTGGGAATAATCGGCCATGAGACCACCGGGCTGGTAGTTTCCCGGTTTAGTTTGTTTTTTGTATGTGGGCATGACTTCAGCCTGTACAGGGGCTGTTACTGTTCTGGCTTTGTTGTGATTCATTGGTGTTGCTGTAGACATACCCAGAGTATTGTTTTTCATCGGTGTTGTCTCGGTCATACCCAGTGTGTTATTTTTCATCGGTTTTGCTGCTGCCATACCCAGTGTATTGTTTTTCATCGGTGCTGTTTCGGCCATACCCAGCGTGTTGTTTTGCATCGGTGTTGCTGCAGTAATTCCCAGTGTGTTATTTTTCATCGGCAATGTAACAGGCGCTGTTGCTTGCTCATTACCAGGGGCTTTGTGATCATTCATATTAAAACCTCCAAAATATAAATAGATTCCATTCTCTTTCAGTTAATCCTTTACAGTGGTTGATGTCGGTGATTTTGCTTTATTTACCAGCCACCCAAAATGCTCCTTTGCCTAATTGTGTTCCACTGTCGCTTGAATATCGGTTATGTCTGCGCATAGCTTGGGGTTGGAGAATAAAAGCAATGCTGGGCGACCCGGTTATAATATACACCGGTGCGGGTTGCGGGGAAATATGTACTGCACCCGGCCTGGAATGGATTATAATACCAAAGGCTTTCCCCGGCTCCCCAGTGTTTATTGCCTGACAGCGCCCAATCGGCTACCTCGTAGTCCTCCTGCCTTGCCGGTATACTAAAAATGTTTTGTGGGTTATATTCTCCGTATACCGTTTCCATCGCGCAGGTAAACTGGTATGGCTGGAGCAGAACCTTGCGTAAATCGCCCTGGTTCAGCCTCATATATTCACCGTATGGGACATGAACCCGATTCATGATCACGGTTGCCACCGACTTCATTCCGTTGTCACCCTCACTCTCGGCTTCACAGCGTATCATACGGGCAAACATCTCTCTGGCTGATAATGGCATATTCTCACCTGCCTTCAATCTCTCTGATTTGTTCACAGCCTTGCCACAAACATGTTCATTCAACCGGAGAAGGTTTACAGAACATCAGAGCTCTTACTAATATCCTATGCACAAGCCGGTGGTTGGTTCAAAGAATTTTATGTTAATATTCCTTTTTGACGGGATCGTTTTCGATCTTTGTTTTTCTTGAATACCAGCGTCCTATTGTATAAAATAAAAGTGAAGCCTGTTTAGTATTCGAAAGGAACAAATCAGATGAAAATACTGGATGTTACACGTCCTGTCATTTCAAATATGACAGTATGGCCGGGCGACGAAAGTGTTCTTCTTCAGCGCACCGCCAGCATATCCAAGGGAAGCATGGTCAATGTTTCAAGGTTACACGTGGGGGTTCATACGGGAACCCATGTCGATGCGCCTCTCCATTTTATCGATTGTGGCAAAAGCGTTGATGAACTTGATGTTCAGCTTTTCTCAGGATGGGTCAGGGTGGTGGATGTAGGGCATGTGAATAGCATTAAGCCAGAACATATTTGTAATTTACCCGGTGAAAAAAATGAAGCTGTTTTTTTCAAGACCACTTATAGCGAAAAGACGCTGGAAGAACCATTTGATACGGAATTCACAGGGCTCTCCTTCGAAGCTGCCAGTTGCCTGCTGGCTCAGGGGGTACGTGTTATCGGCACAGATGCTTTATCAATAGAAGCGTATAACAGCAAGGAGTTTCCTGTTCACTATGCTCTATTGGGAAATGAGGTACTGATCGTTGAAGGCTTGTGCCTGAAAGACATTGCTCCCGGCAGATACAGGTATGCTTGCATGCCGCTTCTCCTGAAAGGTTCCGACGGTTCTCCCGCCAGGGTAGTTCTTTTTGCAGACGCCAAAGAAAATGAAACAATCTGAAATGACTCGTCGAATATTTCAGTATGTTTATGGTTCCAGCAATGATAACTTCTTCTTCAACACATCACACCAGTTCATGGGGGCTCTGATACTGAACCCTTTATTACTGCAAGTACAAGTGAACATCCCTTTGATCGGAGCGAAATACGTGTTTCGAAAAAATACTATTGTTCGCACACATCAACATGACCATAAAAGTTGAGATTATTGTCTGTATTAACCCCTCAGCGATGCACAGCCGCTGTTCAACTGGGTCTGCTTTCCTCGTGTAATTACTTGTTCGATACCTGTTGACAAACAAATGTTGACGTGTTATAGTTAGTTACATAAGTAACTAACCGGTAGACCGATTAACTAAAACACTAATTGAAAAGAGAGGAGGTAATCCCTTGCAAGTTAATTTTGAAGATGAACGCCCCATATTCTTACAGATAGCAGAGCAGATTGAGGATGCAATTTTATCCGGGGCATTTCCTGAAGAAACCCAAATCCCGTCAACAACTGAAATTTCAGTAAGCTATAAAATTAACCCGGCAACGGCATTGAAGGGAATAAACACTCTGGTGGACAGTGGAATTGTGTATAAGAAAAGAGGCGTGGGTATGTTTGTGGAATCCGGTGCAGTAAAGAAGTTGGTTGAAAAACGAAAGAAAGAGTTTTTAGATAAATTCGTTATAACACTTGTCAGTGAAGCCAAACGTTTGAATTTATCGAAGGAAGACGTCTATATGATGATAGAAAGAGGGTTTGGTGAATGAAAGGGATATGTGTAAGCAATATTACAAAAAACTACGGGAATGTCCGGGCGCTAAACAATGTGACCGTTGAATTTCAGCCCAATAAAATAGTGGGGCTTCTAGGAAGAAATGGCGCTGGGAAGACCACGCTGCTGAACATTATTGCCGGTAGAATTTTTGCGGATCAGGGGCAGGTTTTGCTCGATGGTGAGGTGATTCTTGAGAATGACAGGTTACTGGGAAATATTTTTATGATGAGTGAAAAAAATTATTATCCTGAAGGTATGAAGGTATCAGAGGCATTTCACTGGACAAAAAACTTTTACGCAAGCTTTGATGATAAAAAAGCCATGGATCTGTCGCATCAATTCGGGCTTGATGTCAGTAAAAAAATCAAATCGCTGTCAACAGGGTATTGTACCATTTTCAAGCTCATCATTGCTTTGTGTGTCAATGTTCCTTATGTGTTTCTGGATGAACCCGTGCTGGGGTTGGATGCGAATCACAGAGAGCTGTTTTACAGGCTTGTTCTGGAAAGGTATTCTGAAAACCAATCTTCTTTCATAATTTCCACTCATCTGATTGAAGAGGTTTCCAGCATTATAGAAGATGTCATGATCATCCGGGATGGAGAGATTATTCTCAACGAACCCTGTGAAGAGCTATTGGCCAGGTATTACAGTGTAACAGGCAGTATATCTGCCGTAGATCGTGCAATTGAAGGCAAAAAGCTTTTGGGGGCGGATATTCTTGGGGGGCTGAAGACAGCGTATATTGAAGGTTCTCCCAACACGAAACCTCTTGCCGCGGATGTCGAAATCAACAAAATGGACTTACAGAAATTGTTTATTGAGTTGAGTAATACTCGGGAGGTACGAAAATGAATCTGAAATCAGCATTAAAATATCAATTGCATGAAAGCAAAAAGGCAGTTCTGATTTACTACCTGCAGGTAGCAATGGTAATTCTTCTAATACTGGCACTTTTTTATCTGTTACCAAACAAGATTGTTATCTCAGGTAATATCAATGGCCTTGAAATTGCCAGCATGATTTTTATCTTTATTGCCGGATTGAATTCCTTCCGGGAAGCATACTGCCTGTTTATACAAAACAGCATTTCCCGAAGAACAATGTTCGTTTCACGCATGATCAGCGCAGCTATCATCAGTACTGCCATGGCTTGCATTGACAGAATTCTGATGTTTATTGGGAGGCTGTTGCAACCCTTGAATCAATCCTTTTCAATTACAAGCTTGTTTCAAATGATCTACCAAAATAAAGTTGGTTATAAAACCGGCAGCCTGCTGTTTATTTTTACAGAACTAATTTTCACTGTTTGTTTGTACTTTGCCGCTTGGATGCTCGGGTATTTCATTACCGTTTCCTTTTATCGGTTGAATAAGTACGGAAAGATCGCCGTATCAGTTGGAGTGCCAGTCGGCCTGCTTATAATATTGCCAATTCTGGATGGATTAGTATTCAATGAGGCAATTGGTCTGTTCTTTGGAAAGGTGTTATCATTCGCTTTTGGTTTTTCAAACAAAGCTAATCCGCTTATTGGAATGATAACATTGCTTTTAATTTCTGGAATACTTGCAGCATTTGTATGGCTTATGACAAGAAGGGCTTCAGTGAAGGACTAATACCGCATCAAAAAAGCCTGATATTCATGACAAATAATTGAAAGATGATTTTCTCTGGAGGTTTATATGACTAAAAAAGTTAAAACAGAGCTTCAAAAGAAGACGGAGCTTGATTCATTTGTCATCCTGATAACAACCTTTATCGTTCTTGGGATTTACATGACGTTTCAAAGCCAATTCAATGCCTTTGCCAACAATACAAGCATACATATTCTGGCGCGCGTTGCCCTTATGGCTGTCATGCAGTTTGGCATTGCCGGGTTGGGAATATCCATCGTTTGCCTTATCCGTAAGGAAAGCTTTCAAAGTCATGGTCTTCAAGGAAAAGGTGCCCTTTTGTCCATCATATATTCAGTACTTGCATTTGTACCGAACATCCTGTTTAACCTTGCAACCGGACAATTGAAAAGCTATCTGCCATTCCAGTCAGTATGGATGACGAAGGAGGTATTAGCGTCGGGTTTTCCCGATAATGTGCTGGGAATGGCCTTGATTACGACTGCATGGGGGTTCTTTGAAGGGTTTAATTACGTGGTGATCAGTAATAAAATCAATACGATCTTCCCGCCCAAAAAGAAGTGGCTGAACTGGGGAGCTATTATTTGCGGCATTATGTGCCTTTTAATCCATGGCATGATCGGTGTAACGCCATCTGCAATACTACATGCGGTAACAATATTTGCTGTTATTTACGGAATGCTGATGGCAAAAGAACTTACAGGCAGTGCCTGGGGCTGTGTGTTTATCTTCGTTTTTCTGTGGAATGCATTTTGACAGGGCAACTTCCCGAACCCACAGGCATCGAGATCTTAGAAAAAGTACAGTTGGTTGCTTTTTTACATTCCATTAAGACATCCGTGGTTTTGCAGGCATATCCATGACACTTTTTATTTGACAACGGTTTGTTTTTTTGATACTATTGTAAAAATTAAACTAAAATGCGATGAAGGGGATAAACACTGAGATAATGCATACAGAGAGCTGTTGGTTGCTGAAAAACAGCGCATGTCGCAGAGGTAAGCTCACCCCGGAGCAGTCAGGCTGATAACCTTCTGGTGGAAGGTGGCAGGCTTGGACGGTTACCACCGTTACAGGGCAATAAGTGGGTAATTAGTTACCAATGAGAGTGGTACCACGGAAGCATAGCTTTCGTCTCTGGCAAAGATGCATAGGGATGAAAGCTTTTTTATATGCATTGGCTTTCCCCTGATAAAAGGCCATCAGGGATTTTTCTCATTTATGCAAGCCAGGCAGATTAAAGCTGGGAGAGAGACCTGTATATTCGTGGGAGTCCGGTACACTCTTAAAATTTGGAAAACAGGAATTTTAGGGTTACACCCTTTATAATTGCAGGAGGTATATATATGAAGATTGCGTTTTCAACACTGGGATGTCCGGATTTTGACTGGCCGGATATTTACTCCATGGCAAAGGACCTCGGGTTTGATGGGATTGAAATCCGAGGCCTGGGCGACGATATTTTTGCAGTACAGGCGCAGCCGTTCACGAAAGCACAATTGCCCCACACCATAGCAAAACTGGCTTCACTACACATTGAAATCCCCTGTCTTTCTTCGGGATGCTGCCTGAAATACGCGGACAAAGTTGAAGAAAACGTGACCGAGATCACACAGTATATTCTTCTTGCGAAGAAACTTGGCACACCGTATATAAGGGTATTGGCAGATCGCGAGCCTGCCCCCGAGGGTGAGGTGGATGATGAGGTTGTGTTTGCCGCACTGAGCCGCCTCATTCCTGTTGCCGAACAGAACGGAGTAACCCTGCTGCTTGAAACCAATGGTGTTTATGCCGACACCGCAAGGCTGCGTGAGCTGCTAAACCGTGCGGCCAGTGATAATGTCGCGGCGTTGTGGGATATCCATCATCCCTACCGTTTTGCAGGCGAAACACCGGGCAAAACCGTTCAAAACCTGGGTGCTTACATTCGATATGTCCACGTAAAAGACTCTGTGGCTGAAAACGGGAAAATCAACTACCGTTTGATGGGGGAAGGGGATTTGCCCATTGGTGACATGATGAGCGCTCTGCGCTCCATCAATTATGAAGGCTATGTTTCTTTGGAATGGGTAAAACGCTGGGCATCCGAATTAAGCGATGCAGGTATTGTATTCCCGCATTTCTCCAACTTTATGGATCAATACATTGACAGGACCACCCACCGCGGCAGGTTGTATGATAATAACACCAAAACAGGCAAGTATATCTGGCAGAAGGATACATTGATCGATCTGACCTTTCCTCAGGTTCTCGACAGGGTTGCGGAGGAGTTTCCCGATCAGTATGCTTTCCGTTACACCGTGCTGGATTATACCCGCACCTATTCCCAGTTCCGTGATGATGTGGACACCTTTGCCAGGGCATTGATCTCCCTTGGCGTGAAGCCGGGTGATCATGTTGCCATCTGGGCAACTAACGTGCCAGCCTGGTACATTACCTTCTGGGCTACGACCAAAATCGGCACCGTTCTGGTCACGGTGAATACCGCGTACAAGATCCATGAGGCGGAATATCTGCTGCGTCAGTCCGATACCCATACGCTGGTGATGATCGATGGTTATAAGGACTCCGACTATGTGGGTATCATCCATGAAATCTGCCCCGAGCTTGAAACTGCAAAGGCTGGCGAGCCGCTGCATATGAAGCGTCTACCCTTCCTGCGCAACATCATCACCGTTGATTCCAGGCAAAAAGGCTGCCTGACATGGGATGAGGCCATGTCATACTCTGAAAAGGTTCCAGTGGCTGAGGTTTACCGCAGAATGGCATCCATGAGTAAAAACGATGTCTGCAACATGCAATACACTTCAGGAACCACTGGTTTCCCGAAAGGCGTCATGCTGACCCACTATAATGTGGTAAACAACGGCAAATGCATTGGCGACTGCATGGACTTCTCAACCGCCGATCGGCTGATGATCCATGTGCCCATGTTCCATTGCTTCGGCATGGTTCTGGCAATGACCGCGGCCATGACACACGGCACAACCATGAGCCCGATACCCTATTTCTCGCCGCGCAATTCTCTGGCTTGTATCAATCAGGAAAAGATCACTGCCTGTCATGGCGTTCCCACCATGTTTATCGCCATGCTGGCCCATGAAGATTTCGTGAAGACTGATTTTTCCTATATGCGCACCGGTATCATGGCGGGCAGCCCTTGCCCCGTAAAGGTAATGCAGGATGTTGTGGATAAAATGAACATGAGTGAGATTACCATTGTGTTTGGTCAGACCGAGTCCTCACCGGGCTGCACCCAAAGCCGCACCGACGATCCGGTGGAGGTGAGGGTGAACACGGTGGGTCGTGCCCTTCCTGGTGTGGAATGTAAGATCGTTGACCCGGAAACCGGAAAGGATCTACCCGATAATTGTGATGGTGAGTTTGTTGCCAGGGGTTATAACATCATGAAGGGTTATTATAAAATGCCCGAAGCAACAGCCGCCGCCATTGACAAGGACGGCTGGCTGCACACCGGGGACCTCGCCCGCAGAGATGCACAAGGCAACTACAAAATCACCGGTCGCATCAAGGACATGATTATCCGCGGTGGTGAAAACATTTATCCCAAGGAAATTGAAGACTTCCTCTATACCCATCCGAAAGTGAAGGACGTACAGGTGATTGGTGTTCCCGACAAGCAATATGGGGAAGAGATCATGGCCTGCATCATCGTGAAGGATGGGGAAGTTCTGACCGAAGAGGAAGTAAAAGAATACTGCCGTTCCCGCATGGCCAAGCATAAAACGCCCAGATATGTGGACTTTGTTACAGAGTTCCCAATGAACGCAGCAGGGAAGATCATGAAGTATAAAATGCGTGAAGATGCAGTAGACAAGCTAAAGCTTCACAACGAAAAGATGGTAACGGCTTAGAAATAGGGGACTCAGTCCCCTTTTTCTTTACCCATCAAAGGGAGACATTCAGCCCCCTTTGACGGAACACTCCGCAAGAACCAGCAAGAAAAGGGACACGCCTTTGTCGGTGTGTCCCCCTTTTTATTACCCGTTCGCCCACTTCATAAATGGCATGTCAAACTGGTTGAATAAATACTCATGCTTGGGATAAATACGGAAGGTGTAGCCGTATTCTCCTCCGTCAATGATCTTCAGCGATGCCGTATACTTATAGGTCGAAGAATCAAGCTGTGCTGAAACTGCCATTTCCACCCCTTCACCATGACGGATCTCTCCTGCGGTTATGGGGCCATAAAACAATTCAACAGCCACATCGGAGGGAGACAGTTCGCCAAGCTGAACATCCGTGGAAACGGCCAGAGTTTCTCCTGATTTGGTATTTTGCTCGGTCAAAGTTAAGCCATCCCTATCGGGCAGAATTCTAACCTGGGTCCAGCTCCGTGCAATATGCTGCTTCCAGGAGGACAAATTGCGTACCAGCTCATAATCTGTTTCATGAACCCTTCGAACCCTGTCAATACACGGAACATAGAAATTCCGGGTATAATCCTGCAGCATCCGGTGTGTGCTGAAGGCTGGTGTGAGGGTTTGTATGGACATTTTCATCATTTTAACCCATTCTCTTGGTATCCCCGCGGCATCCCTTTCATAGAACATGGGAATGATCTGCTTTTCCAGCAGCGAGTACAGAGACTGGCTGTCGGCGTCATCCTGGTACTGCTCGTTATCATAAGGTGTATCGTCGCCGATAACCCATCCATTGTTTCCCTGGAAGCCCTCGCACCACCAACCGTCAAAAATGCTGCAGTTGATGATCCCGTTGATACAGACCTTCTGGCCGCTGGTTCCGCTGGCTTCCAGAGGACGCCTTGGGTTATTCAGCCAAATGTCCACACCCTGAACCAGGTTTCTGGCAAGGGTCATATTATAGTTTTCCACCAGGAAAACCTTTCCGCGGAAGCCTTCGCTGCGGGCGATATCATGGATATGCTTGATCACCTCGTGGGCGGGGCGGTCTGCCGGGTGCGCCTTGCCGGCAAAGATGATCTGAACCGGCATGTCCTTGCGGTTTAAAAGCCTTTCAACCCTGGCCATATCTCTGAAAATCAGGTTTGCCCGTTTATAGGTGGCAAAACGTCTGGCAAAACCGATGGTAAAGGTGTTTGGATCCAGCTGCCTGTCAAGCTCATTCACTTCATGTACAGGAACACCATTAGCCTGATATTGGGCCTTCAGGCGTTCTCGAACGAATTTGATCATTTTTGTTTTCAAAATTGTGTGAACGCTCCACAGATCCTCGTCGGGAATCTTCTGAACATTCTCCCAAACCTTGGGATCGTAAAGCCTTTCTTTCCAGTCTTCCGGCAGGTATCGGTCATACAGGTATTTTAAGTTTGGCGACAGCCATGTCATTGTGTGAATACCATTGGTTATATGGGTGATGGGGACATCGTCCTCAGGCGTTCCAGGCCAGATATTGCTGTATATGTTCCGGGATACCGCCCCGTGCAGCTCACTGACCCCGTTTCTCTTGCCGGAAAGGTTCAGCGCAAGAACCGTCATATTAAAGTTGTTCTGATCGCCGGGCTTGATACCAAGGCTTAAAAACTCATGCCGCTGCAGTCGAAGCTGGTTCCAGTAGTCTCCAAAATACCGGTCAATCATTTCTATGGGGAAAACATCGTTACCGGCAGGGACGGGTGTGTGTGTTGTGAATACTGAAGAAGAAATGACGAACTCACGGGCTTGTTCAAAGGTGAGGTTTTTCTCGGAGATCAGCTTCCTGCAAAGCTCCAGCCCCATAAAGGCGGAATGGCCCTCGTTCATATGGAAAACCGTGCCATGAATGCCTAACGCGTCCAGCATTTTAATGCCGCCGATACCCAAAAGGATTTCCTGCTGAATGCGGGTCTCTTTATCCCCTCCATACAGCCTTGCGGTAAGCCCGCGGTCATACTGGTTGTTTTCCGGAACATCGGTGTCCAATGAATACAGGTTGATGCGGCCTATGGCAACCTTCCATACCTTAGCATACACCACCCTGCCAGGCATATTAAAATGAATGATCAGAGGCTTTTGATCCTGTGTCAATACAGGCGTTACAGGCAGCTGAGAAATGTTTAATGCTGAGAAGTTGGTCTCCTGCCAACCTTCCCTGTTTATTCGCTGGCTGAAATAGCCTTGCTTGTAAAACAGGCCAATGGCGGTAAAGGGAAGCCCGAGGTCGCTGGCGGTTTTGCAGTGATCACCGGACAGAACCCCCAACCCTCCCGAATAAATAGGGAGCACCTCATGCAAACCGTATTCTGCCGAAAAATAGACGATATGTTCCTGTTGCTTGTCAGGATAATTGGTTTGGAACCAGGTGCCCTGATCTGCGGACATATAATGGTCAAAGCATTCAACAACCTTGTTGTATTGCGCCATGAAAGATGAATCGGCCAGCTTTTCCTGAAGCTTATTGTGGTTCACTTCCTGCAGAAAACGTACGGGGTTTTTATGCAGCTTTTCCCACAATGCCAGATCAATGGCCCGATAAAGATCAATGGCCTCATTGTTCCAGGACCACCACATGTTATAAGCCAGATCCTTCAGCCTTGACAACTCAGGCGGAAGCTCGGTGGTCACTTTGATTTTTCCAAGGATATACATATATTGTCCTTCCTTTCTAACCTTCTTCTATACTTGCTTTTATAGATAAAATGAAATAAAAACCAGACACTATGAATTATATACCCAAATATATTCTTACTAAATTCTTTATACTATTATTCGTAAAAGCCGTGAAAATAAACTCCCATTCAGAGTGTATTGAAAACGGGTTCTTTTTACTATATACTAAAATAAGTTCAAATGCACGTATAACTATCGAAAAATCGTGATAAAGATAAAAATCTTTTAGATAGTGCCGATAAATAACTTATATGGAAGTCAAAGCATATATTGTGAAGGGGGAATTTATTGTGGCTGGTGAAAAGAAATTTGGAACTTCAACTTTTGGGTTCAATAAAGCAGATGTCAATGCATATATTGAAAGAATCATCCGTGAATTTGACCAGAGGCTGAAAGAAAAGGATGATGAGAATTCCAACCTGAAAGCTCAGGTGAAGGAATTGAAGGCAAAATATGAAGAGAACTGGCAGGAAGCAGAAAAGGTCATGAAAGAAAAAGAAAAAATTGCCGGCGTTCTGCTGCAAGCCCAGGAAAAGGCCGAAACAATGATGTCCGAAGCGAAGGAGAAGGCTTTGCAAGAGAAAAAACATCTGGATCAGGTGCTTGAAATTGAAAGAGAAAAGATTGTGGATATCAAACGGGAACTGAAAGGCCTGAAGGACAAGATAACCGATATCCTTTCAAAGTACGAGCAACAGATCGATGAGACTGTAACCAACATTGAAAAAAACGAAGAAACCTATATACAGGAAACTGCAGCTGCTTCCGAGGAAAATTAAGCTGTTAACAGCCTTTCCCCGGAATAAAGCTATAACCGGAGGTAGTATGGAAAACGAAATTTTACACATCCTTGCTGAAAACAGCCGCCTCACCAACGAACAAATTGCGGTGATGCTCGATAAATCCGAAGAAGAGGTCGCCCAGGTTGTAAAAGAACTGGAGAATAAGAATATTGTCCTGGGATACCCCGCCCTGGTCGATTGGGAGAAAACCGGGGAAGATGTCGTCATGGCGTATATCGAAGTGAAGGTTACCCCACAGCGCGGTCAGGGCTTTGACAAGGTGGCCGAAAGGATCTATCAGTATCCGCAGGTAAAAAGCTGCAGCCTGATGTCCGGGGGGTTTGACCTGTTCGTTGCCGTGGAAGGGAAATCCATGAAGGAAGTAGCCCTTTTCGTGGCAGAAAAGCTCGCGCCCATTGAATCGGTTTTAAGCACAGCCACTCACTTTGTTCTTAAAAAGTACAAGGAGAAAGGTGTCCCCTTTGAACAGAAATATAAAGATAACAGAGAGGCTATAGTTTTATGAACATACAAAAAATGATAGCCCCTCATATCAAAGCGATTCCTCCGTCAGGCATCCGGAAGTATTTTGACTTGCTCAATGAAATGAAAGATGCCATTTCCCTGGGGATAGGCGAGCCCGATTTTGTAACCCCCTGGTGCATTCGCGAAGAAGGCATCTATTCCCTGGAAAAAGGATATACAAATTATTCTTCCAATGCGGGCGCCATCGAGCTGCGCAAAGAAATATGCCATTATATGCAAAGGCGCTTCAAGCTGGAGTATTCCTTTGAAAATGAAGTTCTGGTAACCGTCGGCGGCAGCGAAGCCATCGATCTGGCCATCAGAGCCCTGGTTTCGCCCGGGGATGAAGTGATCATACCCGAGCCGTCATTTGTGGCATATAAGGGCTGTACCCTGTTTGCAGGGGCGGTGCCGGTGCCGCTGAACCTGAAGGCTGAAAACCAATTTCGCCTGAAGCGGGCTGATTTAGAGCCTCTTGTCACCCCCAGGACGAAAATCCTGGTCATCGCTTTTCCCAATAATCCTACCGGCGCGATCATGGAATATGATGATTATGTTGAAATTGTCGATTTCCTGAAAGACAAAGACATCATCATTATTTCAGATGAGCTATACGCAGAACTCACCTATGTCGGGCAACACGTTTCCATTGCCAATTTTGACGCCATGAAGGACAGAACCATTGTTGTCAACGGGCTGTCAAAGGCCTATGCTATGACTGGCTGGAGAATTGGTTATGCCTGCGGGAACCGGGACATCATCAGTGAAATGAAAAAAATCCATCAATATGCCATCATGTGTGCGCCTACCACTGCCCAGTACGCTGCCATCGAGGCTTTGCGCAACGGCGATGAAGAGGTGAAGATGATGGTGACGGAATATAACCGACGCAGAAGGTTTGTATTGAACAGCTTGCGTAAAATGGGTTTGGACTGCTTTGAACCCTTCGGAGCGTTTTATGTATTTCCGGATATCCGTAAGACGGGGCTAACCTCCGACGAATTCTGTGAACGTCTTCTGATGACCGAGAAAGTACTCACCGTTCCAGGAAGCGCCTTTGGTGACTGTGGTGAAGGGTTTGTCCGCGCCACCTACGCCACCTCCATGGAAAACCTGATGGAAGCGATGAAGAGAATTGAACGGTTCATTAACAGCGTGTAAAAGAACACTCCACCAAAACCAATCGATAAAAAAAGCGCGTTCTCAGGTATACACCTGTGAACGCGTTTTAAATTGCAGGTTTTTCAGGTGCCAGGGCTCTTGCAGAAGCCTTAACCAGCTTTTTGAAGCAGGTAAAAGGTTCATCGGAAGCGTACTTTGTAGTTACGCGACCTCTTCCTTCTTTTTGCCATATTGTCGGTACATCTGATTGACAATCAGTTCGTCCAGTTTCCTGCTGGCATTCAGAATCTCTTCCATCTTACACGATTCTATGGCTTCATACAGGTTCTTGCGTGCATTTTTAAGAATTGTCATCTTTCGTGTCCCCCTTGTTTGGTGGAATTTGTAACTTCATGATAGAACCTGTTTTAATTTTAAATTGTATGGGTAAAGGTGTCAATGCCGTATTCGGCGCAAACACCTGAAACGCCTGCGCTTCAAGGATGTTGCCCCTGTACTGTGGGAAATACCCCGGTGAACCCTGTAATGGTTTTATGCTCTGCTTGTATAGTGAATCCTTACACTGAACAGTTGGGAAATAATTCGTTTTGTGGCTGGATATTCTATGAGATAACCAATGCGCTATCTTTACAATTTGTTCATATTTTGTTCAAATGCATACTGCATAATGAAATAGACTGCAAAGAACCTGCAGGGTTAAAGGGAAATGACCGCCACAAAAGGTATTTGTGGTAGAACGGAGGAACATGATGATAGAGATTCAAAACCTCACGAAACATTATGGAGAAATAAAAGCGATTGAAGATGTGAGTTTTACGGTCAACAAAGGAGAAATCCTGGGCTTCCTGGGGCCGAACGGGGCCGGGAAATCCACGACAATGAACATCTTAACAGGGTATATTCCTTCCACTTCAGGGGTGGTAAAGGTGGATGGCCTTGATGTTATGGAACAGCCCCGGGAAGTAAAAAGGAAGATTGGTTATTTACCCGAGCAGCCGCCGCTATATGTGGATATGACCGTTATGGATTTTCTCGATTTCTGTGCTGCTTTAAAGGAAGTGGACAAGGTATCCTGGAAGGGGCAAAAAAATGACATCATGGAGCTGGTGAAGATCACCCATGTGCAGCACCGGCTCATCCGCAATCTTTCCAAGGGATATCGTCAAAGAGTGGGCTTGGCCCAGGCGCTTATCGGAACCCCCGATGTTCTTGTCCTGGACGAACCTACCGTTGGCCTGGACCCGAAACAGATCATTGAAATTCGAAAGTTGATCAAGGCACTTGGGAAAAACCACACCATCATCCTCAGTTCCCATATCCTTCCCGAGGTGAGCGCAGTGTGTGAAAGGGTTGTCATTATCAACAAGGGAAAAATTGTTGCCATCGACACCCCGGAACAATTGTCCAAAAGCCTGGGAGATTTCACTCGGTTCACAATGACCATTGCCGGCCCTGAAAAGAAAGTCAATGAAATGCTGCAACAGATCTACGGCGTGAAATATATTGAAACCAATAACAAGCTGAAAGAGGACGAATACAGTTATATCATTGAATCGGACAAGGATCTGGACGTGCGCAAGCCCATTTTCAACCGTCTTGCCGAAGCCGGGTACCCAATCCTGGAACTGAAGTCATTGGGCTTGTCGCTTGAAGATATCTTCCTTCAGCTGACAACCGAAGAAAAGGAGGTAAACTGACATGCGGGCTATTTGGAAACGCGAAGTACAGGCGTATTTTTATCAGCCAATTGCGTATGTGTTGATTGGGCTGTTTTTCCTGATTGCATCCTTTTATTTCACATTTGGTACCGTGTCATATGGCCGTGCCGAATTGAACTCACTGTTTCAAAATTTCATTTTTCTGTTCACCGTTATCATACCCATATTAACCATGCGTCTTTTAACTGAAGACCGGAAAAATGGCACCGAAGTTCTGTTGGTCACTTCTCCGGCAAGTATTTCACAAATTGTTGTTGGCAAGTTTCTTGCAGCCTTCACCGTTTTCCTGGTGATGTTTGCCTCTACCTTGATATACCTGATTGTATTGTTAATCCTGGGAGGAAAGCCCGAAGTCCCCATGCTGATCGGTGGATATCTTTCCTTTATACTGATCGGGGCATCTTTCATTTCAGTGGGTATTTTTGCATCATCGCTCACAGAAAACCAGATCGTTGCAGCGCTCATCAGCTTTGCGATTCTTCTTTTTATCAATCTGCTCGATATAATTACCTCCTTAACGAGTGGTATTATCGCTAAAATACTGGATGCGTTCTCTTTGATGTCCCGTTACCAGGACATGAATATGGGCATTCTGGATTTTACCTCCATCATATATTATCTTAGCTTTACCGCAGTGTTCTTATTCTTAACAACAAGAGTGATCGATAAAAGACGTTGGAGTCAGGGGTGATGAAGATGAAAAATGAATTTTTAAATAAAAGAAGCTTGAAATTTGGCTCATACTCCGTTGCACTAACGACCATTATCATTGCAGCGGTGGTGATTCTCAATGCAATCGTCGGGGCCACGCAAATCCGGGACAGGCTGAAAATTGACCTCACCAGCCAGAAGCTGTATAGCATTGGTGAACAAACGGATGAAGTGCTGAAGGCATTGACACAGGATATTGAAATAATCGGCTTGTTTGATGAAAACCAGTCGGATCAATATTATGATCAGATTGTTGAATTCGTAAAGCAATACGAACTCAAGAGCAACAAGATTCATATCCGCTATGTCGATCCGGATAAAGAGGTTGCCTATATTCAAAACGAACTCGATCCGAATGGCGTTCTGGGTGTTCAAAAGTATAATTTTGTTGTAAAGAGCGATAGACGGACAAAGGTCTTGTCTGCTTATGATCTCATCGAACAAACAACGGATCAGAACTATCAGATGAATATCTCAGGTCTGAATGCAGAATATGCATTTACCGGAGCCATCCGGTATGTGTCTGCCGATGAAATCCCGGTGATATATTATACCCAGGGCCATGGCGAGGGAGATATGAGTACCGACTATTCCGAACTAAAGCTCAGTATCGAGCGGCACGGCTATGATATGAAGCCTTTAGTTCTGTCATCCCAGGAGAATGTTCCGGCAGACGCATCGATCGTCATGGTCACAAGCCCGCAAATGGATTTATCGGTTCAGGAAATGGACAAATTATCGAATTATGTGGAAAATGGTGGAAACGCACTCCTGATGTTTGATCCGTTGGAACTGAATACACCAATGCCCAATTTTGAAACATTTCTGACAAGATACAATATTGGACTGGGCTATGATATTGTTTTTGAAATGGCTGCCAACCGTTATTCCTTTAACGAACCAGTCGTCTTCATGCCCTACGTTGAAAACAATGACATCAATGCCAATCTGGATCCAGACTCCTTCATCATGACCATGGCATTCACAAGAAGCATTCCGATTCTTCAGAATCAGAAGGAATGGATCACCTGCACACCGTTGCTGACCACATCAGCCGAAGCTGAAAGCCAAGCTCTGAATGCGGATGCACAGAATACCAAAGGTCCGTTCAATATTGCAGTTGCCGCTGAAAACAAGGGCGGGAATAAACCGAGCAAGGCGGTCGTCATAGGAAATGCATTATTTGTCACAAACAATGGTAAAGATTCCTTTGGTGCAACGGGCGAAACCTTCGTCTTAAACGCTTTGAACTGGATGGAAAACAAGGAAACGGACATCTTTATTGCCGCCAAGACATACTCCGTACCAATGCTTGAAGGGGTCACCCAGCAGACCATGATCTTAGTGCCTATTGTGCTTATCGTCGTGATTCCATTGATTATTTTTGGTGTAGGTGTGTTTATCTGGTTAAGGAGGCGTCACCTGTGAGTAAGTTTAAGAAACTGCTGATTCCTGCAATTGTTTTAGTGGTTCTTGTGGGAGGACTGCTGATTGTCACAAACCTGCCCGACCCCGAACCGGAAGTGACGGATAACTCGCCTGCCAGCGACATCATCCAGATCTTTGACTTTGTCAAGGATGATGTGACGGAAATAGAAATAGAGAACAAGCAGGATGCTATGGTTTTCCAATATGTGATGGCGCAGGTTGAGGAAGTCGTTAACAATGAAGATGGGACACAGACCACCAATCTGGTAGACAGGAAAGTCTGGCAGGCAGTCCAACCCGCGGATATGAGGGTGAACTCCAGTGCCATTGACAGCATCGCATGGAATGCCAATACGCTGAAGGCCACCAGGCTTATCGAAGAGAACCCTGCTGATCTGGCCATGTACGGCCTGAATAACCCGGTGAAGCTTACCTTTAAAATGAAGGATGGCACAAATTATATTCTTCATATTGGCAACGAGACGGTAACTGGTGGGGCCTACTATGTGAAGAAGGAAAATGAATCCAAGGTATACACCGTAGGTACCTATGAGGTTTCAAAATTCCTGCAGACGAAGTTTCAGTTGATGATGAAGGAATTTTATGACAAAGCCTATACCCCTCAGGATGTTACGGCAATAACCTATACGCGCAAGGGTGAGAAGCTTTTTGATTCAACGCTGGGCGATCAGAAATGGTGGATCACCTCCCCGATACGTACCGAAGCCAGATATGAGAACCTGTATGCCATAGCTGGTTCTCTGGCGACTGTCACCATTAACGAGTATGTCGAAGATAACGTAACTGACCTGGAGAAATACGGCCTGGCAAATCCGTCCTATATTTTTGATTATACCCTGGATGGCCGGAAATACACGCTGTCACTGGGTACTAAGAACCCCACGGCAAACGCGTACTATGCCATCATGAATGGCAGCGATACTGTAGTTACCATTGATGATAACAGCTTTACCTTCCTTGATAAACCCATAGAAGAGCTTGTGACTTCCTTTATCCACCTGCAGAACATCAAGGAGGTCAGTAAACTGGTCGTAACCTTTGACGGAAGAACCGATATCACAAATATGCAGGTTAACCAGGAAGACGACGAGCTTAGTGTTTATAACTATAATGGTACTGAATTAACCGGAAAAGAAGATGAAGATTATGTATCGGCATTCAAGAAGTATTATCAGGGTGCCATTGGCTTCTATGTCAATAAACTGAATCTGGAAGCTACTCCAGTGCTGCAAAACCCAGAGGTAACAGTGGTGTTCACCTTGACCACGGGTGAGGAGATTAAGGTTGAGATGGTACCCGACGAGGATGATGTGTATTTTTACGCTTTTAAAAATGGTCAATATACCGGCATGATGGTTCGTAAAAGACAGCTGGACGACGAAAGCTACAAAGGTCTCAGAGTCACACGTAAGAAACTGGATGATAAACTGGCCGAGCGTACGGCAAATTAATCACCCGGAGGAACCAGAGGGGACAGGTCCCTCGGCTCAATCGAGCCAAGGGACCTGGGCCCCGCCCTTGGTATTGTGTATACAAAATACCGTGTGAATTTATGTTAACATCAGTCAAACCATTGAAAAACAAGGGTTACAACATGCATAAAAAATTTTCTGACATAGTTGATTTATAGAACTATATTTGTTATAATATTAACAAAGTTGTTTTGTTAAATTTATAACAAGTTGCACACTGAAAAACAACTGCTATGTAGACTGGGGGTTATTCTATGAGCTGTCAATGCAATAGCACCTGCGTTGATCCAAAGATGCAGGAACTTCAAACCATTATTGAAAAGCATAAGGGCACAAAGGGTGCTCTGATTCCGGTTTTGCACGAAGCACAGGAGCTGTACGGGTATTTGCCGATACAGGTTCAGAAGAAGGTTTCAGAAGGGTTGGGTGTTTCGCTGGCAGAAATTTACGGGGTCGTTACTTTTTATACCCAATTCTCTCTGGTACCAAAGGGCAAATACAAGGTTCAGGTTTGCCTTGGCACAGCATGTTATGTAAAGGGCTCAGGTCAAATTTATGACAAGCTGAAAGAGGAGCTCGGGCTTAAGGAAGACGGCACTACCGACGACGGTCTGTTTTCACTGGAAGCATGCCGCTGCATTGGTGCCTGTGGTTTGGCTCCTGTTATCATGATAAACGATGATGTATACGGCAGGCTGGTTGCCGACGATATTCCCCGGATTATCGCGCAATACCGCAACAAGGGATGAAAGACCTGTCGCTGCACCTGCTGGATATCGCCCAAAACTCAATAAAGGCTGCGGCAACATTGGTTCGGATTCACCTGGAATACCATCAAGGAAGGCTTCGTTTTATCATCACCGACAACGGCTGCGGCATGGGGCAGGAAATGCTCGAAAAGGTCACCGACCCTTTCACCACCACCAGAACCACCCGAAAGGTTGGTATGGGGCTGCCACTGTTAAAGCTTTCCGCTGAAATGACAGGCGGAAGCCTCGCAATCAGTTCACAAGAGGGAAAAGGGACAACAGTAACGGCAGAATTTGTTGCAGACAGTATCGACAGAATCCCTGCGGGTGACATGGAAGAGACGATGAAGGTTTTGATTCAGGCTCATCCTGAATTGGACTTCGAAATTCTTTTTAGCAATGAAATAAACAAGTATGAATTAAAAACAATGGAAATTAAAAAAGTACTGAATGGCGTTCCCATCTGTAGCCCTGATATCACTCAATGGATAGGGCAAAGCATTCAGGAAGGTATGAAAGAAATATTTGGAGGTGTACTCAATGAAATCACTGGCTGAATTGGAAGCGATAAGAGACAAAGCGCTGAAGGAAATCAATCTTCGTGATAACTCGGACAAGATCCGTGTGGTGGTAGGCATGGCAACCTGCGGTATTGCAGCAGGGGCAAGGCCTGTCATGAATACTTTCGTTGAAGAGCTGAATAAAAGGAATATACAAAATGTAAATGTCACTATGACCGGCTGCATTGGGGTATGTCGTTTAGAGCCCATTGCCGAGGTC